>CAJKQE010000094.1 GCA_905201915.1 uncultured Lachnospiraceae bacterium
ACGGAAAAGAAGAAATCGAAAGTCTTCAGGAACGTATTACAGGACGTTTCTCCTGTGAGACAATTAAGGATAAAGACGGAAATGTTATCGTAAAAGCAAATCACATGATTACACCGAAACGTGCTGCTCGTGTAGTAAACGAAGGTGTAAATGCAGAAGGTAAACCTTACGATGCAGTTAAAATCCGTACAATTCTTACTTGTAAATGCCACATCGGCGTTTGTGCAAAATGTTACGGTGCAAATATGGCAACAGGTGAACCTGTACAGGTTGGTGAAACTGTTGGTATTATTGCTGCTCAGTCTATCGGTGAACCGGGTACACAGCTTACTATGCGTACTTTCCATACCGGTGGTGTTGCCGGCGGCGATATCACACAGGGTCTTCCTCGTGTCGAAGAGCTTTTTGAAGCAAGAAAACCAAAAGGTCTTGCAATTATTACTGAAATTAAGGGTGTTGCTACTCTTAAAGATACAAAGAAAAAACGTGAAATCATTGTAACGGACAATGAAAGCGGAGAAAGTAAGACATACTTAATTCCTTACGGTTCCCGTATTAAAATTCAGGACGGAGATTATCTGGAAGCCGGAGATGAGCTGACAGAAGGTTCTGTAAATCCACATGATATCCTTAGAATTAAAGGTGTTCGTGCGGTACAGGATTACATGATCCGTGAAGTTCAGAGAGTATACCGCCTGCAGGGTGTAGAAATCAATGATAAGCACGTTGAAGTTATTGTTCGTCAGATGCTGAAGAAAATCCGCATTGAGAACAATGGTGATACAGAATTCCTTCCGGGAACATTGGTTGACGTTCTTGATTTTGAAGAAGAGAATGAAAAACTTATTAAAGAAGGAAAAGAGCCGGCAGACGGAAAACAGGTTATGCTGGGTATCACAAAAGCTTCTCTGGCAACAAACTCCTTCTTATCTGCAGCTTCCTTCCAGGAAACAACAAAGGTTCTGACAGAAGCAGCAATTAAAGGAAAAGTTGACCCACTTATCGGTCTGAAAGAAAACGTTATTATTGGTAAGTTAATTCCTGCCGGAACAGGTATGAAGAAATATGCTAATATTAAACTGGATACAGACGGAGAAGATGAAGAAGAATTAGAAGACGAATTTTTCGAAGAGGAAGAAATCGTTGAAGAAACAGAAGCAGTAGAAGAAATGGAAGCTGAGGACGCAGAAGAAGCGGACGAAGTGGAAGAAGAGATTACTGAAGAGGAATAAATAGAAAAGGTGGTGTCCGGTAATTCGGACACCGCCTTTTTAGATATTAGAGATATAAAAATGTTTGATTGCATAGGCAGCAGCTCCGGAAGCTCCGGCGTATGTATCATAGTCTAAAATTTGAACTGTTTGGTCGGATGGGTCATCTACAAAAAGGAGCTGTTTTGTGATATAATCCATCAGCTCTTCTTTAATTTCTGTATTTGAAAAAAGATTGCCGTGAAGATAAATTTTATCCGGATTAGTAATAATTGCTAAATTCGATACAGTGATGCCCAGATATTTTAAAGCAGTAGAAATATAATTTCCAACCAGAGTGTCCCCTAGAGAAAAAGCGTTGGAAATATCTTCAATGGTCAACGCATCTGCACAGGGTTTCAGTGAGGGCAAAATTGTGTCTGCGTTACTTTCGTACAACAGACGGCAATATTTTAAAAGCCATGTTTCGCTGCAATATGTTTGAAGGCAGCCATACTTTCCACATTCACACTTCTTGCCGTTTGGATTTACAATGGTATGTCCGATTTCGCCAGCATAGTAATTTGTTCCCTGAAAAAGCTTTGAGTTTTCTATGAGAGCGCAGAACATACCGGCGCCCACATGAAAAAAAGCAAAGGTATCAGGTGAGGAACGGTCAAATAAATATCTTCCAAATGCCATACAGCGCACATTGTTTTCGCAGATAATAGGTATGTTTAACCGCTTTTTCAAAGCTTCTCCGCTAAACTGCGGGCACAGAGAGGAATTGGTAATTACCTTATCCTGATGCGCATCGATATGCCCGGGAACGGCAATTCCCATTCCGACTATGGAAGCTGCGAAGGAAGGATTTTCTTTTAAAATATCTTCTGCTTTTTCTGCTATAAAATCAGTGATATTGCCATTATCGGTTTCCTTGACAGAAAACGAAGACTGAAATACTGTATCACCTCGCAAGTTGCAAATAGAAAAACGGATATGTCGGGAAGTAAATTCAATTCCCATAGCATATACCTTGTCCGGAACAATATCCAGCAAAATTCTTTTTCTTCCGGGGGAACAATCGGCGGCATTATCCTCTGCGCCGATTTCCTGTATGATGCCTTCTTGAATAAAGTTTCCGGAAATGGACGTTACTGTTGCCGGAGTAATTTGTGTTTGCTTGGCAATCGTGGAGCGTGCAACAGGTGCATTGCGGAAAATGTATTCCAATATGGTACTTCGGTTTTCCTGATTAGTCATAAACGTTTAACCTCCTATTACAGGGAAACCGGCATAATTGGTAGAAACCTCTATAACACGATAAACGTCAAGTGCCTTCTGGAAGTCAAGCTCGTGTGAACAAATAAAATCATGAAAATCTTTCCATGCCTTTTGGGTATTTTCCTGTTCCCCTCCTGCTAAATAATAAAGTGCATTTGCTAATAGTATACAATACTCATTATGGTAGTCAAGATGTTTACAGAAAATGTCAGTTATAGCAGATGGATGTGTGGCAGGGCAGGTCTCCTGATTTTTCTTAAAGCGCAGCAAAACTTCTTTTAATTTCATCATATTTTCCTGTACGGTTTTGTTTTCACGAGGACCTTTTCCGTTAAAGTAATCACAGTCGCAAAGAGCAGAAACCTGACTTAAATATTTGTAGTAAATTTTCCAGTTTTCGCCGTATGCTGCAGAAAAATATTCTTCAGCCAGTTCTTCAAAGGTTTGTGTTGTTCCGAAAAGACATTTGCCCATTACATAATTGGGGAGTCCGTTAGGTAAAAATGCCCGAAGCTCCTGACAACTGATATAACCGTCTAAATGAAGCTCTTTTAAATATTTAATATCATCATAAATGATTTTTGAAATATGCACATACCCCATATCACCGTAATGCGCCCGTCCCAAAGGATAGTCATAGTCAAAACATTCGCCATTAAAGGCTTTTTGCCATTGGCTTAAGAAAGACAAATTTTCTTCCAGATTAACAGGAAGAGTAATTTTATTACGCACATATGCAGGAGAAGCAGGAAGCTCTTTTGGCATTTGGTAAGATTTCTTAAAAGTACGGCTGATTGGCGCAAACATCATAACAAATCGGTCAGGATTTAGGATTTCTTCTTTTTGAGGCGCCCAAAGCAATTCCTCGTAAATCAAAAAGACAATTTTTGTTTTTAATTTTTTTTCTGTGAGAAGAGCATCAATTCTATTCAGTATACGCACATATAAATCAGTCGGTATGGACTTTTGACAATTTTCACATTCACAATGGTTATTGGCAGCATCGGCCAGCCATACATGAAGGTAATCAACCTCAGGGTGTTTTTTAGCATAAGCTACAACCTTTTCGGCAAAACTTTCCACTACGTCAGGGCTGGAATAGCATAAGTTTGTGTTAATAGGGATGCCGCCAAAGAAGCCTCTTTCGCCATTTACCAATGCTGTGAGGGGGAGCTGAGATTTATCCAAGGTGTTATCTGCCTCTACCCAGCCTAGTGTGTTTTGATTTAAAACAGAACAAGTCCAGCCATGCCCTACACGATGATGCTTTAAGCTACGTTTTTGTAATTCCTTATCTATCAGAAGTGAAATTTCAGCAGCTTTTTCTAATGAAAATTCTTCGGCAGAGAGCATAGGGTTATTTTTGTGACTGTACCATAAATTTAAGAAAGCATAGGGAAGCTCAAACTGTAAGAAAAAAGTATTGAAGCCCAATTTTGGAAGCCAGTCAATAAATTCAAAAATGTTTTCAGGACAATCTGCCCCTTCAATACAAACGCCGCGGTATTTATTTTCTGCTTTTTCATGACAGCAAATATCCAAGTCTTCCGTGGAAGAAAGCATCGGAAGATATTCATAAGCTTTTCCGGGCCTTAGAAAGCGGCAACCCAAAAGTGTCAGATATTTATAAATACCCAGCAGGACTGAGCGAGAATTACTTCCATAAATATGTCCGTTTCCTTTAGAGACTTCGATATGATATTCATCATCTGTATCAGAATGTTTTTGAGAGTCAGGGAAAAGCTCAAGTGCAATAGTAGAGTGCTGTATCGTGCTGTCGTCAACAAAAACAATTGAATTAGTTATTTTTGATAAATAATATTTTAACTCCGAAGCAGCGAAAGAAATAGTTTCTGACTCTTTTGAATATACTAATCTGATATACATGGTATTTCCTCCGTTTAATTATTATTTAAAATAAAAAATTATAGATAAATTATATCGGAAAGAAATTGAAAAGTATATGTTAAAAATGCACATAAATAAAGAGCGATTATTGACTATAATTAACGAAATGTTTAAAATATATTGATTTATAGAAATAAATATAGTATATTATAACCAGAGAAAAACAGGTTTAATAATTTATATTAAATAATAAATACAGGAGGAAGATATGGAGGGAAAAACTACTTTGACAGAATTTCGAAAAATGAATTCTGTAAAGAAAAAAAGGATTGTGCGAAAGAATATGCGGTGCTGGGTTTTTATGCTGCCTACATTGCTTTTATATATTCTTTTTCAGGGATATCCGATTATTACAAGCGCATGGTATTCCATGCTGGACTGGTCAGGAATGACTATGAATGCAACTTTTGTAGGCTTACAGAATTTTAAGGAGCTATTGGCGGATCCGCTATTTAAGAATTCTGTTGTAAACAGCTTTAAGTATATGATATTCAGCGTGCCGATACAGTTGATTTTATCATTGGTAATTGCTTACATACTGACAAGTATTATCAGAAAAGGCGCTACGGTGTTTCGTACGATGTACTTTATTCCGGTTATTACCACGGCATCTATTGTAGGAATTATTATGATTTTTATTTTTGGAGGAACAGGACCAATCAATCAGGTGCTTGCTCTTTTGGGAATTGATACTATTAACTTCTTGGGAGATGAAAAGACTGCATTATTTACTGTGGTTCTTATAGGGATATGGAAAGATTTGGGAACCTATATGATTTATTGGATTGCGGCTTTGCAAAGTGTATCTCAGGATGTATATGAAGCAGCTAAAATTGATGGAGCAGGCAAATTCAGAACTTTTACGGATGTAGTATTTCCATTAATTCTTCCTATTGGAGGAGTTATTGCTGTACTTTGTGTTATCGGTTCTTTGAAAGTATTTGATATTGTTCAAACGATGACAAACGGAGGACCATATTTTGCAACCGATGTGGTGGCAACCTTTGTATATCGTACTGCATACTCTAGTACAACAGGAAGCCCAAGGCTGGGATATGCCAGTGCGGCGGCATTGCTGTTTGGTTTGATGGTAGTAACAATTGGTGTGGTTCTTAATCTTGTGAAGAACTACTTTAATAAGAAGAGAAATGTGTGAGAAAGGAGAACGCTATGAAAAAAGTAGGAAAATCTATCATTTACATATTGCTTGCGGTAGTGGCGTTTGTCTGGGTATATCCGTTTATCTGGATGATTACAGCTTCCTTGAAAACACAGGATGAATTTTTTGCAAGCGGATTGAGTCTGATACCGAAAAGCTTAAATTTTGAAAACTATGTAAGAGCGTGGAACAATGCCAACTTCGGCGTATACTTTAAAAACTCTATTATTGTAACGGTCAGCGTTGTTGTAATCGTATTGCTGGCTACATCAGCGGCAGGTTATGTTATGGGGCGTTACGCATTTGTCGGTAAAAAGCTGATTATGGGAATTTTTATGGCAAGTATCACAATCCCGTTGGTATTTACAGTTATTCCTATTTACGAATTATTAAAAGAAATGGGATTAGAGTCCAATCTGTTAGGCTTAATTCTGGCAGAAGCCGGAGGAGGACATGTAATCTTCCTGATGCTGTTTTCTAGTTTTTACGGAGGTCTTCCCAAGGAACTGGAAGAAGCGGCAACTATTGACGGAAGTGGATTTATGAAAACATATACCAGTATCATGTTCCCTCTTGCAAAGCCTATTATGGCTACTGTAGTGATTATGCAGTTCATCTGGACATGGAACTCTTTCCTTCTGCCGTTAATTGTAACACTTAGTAAACCAGAACTTAGAACATTAGCAGTAGGTCTTTATGCTTTAAGAGGTGAAAATGTAGTAGACTGGACAGGAATTGCAGCTGGTGCATGTATTGCAGTTCTTCCGATTATTATTATTTTTATATGTTTACAGAAATATTTTGTGGACGGCGTAGCAGGAGCAGTTAAGAGTTGAGAAATTTTATTAAGTGAAAAAATCATTATGATTTAAAATAAGGAGGAAAAAAATGAAGAAGCGAATTGCAGCATTATTTATGGCAGGTCTTATGGTGGTTTCAGCAGCAGGATGCGGACCAAACGTAAGCGGAGAAAAGGAAACACAGAAAGAAGAAGCATCTACGGAGAAAAAGAACGATGACAAAGGCGGAGAAAAAGTTCTTCAGGTCGTAGATATGAGTGACAGTACAAAAGCCAGAAGGGAAGAGTACAACAAAAAGTTTGAAGAAGAAAACAACTGTAAGGTGGAATATACCGTTCTTTCTGGTGACCAGTATCAGACAACTATCAACTCTTCTATTAAAGCAAATACAGCTCCTGACTTATTTGCTTTGCCAAGTGGTGTAAAACTTTCCACAGCAGTTGAAGAGGGCTGGTATATGCCAATGAATGATTATGTGGAAGAGGGATTTTTTGATACATTTTCAGAAGGTTCTTTAAATGAAGGTGTTACTACAATGGATGGACAGGTATATGTTTTACCTGAAGCAGCGAATATTGTAAATACTCTTGTTTTTTATAATGAAACAGTTTTAGAAGATGCAGGAGTTGATGTGAATAATCTTCCAAAAACATGGACAGAATTCAGAGAAGTCTGTAAACAGGTAACAGAAGCAGGAAAAGGTAAATATTATGGAATGATTGAGGGTGGAAAACAGGTTAATCGTCTGGAAATTGCAATTCGTGCATTATCCAACCTTGCAGGAAGTAAATCCAATGATATTGGGGTTATCAGTATGGTAGACGGAAAAAACGTTTTAGCTTCCGATGCAATGGTTCAGGCATTTGATTTTTACAGCGGATTAGTACAGGACAGAAGCTTCCATCCGGACTCTGCAAACCTTGCAGCTCCGGAAGCAAGAGCTTTATTTGCACAAAATCAGGCTGCATTCTTAATTCAGGGTGCTTGGTGTATTTCAACATGGGAAAAAGAAAACCCGGATTTAAAATTCGGTGTTATGCCAATGCCTGAACCGGATGACGGTGCAAAAGGCGGTCTTCCATATATCGGAGCACAGCCATGGATGGGTATTTCTAAAAACTCCGATAATCCGGAACTGGCGGCAAAATATCTTCAAGGATTGTATTCAGAAGAATATCAGTCAGGCGTAGTGGAAGACGGTGGATTTGTATCTGCGATTGAAGGTATCAATGAAAAATATATGAAAGACGGCGTTATGAAAGAATATTATACAATCGCAAAAGAACAGGGTAAATTATGTCCGGATCCGATTGTAGCAAAAGCAGATGCAGCGAAGGTTTACGCAAATGTAACAGAAGTTTCACCAAACCTTGGCCAGATTGTTCAGGGTGTGCTGACAGGAAAAACAGACTATAAAGAGTCTTTACAGACCTTATCCGACAATACACAGAAGGCATGGGATGAAGCGATTGCAAAAGCACAAGAAGGCGGCGCTGACGTTTCAGCAGCAGACTTTGAATTTGCAAATTGGAACCCATTGGAAGATTATACGACAGAAAGTTATAACAATCGATAGACTCCTGTTTGGGCGGGGCATTTCCTTGGGAAAAGGGATGCCTCGTTTTTTGTGCGCAGAAAGGAAAAGTTTCTGTAAGAAATAGAAAAAATCCCTTGACACGGGAAAAGTTCATAGATATAATGAAAAAGCGTGCATAAGAAACGTAAATTTTTTTGTGCGCAAAAAAGATTATTCACAGTGATGAATAACTGGCAGCCACTTATTTCTTTTATGAAAATAAAAGAATGTGCAAATTTTACAGGAGGTGAAAGGAATGCCAACATTTAACCAGTTAGTAAAAAAAGGACGTCAGACAACAGTTAAAAAATCTACTGCGCCTGCACTCCAGAAAAGCTACAACTCTTTACAGAAAAAGACATCTGATATGTCTTCTCCACAGAAGAGAGGTGTTTGTACAGCTGTTAAAACTGCTACACCTAAAAAACCTAACTCTGCTCTTAGAAAAATCGCCAGAGTTCGTCTTTCTAACGGAATTGAAGTAACAAGCTACATTCCAGGAGAAGGTCACAACTTACAGGAGCACAGCGTTGTTCTTATCCGCGGCGGTAGAGTAAAAGACTTACCAGGTACAAGATATCACATTGTTCGTGGTACATTAGATACAGCAGGTGTTGCTAACAGACGCCAGGCTCGTTCTA
>CAJKQE010000095.1 GCA_905201915.1 uncultured Lachnospiraceae bacterium
GAAAGGCTAAAGAAAAAGAAGAAGTTACAATTCCTACAGGACTGGCAGGCAAAACTTTAAGCGATGTTCAGGCTGAATTACAGCAGTTGGGACTTAGCAAAGTAACGATTGAAAAGACAAAAAGCGAAGATGTAGCAGTAGGTAAAGTTATTTCTGTAAATCCAAAAGAAGGTACTTCTGTTTCCAAAGACACAGAAGTGACAATTACAGTCAGCATCGGTTCCGGCGATGAAATGGTATCCATACCAAATGTTCGTGGAGTAAAAGCAGCAGATGCACAGGCAACCTTAGAGAAAAAAGGACTGATTGTAACAGTGGAAGAAGCTTATGACGAAAACGCCGGAGTTGGTGAAGGAGAAGTATATGCACAGACTCCAAAGGCAGGAAATCGTGTAGAAGCGGGAACTTCTGTAACGATTAAGGTTCTGAATAAAAACGCTGCTTCCAATGGAAGTGGAGAGACACAGAACGGCGAAAGCGTAGAAGCCGGACAGTGGGCTACACCAGAAGATGTCAACATTGAAAAACCAAGCAATTATCAGGGCGGTCAGGTACGCCTTCGTCTGGTACAGGACGTCGACGGCAGCCAGAGTAGCGGAGGAAAAGTTATTCTTTCCGATAAAGTGCTGGAATTCAGTGAAAAAGGCGGCTACAATGTAGGAAGAATTGTAGGAAAAGAAGGCGTTTCCACAGGAACATTGTATTTCGATGAAATGCAGTCTGACGGAAATTATAAAGTTTTATATCAGTATCAGTTAGAATTTGAAAAAGAATAAGAAACTTTATGTTAATAGTTGGGGCAGGATTGAAAATCCTGTCCCATTTTGCGTGTTTGGATAAACTTCTTGACAAATATGTTGGATACGACATACAATGAGATTATTCTTGAGAGGATTGGTGAAAATAATGAGTGAATTTCGTGATTTTTTAGACGAACAGCTTGAGGATAAAGAATTTAGAGAAGAATATGAAAATATGTCTCCGGAATTTGATATTATTCGAGCAATGGTAGCAGCGAGAAAAGAGCGAAATATGACACAAAAGGAATTAGCAGAAAAGACAGGGATAACGCAGGCAGATATTAGTCGTATTGAAAACGGTACACGTAACCCTAGCCTTGATATGATTAAAAGATTGGCAAAAGGAATGGGAATGAGACTAAAATTAGAATTGATATGAAAAAGTAATTTGTGCAGACCGTCTGCACAAATTGCAAACTTAAAGTTCATTGAACAAAAAAGCCTTTATGGGTGGGAATTTTCAATGAAATATTTACAGTATACAGAAAATGTGATATAACTAGAAAAGCTATAAAGAAATACAGGTAGGTTCAATGCAGGGAAGAATTATAAAAGGAATTGCCGGCTTTTATTATGTAACAGCAGAGTCGGAATTATATGAATGTAAAGCAAAAGGAATTTTCAGAAAAGAAAAAATGAAGCCGCTGGTAGGCGATTTGGTAGAAATAGAAATTTTAGATGAGGAAAAGAAATTGGGAAATATTGTAGATATTTTACCCAGAAAGAATTCTCTTATCCGTCCGGCTGTGGCAAATATTGATCAGGCTCTGGTTATTTTTGCTGCTAAAGAACCAAATCCAAATCTGTCCTTACTAGACCGATTTTTAGTGACTATGGAGCGACAGGAAATTCCGGTTCTGATTTGTATCAATAAAGAGGATTTAGCACTGCCGGAAGAAATAGAAGAAATCAAGACTATTTATCAAAATTGCGGTTATCCTGTAATCTTTACCAGTGCAAGCAAGGAAAAAGGAATTGAAGAGCTTCGTGCTGTTTTAAACGGTAAAACCACAGCAGTGGCAGGTCCTTCCGGTGTAGGGAAATCTTCATTGACAAATTTACTTGCTCCCGGTATCAACATGGAAACGGGAGAAATCAGTAAAAAGCTTGGGAGAGGGCGTCATACTACAAGACATTCTCAACTTATTGAATTATGGCAGGAAACGTATCTTATGGACACACCGGGATTTACTTCTTTCTATGTGGAGAATATGGAAAAGCAGGAGCTTCGCTATTATTTTCCTGAATTTCAGGATTATGAGGGGAACTGCAGATTTCAGGGATGTACCCATACTCATGAGCCGGGTTGTATGGTAAAAGAAGCTTTAGAGCATGGAAAAATCAGTTACAAAAGATATGAGAATTATTTAGAAATGTATAGAGAACTTGAGGAAAAAAGGAGGTATTAGAAATGGAATATCAGTTATCCCCATCTATTTTAGCAGCAGATTTTTCAAAGCTGAGTGAGGAAATTGCAAAGGTAGAGAATGCTGGTGCACGCTGGCTTCATATTGATATTATGGACGGGCAATTTGTGCCGTCTATTTCAATGGGAATTCCGGTGATTTCATCTATTAGAAAAAGAACAGATTTATTCTTTGATGTTCATATTATGGCTCTGGACCCTACTCCTTTGATTGCAGATTTTGCAAAGGCAGGAGCAGATTTAATTACTGTTCATGCAGAAGCATGCCCTAATTTGGACAGAACACTGCGTCTTATCAGAGAGAAAGGGTGTAAAGTTGGTGTTGCCATTAATCCGGCGACATCTGTTCATGTATTAGAAAATGTACTGGAAATCGTGGATATGGTGTTAATTATGACAGTTAATCCGGGATTTGGAGGACAGGCATATATTCCTTATTGTGCAAATAAAGTGCGTCAGATACGAGAAATGGCAAAGGAAAGAAATCTGACTTTGGATATTGAGGTTGACGGTGGAATTAACAAAAATACCATTCAGGAGGTAGTGGATGCTGGAGCAAATATTATTGTAGCCGGTTCTGCTGTTTTTCAAGGTGATGTTGATGCAAATGTCAAAGAACTGAAAGGAATTATGGAAAGATAATGAATACCGTACTGATATGTGGCGGATTTTTAGAAGAAGAAACTGCAAAAAAAGTATTAGAAAAAATCAAACCGGATTGTATTATCGGTATTGATAGAGGATTGGAATTTTGTTACAGAAATCAGATTTATCCTCAGTATATTTTGGGGGATTTTGATAGTGTTGATAAACGGATACTGGATTTCTATGAAAACCAAAAGGAAATTCCGGTGCAGAGATATAAGCCGGAGAAGGATGCCACCGATGCAAGAATAGGTTTGGAATTGGCATTAAAATTAGGAAGTAAGAGGATTTTTCTACTGGGTGCTACAGGAGGAAGGCTGGATCATTATATGGGAAATTTGCAGTCTTTGCAAATACCCTTAAAGTATGGGGCAAAAGCCTGGATTATTGACAGCCAGAATGTCATTACTATGTGGGACAGTTCTTTTTCCATAGAAAAACAGGAAAGTTTTGGGAAATATATCTCCTTTCTGGCAGTAAGTGAAAAGGTGGAGGGGATTACCTTGAAAGGTTTTAAATACCCTCTTTATAAATATACCATGACAAATGATGACGGCATTGGTATCAGTAATGAAATAGAGGAAGATACAGCGTATGTGGAGTTTGAAAGTGGTATTCTTTTGATGATTATGTCGAGAGATAAAAAATGTTAAATAAAATGTGGAAATTTCCGTTTCAATTTGCATATCAAACAATAAGACTATGGAATTTAACAGACATCGTCTGTTGAATTTCCGTGGTCTTATTGCAGTTAATTGTTAAAAAGTTTCTTCTAATGATGAAATCCATTCTTCGATTGTATTAACTAAAACCATTTGCTGCTTTAAAACAGCTATTCCTGTTTTGGGTATTTTCGGTATATTTTCTTTTTCTTGCAGATTTTGTGCTAAGTACATTTTAAGAATACCTATATTTTCTTTAATTTTGTTGATACATTCTTTTTGCATTTTGGGAGATAGACTGTCTAAATTTACAATTACAGCATTAAAGTCCAAAAAAAGATGTATGGGCTTCCCTGCAATCTCTAACATCAACTTTTCAAACTCTTTTTCTCCCGTTTCCGTTAAAGTATACACTGATTTCTCGGGCATTTTTCCCTCTTTTACGACTTCTCCTTTAATAAGTCCCTTTTTTTCCAGTTGAATAACTTTTTTATAAATAGACGGGGTACTGATTTTTACCCATTTAGATATATTTCGATATTCTACTAACTTTTGGATATCGTATGCCCCCATAGGTTCTTTTTTTAACATTCCTAAAACTATCAAATCAATCGTTGCCATCATATTTTACCTCTCCATATTTTACAGACTACAAATAAAATAAACCAAAAGTATATACTGTAATTTATAGTATTTTATCCCTATTGTCAAGACTATTGTGAGGCTTCTATTGACAAATACTATAAATTATAGTAGTATTTTACGATGAAACTATAATTTATACTACTATAATTTATATTTAATTGAAAGGAGCTTTTACTACAATGAATGAACGTAATAGCAAAATGGAACTTTTAGGAAGCGCACCTATCCCCAAAGCGTTAATGGCATTAGGTGTCCCAATTATGATTGGTATGCTGATAAATGCGCTTTACAATTTAGTGGACGCTTATTTTGTCGGTGGATTGGGAGAAAGTCCTATGGGAGCAATATCTATTGTTTTCCCATTAGGGCAGGTCGTAGTTGGACTCGGCTTAATGTTTGGTAACGGAGCAGCGTCCTATCTTTCAAGATTATTAGGAAAAGGCGATAAAAGCACCGCTAATAAGGTTGCAAGTACAGCCCTATATGGAAGTGTCTTTGTAGGAGCTATTTTAATTGTTCTTGCAATTATCTTTTTGGAGCCGATTTTGTCACTTTTAGGAGCAACGGACACTATTATGCCTTATGCTCTGACGTATGCAAGAATTTATGTGATTTCCTGCATTTTTAATGTATTCAATGTCACTATGAACAATATTGTTGCAAGCGAAGGTGCAGCAAAAACAACTATGTGCGCTTTGCTTTTAGGTGCAGCAATCAATATGGTTTTAGACCCTATTTTTATTTATGCACTTAATATGGGGGTAGCGGGGGCTGCTATTGCGACAGCGATTTCACAAATAGTTTCTACGATTGTTTACTTGTTTTATGTTCTTAGAAAGAAAAGTGCTTTTTCATTCAGCCTTAAAGAATTTGTACCCAAAAAAGAAATTATGGTAGAAATATTAAAAATTGGTGTTCCTACATTAACTTTTCAGCTTCTTACCGGTTTGTCTATTGCATTGATTAACAGAGTTGCAAATGGATATGGCGACGCAGTAATCGCCGGAATGGGAGCAGTAACAAGGGTTACTTCTATGGGAACTTTAGTAGTATTCGGATTTTTGAAAGGTTTTCAACCGATTGCAGGATTTAGCTATGGAGCAAAGAATTTTGAACGCTTACGTCAATCAATAAAAGTTTCTATTTTGTGGTCTAGCATTTTTTGTGTAATTGCAGGATTACTTATGGCACTATTCTCTACTCAAATTATTTCACAATTTGCTAATGGAAATGAAGCCATGATTGCTGTTGGGCAAAAATCACTTATGGCAAACGGCTTCTCATTCTTCCCTTTTGGTTTTTATACCGTATATTCTTCATTGTTCCTTGCACTTGGAAAAGGCACTGCCGGCTTTATTCTTGGAGCTTGCCGACAAGGTATTTGCTTTGTTCCTGTTATTCTGTTTCTTCCGACACTTTGGGGAATGAATGGAATATTATATGCGCAGCCGATTGCAGACATAATTTCTGCTATTGTCACAGCTTTTATGGCACTGCATTTCCATAAAGAATTAGCGGAAGCATCTAAAAGCGGGATTATAAAAAAGGAATAAACTTTTCAACGTTGAAAATGTTGATTTACATTGAATTTGAAGCTCTATTGTGGTAATCTAAGAATTGCTATATTGGAGCTTCTTGTACATTTATATTACAGAAGAAAAATAAAAGAGATTAACATGATGGTTTGTGGCACTTGTTATGGCACTCGATGAGAGTAACAATAAGCGCAAGCCTATCAAATAAAGGAATTCTAAGGAGGAAAATAGAAAAATGAAATTAGGTATTGTAGGGCTTCCTAACGTAGGTAAAAGTACATTGTTTAACTCTCTGACAAAGGCTGGAGCAGAGTCAGCGAACTACCCTTTTTGTACAATTGACCCAAACGTGGGAATTGTAGCGGTTCCTGATGAAAGACTAAAACTGTTAGGTGATTTTTATCAGTCTAAAAAGGTGACACCGGCTGTAATTGAATTTGTAGATATTGCAGGACTTGTAAAAGGAGCATCAAAGGGTGAAGGTCTGGGAAATCAGTTTTTGGCAAATATCAGAGAAGTAGATGCCATTGTACATGTTGTCAGATGTTTTGAGGATGAAAATGTAATTCATGTGGATGGATGTATTGATCCACTGAGAGATATTGAAACAATTAATTTAGAGCTGATTTTCTCTGATTTGGAAATTCTGGAAAGAAGAATTGCAAAGACAACAAAGACAGCCAGAATGGATAAAGAAGCAGCAAAAGAATTAGAATTTTTAAAACAGGTGAAGGCACATTTAGAAGATGGAAAGCCTGCATCTTCCATGGAATTGGATGGAGAAGAACAGGAACTTTATATGAAAGAGTACAACCTTCTTACATGGAAACCTGTTATTTACGCTGCAAATGTTTCTGAAGATGATTTAGCAGATGATGCAGCATCTAATGAGTATGTAGAAAAAGTGAGAGAATATGCAAAAGAAACAGGCAGTGAGGTTTTTGCATTATGTGCAGAGATTGAACAGGAAATTTCTGAACTGGAAGAGGATGAAAAGAAAGAATTTTTAGAAGATTTAGGTATTCAGCAGTCCGGGCTTGAAAAACTTATTGTTGCAAGCTATCGTTTGTTAGGCTTGTTAAGCTTTTTAACATCAGGAGAAGATGAAACAAGAGCATGGACAATTAAAGTGGGTACAAAAGCACCTCAGGCAGCAGGAAAAATCCATACAGACTTTGAAAGAGGATTTATTAAAGCAGAGGTTGTAAATTATCAGGATTTATTAGATTGTGGTTCTTATGCTGGGGCCAGAGAAAAAGGTCTTGTGCGTATGGAAGGAAAAGAATATGTGGTACAGGATGGAGATGTAATCTTATTCCGTTTTAATGTATAAAAAAGACAAAAAGACAAAGGCTAAATAAAAAATACAGAGGTGAATGAATGACAGAAGTAGAACTAAAGGAAGAAATTGAAAATACAAGAAGTGTTTTAAACGTAGCGGTGAGAGAGAGATGGGCAACAGGAAAGGTTTTAGATATCAGTAGAAATCTGGACTGCCTGATAGAAAAGTATATGGAAATATGCAATCAAAAAATGGCTGCGGGACAATAGAAAGATTTTAAAAATTACAAAACTGCTACATGAAATAGTATTTATTTTGTGTAGCATCTTTTTTATGCCATATTCTTTTTTAAATGCGGTACAGGGAATTTCGAAAATCCATATCCTCAAAAGGAAACCTTGCAGATTATTAAAAATAAAAAAATTCACAGGAACAGCAAAATCTTTTAATACATTTGTAGGTAAGAACGTTTAGAATGGAAAAAGGAACTGCCAGCACAGGGAGCAAAAATAAAGCCAGGTTATATGGTGTGTTTTCATGAGTTTCTCTGTTACTTCATTTGTATTGACAGGTGCATGTTACCATATAATCTGCATAACTTCAAATTTTACTTCTGAAATTTGGGGAAGCTTTGCCATAATGTTATCACTCCAAATCTTATATTTGTAATAAATATAGTATAGAGGGTGAAAAAATATCGTTGACAGTAAAAGGTGCAAATTATATAATAAAATCGCATTAAACCGAAGTAAAAATAGTGAAATACAGATGGGAAAAAATATGAAAAGTGTGATTATAGGAATAGCCGGAGGAACAGGTTCCGGTAAGTCAACGTTTACAAATCGATTAAGAGATGAATTTAAAGATGATGTGGCAGTAATTTATCATGATAATTATTATCGTGATCAAAGTGATATACCTTTAGAGGAACGTAAAAAAACCAATTATGACCATCCGGATGCAATGGAAACAGAACTGTTAGTACAGCAGCTTCAGGAGCTCAAGGAAGGTAAGAGCATACAATGTCCTGTGTATGATTATACACAGCATAATCGTTCCGGTGAGGTTCAGACTGTTGAACCGAAAAAGGTTATTCTTTTAGAGGGAATTCTTGTTTTAGCAGATGAGCGTCTGCGGAATTTAATGGATATTAAAATCTATGTGGAAGCAGATGCGGATGAGAGAATTTTGCGTCGTGTTATCCGAGATGTAAAGGAAAGAGGACGTGATATTGAAGGCGTAGTAGAGCAGTATCTGACAACGGTAAAGCCTATGCACTATTTATATGTAGAGCCTACCAGAAGTACGGCAGATATTGTAATTAACAGCGGTATGAATTCCACAGCTTTTGAATTGGTGAAAAATACCATACAGAAAATTTTAGACAGTGAAGAATAAAAGGGAGTTGTCACTTTAGGTGCATATCCAGAAATATATATATATATATATATATATATATATATATATTTCTGAACGGTACTTA
>CAJKQE010000096.1 GCA_905201915.1 uncultured Lachnospiraceae bacterium
TTGGAAATCTGATGGACGATGTTCGATTTTATGGAGAACTTGCACTGATACGGGAAGGGATTGAGAAAATTCATGAAGCATTGCCGGACTATAAGTATGTACCAATGCGGGATGTTCGGGAAGCAATGTATCCAGAGAAGATGACCACAGAACAGTTGGCAGAGGCATTGGATGAGATTGCAGAAGCTTTTGATCCGTATGAGTATCGGGATAATGTAGAGATGGGAGAAAATACGGTACAGGAAGTAATGCTGGATTTGCGAAGCGGGAATATTCATTCCTATATTTCGTATCTGAAGGATATTGTAGATGAAGAATGTGACCAGTCTGTGCGTGCAGGTATATTGATTGAAAGGCTGAAAGCCTATGAACCGGAGCTTCCAAAAGATATAGAACCGATGGTGTATGTAAATTATTGTGAGAAAAGTGATTTGGGGAATCCAAGATGCCAGAAGTTATCTGATTTGGATTCCAAAACCGTAGAACAGGACAAAGCCTGGTATGCTGACCTTGATCCAAACACCAACGAACCAAAAACGACAGCACAGATGTTTTTTACAGTATATTATGCTGAGAAGGGCGACAAGATGCTGCATCATTTTCAAGGTAAGATAGAGATTGGTACCGGAAACGGAGGTATCATCAGTCAATTAAAGATGCAGAATGAAATGAAATTGAAGGATGAAAGCTGGATCAGTTATCAGCAAGGAAAAGGCAATGAAGAGTACCAGAAGTATATGGAAGATCTGACGGATATGCAGAATCATGTGTTGCCGTATTTGCAGAGCTTTTGCAGCCTGAAAGAAAAAGGTGTGCAGGAGAGACGAGAACAGCAGGTAGCAGAGAAAACTGAGAGCAGAGAAGCTGCGCCAAGAGCTGGCATTGAAGCAAATACAGCAGTTAAGGACGCAGGGAAAGCTGAAAGAAAGCCAGTAGCACAAAAGAGAGCAATGACAGAAAAAGAGAAAAAACCGTCAATCCATGAACGCTTGGAAATCAATAAGAGAATCATTCAGGAAAAACAGGGAAAAGATAAGCCGGAGAGAGGGGCTGATTTGGATGTAAGGACGGTGTAGTATGAGATAGAAAGGAGTCGGAGGTCACGGATAACAATGTGGCTTTCGGCTTTTTTTGTTTTGGTAAAAATGCTGAATTATCTACCACGAAAGTATACAAAGCTTACAAAGATGTATCTTTGTTCAAAAAGACTATATATAGGCGACCTTTTACGGGCAATTTATATAGAATAGAGAAAAGGTGGTAGAAATCATGGATATGAAAACAGCAGTTATATATCGTCTTGAAGAATTGATAAGGCAAAACGATATTACCGTGAATGAGGCGGCGATACGTTCTGGTGTTCCGCCATCAACGCTGAAGAATATTTTGTATGGGCAGAGTAAGAATGTAGGCGTAGTTACAATCAAGAAATTGTGTGATGGATTAGAAATCACAATACCAGAATTTTTTGGAGATTCCATCTTTGCAGAGTTGGAACCGGAGTTATAGAAGTAAGAGATAATCTCATGGCAAAATTCTGCGGGATGGTTTTTTTTATGAAATGAGGTTAGTTGCAACTAACAAAAGGAAGGATTATGTATAAGATAGCTATTTGCGATGATGATAAAAGATATAGAAAAACGATCAGGGAGATTGTAGAGCATGAAAATAGTTTGCATGAAAATGAAATCAGATTTTATGAATACGAATCTGGAAATGAACTTTTGAAACATACGGATATTCTCCACGAATTGGTCTTTATAGACATCCGTATGCCGGGGCTGGATGGAAACCAAACAGCATTAAAATTGAGAAATTATAACAAAGATGCAGTTTTAATCTTCTGTTCTAGTTATTTTGAGCCGACAGTGGACAGTATTAATTTTGGGCAGCCCTTCCGGTATATTATGAAGGACTTACACGATACCAGCTTACGCCGGGAAATTGCAGCTATTATGACTGAGGTAAAGAGACGCTTTCTGAATGACTATGCGGTAACGGTGACATCGGCGGGGAAGATAATACGCATACATGTGGAAAATATCTTATATGTTTCCAGAGCCAAAAGAGGATGTGTGATAACCATTGTGAAAGAGCAAGAAAAAGAGACAGTTCGGTGCAGAGAATCGTTTGGAGAATTATGTGAACAGTTAAAAGATCAGGGATTTGCACAGGCGCATTATAGTTACATTGTTAATTTGGGAAAAGTAGAAGGGTTAGAAAAAGGCGTACTACGGTTGAAATACGGAATAGAACTGAATGTTTCAAGAGCAAAGAAAGAAGAGTTTACCGAGGCGCTGTTTGAATATCTGAGGGAAAGGAATGGTTGATCTGATGGATTTACTAAGAGATGTTTTAGTTTGCAGCCTTCAGGTATGGATGCTGAATGATTTTGGGAAAAATATGTTTCCATATAGGGTAGGATCTTTATGGAAAAGAATTGGGGTGTATTTTGCTGCGGCACTTTGTATTTTTATTGCAAATCATATGGGAACGACGCTATTTAATATTACGATTATCCCTGTAAGTTATACGATTGCTGCCATTATTATTTTTCAAGGCAGTAAGTGGAAGAAAGTTATCATGGCCTGTTGTTATTATATGTTGGCAATCATACCAGAGTTTTTGTTTGCTGCGATTACTGAAGCCTATGGAGTAACTGGAACAGCAAACGAATTTCAGTCTGAGCTGGAAAAAACATTGGCTATTTTGCTGATGAAAACGATGACTTTTTTACTCGTGAAATGTATTAACCAGATAACAAGAAAGAAGAATTATCTGACGATTGAAAATAAATTGTTTACTGTGCTGTTAACTCTGCCGATAGCGACAATTATCATTTTTATGTGTATATACTATTCGCATATTTCTTTTACCGGTGTAAATCGTATCATGATTCCTATTGGAGCAGCATTGCTGTTAATGACGAATATTTGTATATTTGCAGTCTTTGATAAATTAATTGAAAGGTCTGAAGAAGTAAAAAAGATGGAATTGCTTTATCAGAAAAGTAAAGCTGAAAATATCAATCAGAAATATATCAATAAAGTAAACGAAGATAAAAGGGCTTTTTTGCATGATGTGAATAAATTTCTTTGTATTACAGCGAACTTGATAGAAAATGGAAAAAATCTTGAGTTGGATAACATGGTAAGACATTTGGGGATCCGGATACAGGAAATGAAAAATTATAGTTGCTGCGCTGATCCGGTTCTAAACAGTATTTTATGTGAAAGAAAATTTGTCGCCGAATCAAAAGGCATATTGTATAAAATCAAACTTGGAAATAATCTTAGAACAGATTTTATAGAAGACCTGGATTTGATTTCTATTGTGGGGAACCTTTTGGATAATGCAATCGAGGCTGCTGAAAAGACAGAGAAAGATAAGTATGTGATTTGTAATATGTATATGGGGAATGAAAATCATTTCCTGGTAATGGAATTTCGCAATAATTATATTGTGCCTTTAATAAAAGAGAAGGAGCGATATATAAGTACAAAAAGAGATTCCGGCAGTCATGGAATCGGGCTTCATACGGTAAAGAAGCTGGTGGAAAGATATGGAGGAATCATGAGGATTGTTGCAGGAGAACAGGAGTTTTCTGTTGAGATAATCTTTACAATTAAGTAAGACGATGCAAAAATCGCCCAAAAAATTACCGTTTTGGCCGAGGTAATTGTAGTAGAGGCGATTTTTTAGTAGAATTTTGAAAAAAGGAGGCAAAAATCATGAAGAAAATATTAGACAAAGTAAAAACAAAGGTATTAGAGGGCATCAATTTGCTTGCGCTCAAATTGACAGCACGTTCCGCAAATCTTGCATGTGACTGGTTATATTTTCAGGATGAAGAACCGGACGAAGTTAAGAAGATGAGAAAGTTTTAATGAGAAAAAGGATAATTGACTGGATTTTCACTCTACAAAGTCAACGGGGAATTCTTGGGGAAAAAGAACGTAGGTTGTATACATATGCTTACGGCCTGCTTCTGAATAAGATAGCTATATATGCCATTATTGCTATAGTCGGTACAATAACGGGAAACTGGATAGGAATGTTCAGCTTTTTGCTGCCTTTTACTATTTTAAGGCAGTATGCGGGAGGGATTCATTTAGAAAAGCCTATGAACTGTATTATTTTCTCTGGTTTCCTTGTTTTCGGTTGTGGGCAATATTTAGCAGTAGCATCAGACATAGGGAAAATATTATGTGCTTTGTGGGTTGCTGCGATTTTACTTATATTCGTGTTGGCACCAATAGATACTAAAGGCAAAAAATTGGATAAGACTGCAAAAAAGATTTATGGAAGACGTGCAAGAGGAGTATTGGTTATAGAAGTTATGATTGCAATTTGCTTTTGGGTATGTGGCTTTATAGTGGTAACCAAAGGTATAGCAATAGCTCATATTATTTTAATGGTTAGCTTGATAACAGGAAAAGCAAATTTTTTTGATTATAGGTAAGTTATAGCTAACTATTGATAAATAACTTCAATATTAAGAAACGAATGCTATTTGAAATGTATTTAATTTCTTATAAAGGCGAGAGGGGCTTTGGAAATGAGAATTAAGTTATACGAAAATAGAGATTTTATGAGAAGAACTCAGATTAAATTAATGCAAGAAGAAGTACATATTTGGTGTATACGCTGGAAAGAAGTGATTCCTGTTTTTGAATACTACCAATTGATGCTGGATCAGAAAGAAAAAGAAAAAATGGAAGAATACTATTTCTATGAGGATAGGATGCGTTATGTAGCAGGGAAAGTAATTACTAAATTAGTTTTAATACAATATTTGGAAGAAGAGGAGATAAGTTTTTTATCACATAAATTTGGAAAACCGTATTATAAGAGTATTTCGGGAAAACAGGATATAGAATTTAATATTTCTCATTCTGGTGAAATGATACTTGTAGCCTTTTCTAGAGATGCGAAGATTGGAGTGGATATACAAGAAATAATAGATTGCAGCGAATATTTAGAAATTGCTAGAAGTTTTTTTGAGCCTGAGGAGGTAAAAAATATCGAGGAGAGTAATAGCAAAGAATTATTTTTTCAATATTGGTCAGCGAAAGAAGCTTATTTAAAAGCGATAGGTGTAGGACTACTTAAAGGAATGAGCTTTTTTTCAGTTAAAGACGGAGTAATAAAAGAAAATGGAAGAAAAAAAGATCATTGGAAATTAATACCAATTAAGGTACAGGGATATGCTGCATATATAGCATTAAAGGAGAAAGAAAAAAGTGGAAAGTAAATGGTTTGTAGATGAGAATGTAAAAAATATAGATAAAGAGATTTTATTATGTTTCCCCTACGCAGGGGCAAGTATCAATATGTTTTCGATGTGGAAAGAATATATTGATAAAGTTATTGTTTGCCCAGTTAAGTTGCCGTTTAGAGATGCAAGAAGAAAAGAAAAGTTACCTGAAAGTGTTCAAAAATTGGCAGAAGTATTTGTAAAAGAAAATATAGATATTATGAGAAAAAGGTATTCCATATTTGGTCATTGTACTGGTGCAATTTTAGGTTATGAAATAGCAAGACAAACCTATGAAAAAACGGGAAATGAACCAACTGTAATAATTGCGTCGAGTTCTCAGGAGCCAGCGATAATACCAAAAGAAGCGATACTATTAGCAGGGGCATCGGATTCAGAAATACAAGCCTACTTGGAAACAGAAAGATTGGTGGATAAATCTATTTTGGAGATGCCAGAGTTTCAGGAATATTATTTTCCGATACTGCGAGCGGATTTTAGGCTTTTTGCCAGCTATCACGCAAGTTATCATAAGTTTAATTGTCCTATTATTACTATTTATGATCCATTTGATTCAAAATTAATAAAGGATGATGTGCAGGGCTGGGGAAAATATACAACTAAATATGAAGAAAGATATATTGAAGGGGGACATTATGCAGCTTTGAAAAATATACAGCAGATAACTGAAAAAATAAATCAAATTATAGAAAGATGAGGAAAAATACATGGAGAAGAATAGATATGGTCATATTTTAACGGAAAATTTTCAGGAAGCGGTAGGAGCTTGGATTAAAAACTATTCAAATAATATTGCGATTATTGAAGGAGAAAGAAAAATAACATATAGAGAATTGGGGAATTTGATTATACGCTGTAGGAAATTCTTTTTTGAACAAGGAGTAAAAAAGGGAGATAATATAGCAGTTCATATGGGAAATCATAGTGAATTTATAATGGTTTTTCTTTCATTGGTAACAATGGGGGCGGTTCCTATTTTAATACTCTCTGCCCAAAAGAAAAATGAAGTTCGAGGCATTGTTCGGGTAGCAACCCCCAAATTATATATTTATGATGCAGCAGTTAGTGTTTTGGGGAGTTTAGTTGCTGAAGGAAATAAAGAACTTAAAGGAATTGAGAAAACAATTTTTACAAGTATGCTTGAAAGCTCGGAAGTAGAAAAAACAAAAGAAGAAACGTATAAAGAACAAATTGTACCAGAAGATTTAGCTCTTTTACTTTTGTCTGGAGGAACTACAGGTATCCCGAAACTGATTCCGAGGACACATGGAGACTATTTATATAATGTAAAAAGAATAACTGAAAGACTTAAATTGACTCAAGAAAGTGTATTTTTATCGGTTCTTCCAATGGCACATAATTTTGCTCTGGGAAATCCAGGAATTTTGGGAACCTTGTGCTCTGGTGGAACTGTTGTTATTTGCAATGATATAGCAGCTATGGAAATTTTTTCTTTAATTGAAGAAACAAAAGTAACGTTTACGGCATTTGTGCCGTCAATTTTAAAAATGTGCTTGGAATATAGAATACTCGATGATGGAGATGATATTTCTTCTTTGCAGCAGGTACTGGTAGGAGGTGCAATGCTTCCAGAAGAAACCGCCAGACAAGTAGATTTAGTACTTGGGGGGAAACTTATACAAGTATTTGGTACTGCAGAAGGATTAATATGTACAAACAGTATGGATGATTCTTATGAAACACGTGTTTCTTGTCAGGGGCAACCAATTAGCGAATATGATGAGATAAAAATTATAGATAGTGATGGAAAAGAAGTAGCGCAGGGAGAAATTGGTGAATTAATAGTAAAGGGACCATATACGATCCAAGAATATTATCGGTTGCTGGATAATGACAAATATTTTAACGAAGAAGGATTCTATTTAAGCGGAGATAAAGTGAGAAAACTTGAGGATGGTAATCTAAAAGTTGTGGGGAGGGTTAAAGAACAAATTAATCGAGCAGGAGAGAAGATTATGCCAAGTGAATTAGAAGAACTCATCATTAAGCATCCTGATATTATGGACTGCGCAGTTATCGGAATAGAAGACGAAATGTTAGGTAATAAAATTTGTGTTTATGCTGTTGCAAGAAAAAATATTAGTCTTCTGGATATTAGAAAGCATTTAGAAGAGGCTGGAATTGCTATGTTCAAATTACCGGACGTATTAAGACTTGTAAAAAGGATTCCGGTTACTGCTATGAAAAAAGTTGATAAAGAGGCGCTACGAATACTGGAAAAGGAGCATTATGAGTAAAGAATTATTTATACCAATGTCATCATTACAATGTGCATATATGATTGAGCGGGAAAGAGGTTTGAAAACCACAGGTACACCCTGTCATGTGTATATGGAATTTGATACGGTCAGTATTAACGAAACTCATTTAAGGAAGGCTTGGGAAACTCTATATGTTAGACACCCGATGATGAGAGCAAAGGCTGAAATGTGTGGACTCTTGAAAATTGAAGAACTTAACGACAGGGAAGCCGAAAGAACCATTAAGATATGGGAAGAAGATATTTTTATAAAAGAAAACATGAGAGAAATACTATCACATGAAAAATTAGATATACGAAATGGAATTAATTGTAGGCTTCATCTAATTAAACGCCATCAGAAAATTGTTCGTCTAGCATTCGATTTAGACTTGACTATGTGTGACGTGTTGAGCTTTTTAATTATATTAAGGGACTTGGGGGAGTTTTATAGGTACTTTAAGAGGGGGATAATTAGAGAGTACCATTCAAATGAAATCGAGGAGGAGGTTTTGTTATCAGAAAACAGAAAATCGGATAAAGTGTATTGGGAACAGAGACTAAGAAATAGTGATATTGCTTTTCCTTTAAAGGTAAAAGGAAGTATAGAAGAATTAGTAAAAACTAAATATATCAGTATTAACAGAAAGATGGATAAGAAAGTGCTGGATAGACTTACTTTAAAGTTAAAAATATCTACCGAAGAAATTTTGTTGATAGTATTTTCCTATACTGTTTTGAAATACACAAAAAAAGAACAAGTATTAATAAATTTCCCTTTTTCGAATAGAACAAAGGAAAGGCAGAACAGAGTGGGCGATTATACAAAAAGTATTATATATAGATGCGATATAAAGAGAGGTGTTGCGTTTAATGAATTCTGTAAGGCTATGCATAAGAAATATAAGGAGGATATAAAACACG
>CAJKQE010000097.1 GCA_905201915.1 uncultured Lachnospiraceae bacterium
GTACATTTCTGTTGCACTGTCCTTGGAGTCACCTCCACCAGACGTTATCTGGCATCCTGCCCTGTGAAGCCCGGACTTTCCTCACCTGACCCCTTTCGGTTCTGTCAGCCGCGATTATTTATTCTACTTGTTACGCACGGCATATTTTATCATAGGAAAGCTAAAAATGCAAACAATTTTACACATCAAAACAACCATTTCCTACAAATTCTCTCAAAATAGAATTACTTGGAATGCTCTCACTGGGTACTCCCAGAAAATAATCTAAAAATTTCAACAGGCGTTTTGCTTCTGCATACTCCGGTTCTTCCTTTGTAATAGAAAATAGTAATGGCTCTGCATAAAGTTTTAAAACTGCCAGTTCATAAATCAGAGCAGAATTAAACATTACATCTGCCGACTCCTGATATGGAAAAATATTTTCTTCTTCCCCACGTCTTACAGAATTCCACATTCCTATCGTCGCTTTTGCTGATGCTCCTCTGGTTCTGGCATCACGAACAATTCGACGTATTAGCCTTCCGTCTGTAGTAGGAATGCGATTATGCTCATCAATATTTAATTGCGTAAGAGCACTGATGTAGATTTTAAATTTACTTTCGGACGGTAAACTACTGCTTAGTTTATCATTTAAGCAATGAATTCCTTCAATAACAAGTACATCTTCTTCACCCAGCTTCAGAAAATCCCCTTTATACTCTCTCAAACCTGTTTTAAAATTAAAACGTGGAAGTTCTACTTCTTCGCCTCTTAACAGAGCGCTCATATCTTCATTAAATTGCTTCACATCAATGGCTTCCAAACATTCAAAGTTATAATTTCCATTACTGTCTAAAGGTGTATCTTCTCTGTTTACAAAATAATTGTCAACGCCAATAGGATGCGGTTTCATCCCATGAGCTGCCAACTGTATAGATAATCGATGTGAAAAAGTAGTTTTCCCTGAAGAAGAAGGTCCTGCAATCATAATAATTTTCCGATTTCCAGCCTGAACAATCTGTTCTGCAATCTGGGATATTTTTGCCTCCTGAAGCGCTTCTGCAATAAGAATAAGATTATTCGCACCTTCTTTTGTAATTCTTTCATTCAAATCTCCAACTGTATCTGCTTGAATTGTTTCACTCCACTGAGCTGATTCTTTCTGTACTTGAAAAATCTTTGGTCTGGGAGCAAAAGGCGGAACCTCATTTGGACTTTCTCTTTTGGGAAGCTGTAATACAAGTCCGTCATCATAAAGATATAAATCAAAATGTTTCAAGTATCCTGTGTGACTTGCCATAAATCCATAGAAATAATCCTCATATTCCTCCAAACTATAAATATTCACTCTTGATACTCGTCGAAAATAAAATAGCTTTTCCTTATCATACATTTTGTGGTTATGGAATAATTCCATTGCTTCCTCTGTCCCTACACTTCTTTTTAAAATAGGAACCTGACGCTCTACCAATTCCAACATATATGCTTTTACTTTACTTAAAAATTCTTCATCAAGCACAATATCACCATCAATGGTATAATAATAACCGCTGCTAACAGAATAATGCATTGTTACTTTCCGTATATTGTCATATCCCCCAACATAGTGCAGCGCCTTCAACAATAATAGAGAAACACTTCTTCTATAGGTTTCATATCCTATTTGATCCTGTGTCGTGATAAATTCAATTGTACCCTCTTTTTTCAGCTTTTTATGAAGCTCACAAAGTTTGCAATCTTTCATAAGTAAAATAATGGGATACTCATACTTACTCTGGTATTCCTGCACAATTTTTTCATAAGTGGTTCCGTAAGGATATTCCTTTTGTTCTCCAAGGATGTTTACCTTTATCATTCTGTCATTCATAACATTTCTCCTTTCACCACATCTCTTTGTTAAGCTTCCCCTCAATTTTTGATTTAGATACATATTATTTTACTACAACAGCCTCTATTTTTCTATCATTTTATATATTTTCCTTATATTTATTCCTATTATTCAGAAAAAGGGACAACTATATATGGAAATATCTTTGATATTCATTACATATAGTTATCCCTAAATAAATTTACTCAATTATTTTACATGGATAAGAAATCTGCATCTTTTCTGTTTCCAAATCCGGAAGCATTCTTTTTAATTCTTTTTCCATATAATCCATGAAAATATATTCTGTTCCATAATGTCCTGCATCTATGATGCAAATTCCCTGTGCCACTGCATCTATAGATGAGTGATAATCCATATCTCCTGTGACATAAGCCTGCACACCTTTTTTCAGCACCTGCTTCATCAGGCTTTTTCCTGAACCGGTGCATACTGCAAGTTTTTCTATAATTTTATTTTCATCTCCATAAATTTGTACAAAAGGAAGATGAAGCTGTTCTTTTACGAATTTTCCACACTCTTTTAAAGTCATAGGAACGGACAGGTTTCCACATCGTCCTATTCCTTCCTTACGTGTATCTTCTTCGTAAGTGACATCTAATACTTCTCTGTGTGAAAGCTGCAGATAATCTGCACTGAGCTCTGCCATTCCCAACACATCAAAATTCGTATGCATAGCATAATAACATATCTTATGCTGTATCATCTTAATAATTCGTCTTCCGATAAAATCATCAGCAGTAACTTTCTTCATTCCTGAAAAAATTAAAGGGTGGTGAGTAATAATCATATCTGCCCCACATTGAATGGCTGCATCTATAACTTCATCTGTAGCATCCAATGCCAGAAAAACTTTTTTTACTTCCCAGGAAACATCTCCCGCCAGAAAGCCGGAATTGTCCCAGCCCTCTGCAAAGGAAACCGGATACTTTTCTTCTATTTTTGCTATAATCTCTTTACACTTCATAATATGCAAGGGCCTCTTTTCTATCTTTCCATTCCATTTCCAACTGGGAAATCCTCGTTTTTGCAGATTCAGTCTGAGAATTTTTCAGTTTCTCCAAAAGTTCTTCTGCTTTTTCCTGTTCCCGGTCTAAAAATTCTTTTAAAACAGAGTTTCTGTTTTGCAAAAGCTTCTTCCCATAGAGATATTCCGCTTCTGTCTGTTCTTCCATTTTACCATGAACAACTCTCATAATCGGATAATATTTTCCATCTTCCAAAATCATTTCTTCATGGGTAATACAATATCCGTTTTCACCGAGAAATCTTCTAAAATGTCCAATTTCAGACTGAGGCTGTAAAACCAGCTCTGTTACTGTTTTCAGAACTTCCTCTCCTTCTGTGAGAATTTTTTCCATAAGAGGACCACCCATACCGGCAATTACAACACTCTGAACTTCATCTGGTTTTAAAGCGCCAACACCATCGGACAAACGGGTATCTATGTAATTTTCCAGTCCCCACTCCTGAATGTGCTCCTTTGCCCGCATAAGGGGACCTTGATTTATATCCATAGCAATAGCTTTTTTTATTTTCTTTTTCTGCAAAAGATAAATTGGAATATATCCGTGGTCGCAGCCTACATCTGCCAGTACCTTTCCCTCTTGTACAAAGAATGCTACACTTTGCAATCTTCTGGAAATCTGTATTTCTTTCATTACACCCATCCTTAATCCAGATAATCCTTCAGCTTACGGCTACGACTTGGATGACGAAGTTTTCTAAGTGCTTTTGCTTCAATCTGACGAATACGCTCTCTTGTTACATTAAATTCTTTTCCTACTTCTTCCAAAGTTCTGGCTCTTCCGTCATCTAAGCCAAAGCGAAGACGAAGAACTTTCTGTTCTCTTTCTGTTAAAGTTCCTAAAACTTCTACCAGCTGTTCTTTTAACAAAGTAAACGCTGCTGCATCTGCCGGTACAGGAACATTATCATCCTGAATAAAATCTCCTAAATGACTATCTTCTTCTTCACCGATTGGTGTTTCCAGAGATACCGGCTCCTGAGAAATTTTAAGAATTTCACGAACACGGTCCACTGACATATCCATTTCTTCTGCAATTTCTTCCGGATGTGGTTCTCTACCCAGTTCCTGTAAAAGCTGACGGGATACACGAATAAGCTTGTTAATTGTCTCTACCATGTGAACCGGAATACGAATGGTTCTCGCCTGATCTGCAATGGCTCTTGTAATTGCCTGACGAATCCACCATGTAGCATAAGTAGAAAATTTATATCCTTTACGGTAATCAAATTTCTCAACGGCTTTAATCAAACCAAGATTACCTTCCTGAATTAAATCCAAAAACAGCATACCACGTCCAACATAACGTTTTGCAATACTTACTACCAGACGAAGGTTTGCCTCTGCAAGACGTTTTTTTGCATTCTCGTCTCCTTCTTCCATGCGCTGAGCAAGTGTAATTTCTTCCTCTGCACTTAAAAGCGGAACTTTACCAATCTCTTTCAGATACATACGCACAGGGTCTTCAATGCTGACTCCCTCAGGAACAGAAAGATCGATATTTTCCATATCTACTTCATCTTCTTCGCTGAGATTTAAGTCATCATCATCGCTGATAATCAAATCATCCATATCATTATCCTGAATTCTCAGAATATCAATTCCATTTGCTTCCAGAAAATCAAATACTTTATCCATCTGTTCCGGTTCCAAAGGAAAATCTTTAAAGAAATCACTAATTTCCTGATACTCTAATACATTTTTCTTCTTTTTTGCCAGCTCCATAAGCTCTCCGAGCTTCTCGCTGAATTTCGCCATGTTCATTTCCATAAACTGTTCCTTCCTCTCAATTATTCTTCCTTATAATCGTATATATCATTTCCTCAATCAAAAGAAATATGCAATGTTACTCTGCCTCTCTCTAAATCCTCCAGTCGCTTTCTGGCTTCTACAATTTTTTGCAGTCCCAAAAGGTCTGTTGGCGGCAAGTTTTTACTTTGCCAGGCAATGCTGTCTCTCTTTAATCTGCATACAGTTTCCAGCACTGCCTTTTTTGCTTCCTCCAAGCTTTCAAGATGAAGGGAAGCATGAAACAGAGAAGTAATTTCCTTTTGCTCCTCTGCATCAGAAAACTGATTTAACAATTTTGCAGGATTTACTTCACCCTCCTTATGTTGCTCAAAGACCATTTCAGCAACTTTATGATATAAAGGTGTGGTAAAATCTGCAGGTTCTATCAATCCATCGATGGTTTTAAACATGGAAGGATAAGAGGTAAGCCATGTCAACATCAGCTTTTGTGCTGTATGTCCTGCATCTTCCTTTAATTCTTTCTTCTTTGCGGAAATTTCAGTTCTGGGTTTCACCGCAACACCGGTTCCCGACAAAGCCATGTTATTTACCATTCGTCTCAAATCTTCAAATTTTATCTGATATCTTGCAGAAATACTTTCAATATAATTATTTCTTTCCAGTTCTTCCGGGAATTCCAGAAGTCTTCTGGCTATTTCTCGGTAAAACCGAGTTTTACTCTCCGGATCAGACAAGTGATATTGTTTTTCTAATACCTTAATTTCAAACAGAAAATAATTTTCTGCTTCCTCCAGACGTTTTTCAAAAGCTTCTTTACCTTCTGCCTTAATAAATTCATCTGGATCTTTATACGGTGCCAGATTAACTACTCTTGGAGAAATTCCGGCTGCTTTTAAAATAGGAATACCTCGAAGAGCTGCTTTTTGACCTGCTTCATCACTATCATAAGTTAGCAGCACTTCCTTTGTGTAACGGCTCATAAGACTTGCATGTCCAGATGTCAACGCTGTCCCCAGAGAGGCTACTGCATTGTGAAAACCAGCCTGATACATGGCAATCACATCCATATAACCCTCACAAATAATAAAATACGGCTTTCTTGATGTTCGGGCAATATTCAAACCATACAAATTTCGACTTTTATCAAAAATTTTGGTTTCGGGAGAATTCAAATATTTTGGTTTTGCATCTCCCATAACTCTGCCACCAAAGCCAATAACACGATTATTCACATCCATAATAGGAAACATAACACGATTCCAAAACTTGTCCTGCATTCCTCTTCGCTCATCAATATTGAAAAGACCTGACTCTTTTAACAATTCGTCCAAATATTTATATAAAGCTCCTGAGTATCTGGGAGAACATCCCAACCCAAATTTTTTAATCGTATCCTCAGAAAGCTGCCTTCCTTTCAGATAATCCAATGCCGGCTTTCCACTTTCCTGTCTTAGCTGATAGTAATAAAAAGAAGCTGCTTTTTTCTGTATTTCCAACAGCATAGACTTAAAATCGGAAGCTGCCTTTGCTTCTTTTGAATATTCAACTTCAGCTGTACACCTGCTCTGTCCGCTAAATACTTTAATGCCTCTACAAAGCTATAATTCTCATACTCCATAATAAAGGTAAAAACATTACCGCCTGCTCCGCAGCCAAAGCAATAATACATCTGCTTTCCCGGACTTACTGAAAAAGACGGAGATTTCTCATTATGAAAAGGACAAAGTCCAAAATAAGAACTTCCCTTTCTTTGCAATTTCACATAATCCGAAATCACGTCCACAATATCATTTTTCGAGCGGACTTCTTCAATCAAATCATCTGAATAATACATACAACTTCCTCTTTTCTACTGTCCCTTTCCCTGAACGCTCCAGCCTTTGGGAATAAAAAGCTCTCGGAACTTCTCCAGAGAATACTGGTCTGTCATACCTGATATATAATCACATATTACTCTTTCCTTTGGTTCATCCTGATACAAAAGCTTTTGATATTCTTCTGACATTTTTTCTGGATATTTACTGTAATATGTATATAATTCTTCTACTACATGTTCTGCCTTTTTTTCTTCACTTTTTGCTACAGGATTTAAGTAAACATCCTGAAACATCAAAGCACGAATATCCCGAAGCCCTTCTTCAATCTCCGGAGACATCATAATCTTATCCTGCCCTTGACTGTTCTCTACAATATTATGTACAAATGTATTCAGTCTTTCCCGTGTAGTTGCTCCTAAAAGCATACGTAAGGTAATCGGAATATCATCTTCTGTAATAATTCCTGCTCTCTGAGCATCATCCATATCATGATGAATATAGGAAATCTTATCACAATAGCGAACCACTTGCCCCTCCAATGTATGGGGATTTCCGCTGGTTCTATGATTTAAAATTCCATCTCTTACTTCCCATGTAAGATTTAGTCCTTCACCATTTTTCTCCAAACGTTCTACAACTCGAACACTCTGTTTATAATGTGCAAAACCCAAAGGACAAACTCTGTTTAAGGCTCTTTCTCCTGCATGACCAAAAGGCGTATGCCCTAAATCATGCCCCAGTGCAATAGCCTCCACCAAATCTTCATTTAAAGATAAGGCTTTTGCAATCGTTCTGGCAGTCTGAGAAACCTCAAGCGTATGTGTCAGACGATTTCGGTAATGAGCACCCTGAGGAGACAAAAAAACCTGTGTCTTATCCTTCATACGGCGAAAAGCTTTACAATGCACAATACGGTCTCTATCCCTTTGATATACCGTACGGATATCACATTCCTGCTCCTTCCTTTCTCTTCCTTTAGAATAAATACTATGAGAAGCATAGGGATTTAAAAGCTCTAATTCTCTTTTTTCCATTTGTTCACGAATATTCATAGGCAGTCACCTGACTTTCTAACACCTTGCGACAAAACATCTTGCGGCAACACCGCAGATACTTTCAAAAGAACTATTCATATTTATTATTTCCGAAATTTCTTCTATTTCCTCTTTTTCTTCTCAAAAATTTCTACAATTCTTTATAAGAGTTTCTTAAAAGTGCAATTTCTTTGGCATATCCCTCTAAATCATTTGGAGTTTCTAAATAAAAAGGCAGATTTCTAAGTGCCGGATGATTGATAACCCTTACAATCGCTTCCAATCCCAGCTCTCCTTCACCAATTTTTGCATGGCGGTCTTTATGACTTCCCAAACCATACATACTGTCATTTAAATGAATTGCTTTTAATCTGTCTAATCCTATTACTTCATCAAATTTTGTCAAAACCCCATCAAGGTCTTCTGCAATATCATATCCAGCATCATATACATGACAGGTATCGAGACAAACTCCCATTTTTCCTTTTAGCTCTACTCTGTCAATAATTTCTCTTAGTTCTTCAAAACACCTGCCCACTTCACTGCCTTTTCCCGCCATAGTTTCCAATAATACTGTTGTACTCTGCTCCGGAACAAGAATTTCATTTAACATATCTGCAATATACTGAAT
>CAJKQE010000098.1 GCA_905201915.1 uncultured Lachnospiraceae bacterium
ATACCTTAATTATATCAGATATATGATTTTACGACCACTTTTTCAGTGGCGTCCTGCAAGTGGTGAGTAATAACAAGTCTTTCTCAGTGGGAGTACAATCTCCGACTGAGATAAACGCTCCGCGGGGATGTGCAGTGATTCTGAGAAGAATATGTCAGCTTTCGCTGACCAGAATCACGCACCAAGTCTCACGTGCGTTCGACTTGAATAAAACAGGAGGTTGACAAGGAGATGTATAGAGAAATATATTTGACAGACAGACAGACAGACAGACAGACAGGAGATTTAATATGATTTCGAGAGCTAAGAAATATGTGGCAGTATTACTGACTTTTGTATGCGTGTGTATGATATTTTCTCCCCAGACTGCATATGCAGCCGAGGACAGTTCGCAGCATGAAACTGTCAAAGTCGGTTTCTTTGCCATGGATGGTTATCATGTGATGGATGAAGAAGGCAACCGCAGCGGGTATGGCTATGATTTTCTTCGGCTGATGGCCCGTTATTGGGATGTAGATTACGAATATGTCGGATATGATAAGAGCTGGGATGATATGCAGCAGATGCTTGAAGATGGCGAGATTGATATGGTAACATCTGCCCGCAAAACACCGGACAGAGAAGAAAAGTTTGATTTTTCACGTCCAATCGGAACCAATTATGGGATGCTGACCGTCCGCAGTGACAACAGCACGATTGTGGACGGCAATTACAGCACTTACAACGGTATGCGTGTGGCGCTTTTGAACGGAAACACCCGGAATGAAGAGTTTGCGGATTTTGCAGACGACAAAGGATTTACATATGTTCCATCTTATTTTGATACGACCACAGAAATGGATGAAGCCCTTCAGAGCGAAAAAGTTGATGCGATTGTTACCAGTTCTCTGAGAAAAACAAACAATGAGCGAATCGTGGAGAAATTTGGCAGCAGCGATTTCTATGTCATTGTTAAAAAGGGCAATACAGAATTGCTGAATGAGATCAATTATGCGATCGATCAGATGAATGCGGTTGAGGGTGACTGGAAAACGACGCTTTACAATAAAAATTATGAAAGCATAGAAACTAAGAATCTGGAATATACGGAGAAAGAAAAAAGTATTATTTCACAGTATTCCAAGGACAACCCGCTTCATGTTCTGTGTGATCCGACCCGTTATCCATATTCTTATAATGAAAATGGTGAGATGAAGGGTATTATCCCGGATTACTTCCGGAAAATTGCAGACTATGCCGGGATTTCCTATGAGTTTCTTACACCTGCTACCAGAGATGAGTATATTGCTTATCAGAAAAATACGGAAACAACAGATATGAGCATCGATGCACGCCTGGAAACAGATAACTATGCTGAGACGAAAAAATGGGGGATTACTGCACCTTTCATTACGATGCAGCTGGCAAGGGTGACACGGCGTGACTTTGATGGAAAAATTAATGTTGTTGCTACTGTTGACCAGACAGCATCGAATTCAATTGCAGATGCAATGGCACCCGGTGCAGAAAAACTGATGTGCAGTACCCGACAGGAAATGATGGAAGCTGTCCGTGAGGGTAAAGCAGATGCTGCCTTCGTCTACTATTACATGGCACAGGCGTTTGTGAACAGTGACACTACGGGCACCATGACATATACTCTGCTGGAACAGCCTACATTCACCTACCGCATGGTAATTTCATCAACTGAGAACCATGCGCTGGCTGGTATTCTGACGAAAGCAATGTATGCCATGCCCCAAAATCTTGTTGAAGATCTTGCAGCACAGTATACCACATACAAAGCAACAGAGATGACATTTGTTGACTGGATCCGTCTGCATCCTGTTGTTACTGTTTTGGCTCTTCTTATTTTTGGATGGCTGCTGACTGCTATGGCTGTGATAATGGTGCGTCTCAGTGCAAGAAAAAAAACTCAGAAGACGGCCCAGGAGAAAGCTGAGGAAATGGCGGAACTGGCAGAGCATGCACAGGCTGCAAACAAGGCAAAAACAGCATTTCTGTCACATATGTCCCATGATATGAGGACACCGATGAATGCAATCATAGGATTTACCGGTATTGCAATGAAAAACAATCCGTCAGACGAAGTGAAAAATTGTCTGGAAAAGATTGACGAAAGCTCAGAGCATTTACTGTCGCTGATCAATGATGTATTAGATCTGACCCGCATCGAAAGTGGAAAAGTGAATTACAATCCGGTACCGGCGGATGTGAAAAACATTACAGATTCTGCATTGGATATTACAAAAGGCTTTCTTACGAACAGGGATATCAACTTTAAGATTCAGCGTGAAGAAGCAAAGATTCCAAATGTACTTGCGGATCCTGCACGCCTGTGTGATGTGCTGGTCAATATTCTGAGCAATGCCGTGAAATTCACTCCGGATGGAGGGACGATTACATTTGAAGCCCGGTGTCAGGAAAAGGACGGGGATGGATATATAAATATGCGTTACCGCATTTCGGATACTGGTATTGGCATGAGTGAGGAATTTACAAAAGAAGTTTTTGAGGAATTTGTACAGGAAGATTCCGGTGTGAGAACGCAGTACCATGGAGTTGGACTGGGGATGGCTATCGTAAAGAAGTATGTAGATATGATGGATGGGACCATTTCCGTGCAAAGTAAAAAGCATGAGGGAACCACATTTACTGTGGATATTCCTTTGGAAATTACAGATAAGGAATGTAATAAGTCAGACACAGGTATTTCTGAAAAGGTGAATCTTACAGGTGTGAATGTCCTTCTTGCAGAGGATAATGAATTGAATGCAGAGATTGCTGCCGTGCAGTTGGAAGAGTTCGGGATGAATGTAGAAAGAGCTGTGGATGGAAAGAATGCTGTTGAGATTTTCAGAAATCATCCGGAAGGCACATTTGATGTAATCCTGATGGATATCATGATGCCTGAAATGAATGGTTATGAAGCAGCAAAAGCAATCAGGGCAATGAATGACAGACCAGATGGAAAAAACATTCCTATTATAGCAATGACAGCTAATTCATTTGCAGAAGATGTTCAGGCATCACTGGATGCAGGAATGAACGCACATTTGTCAAAGCCGATTGTGATTGATGAAGTTATAAAAACGATTTTAAGGTATGTATATAATTGATTCGCAGAGGTTCATGAATTACGTATCCTAAGAGACATTCAGAGTGGAATTACACTGGAAACACTTATGGTAAAAAAACATAAGAAAACGCCGGAAGTAAGTCTGAATTGATTTCGGGAGCATCGAGCAGCGCAGAGAAATTTTGCTGAATGACTTTGCTTTTACCTTTTTCTCCGGTTGGCATACTGGTGGCAGCTTCTTTTGTGGAAAAACAGTATAAAATAGTTCTTTGGAACGAATACTTGAATTGCGGATTCTGTATATTTCAAATATCCATCAGTATACTAATTTTAGACCGAATTATCGTTCTAAAGGAGGTGTTACGATGGACTTGAAAGTAGTAGGTCAGCGGATCAAGGAAGCAAGAGAGGCAAAAAATCTTACGCAGGAAGAATTAGCTGCACTGGTAGATTTAAGTTCCACACATGTCAGTGTAATTGAAAGAGGGCTGAAAGTAACAAAGTTGGATACTTTTGTGGCAATTGCCAATGCACTGGATGTTTCAGCAGATACACTTCTGGTGGATGTTATGACACACTCTGTAACTGGAGTAACAAACGAATTGGCTGGCAGAATATCGGCACTTCCGATGAAAGAGCAGAAAAAGGTTTTTAAAGTGCTGCAGGTATTGATAGAAGAATAGTTAGATAGGAAGAGCGGATAGCTCTTCTTTTTTTCTTTATAGGAAAGTTCTCAAATCTGAAAATATAGGGTATAATGAATGATGAATAAAAAATGGCATAACAAAAGAGCGAGGGTTGGGTTCTAACTTCGCGATGACTTTGATTATGAAATTTTTTGTTTTGTGTGGTCTGCACTATTTGACGATTGAGAAAATATTATGAGTATGGCTTCATCCATATCCCATGACCTTTCGGTATTGTTCAAATAGTGCAGTTTTTTTGTAATAAACTTCAAACGCAAACATGGATTTGCCACATTTAGGACATTTGAGAGGGTCATATCCAAAAGTCAGAAGAATCATGTTCTGCCAGTTATAAAACTTACAAAGGTATCTGTGCTTTTCAGATGAAATACATTTGTGAAGTTTTGATTCCTGTTTATGGTGTTTAGCATAGATACCATAATAACGAAGCATTTTGAAGTGTTTTTCTGGGATATGTACAATTAGTCTTTTTATTATGGAAATGAGAAGAAAATGACGATATAATAAATAGTATATCAGATATAGAAGAAATGGAAAATGCCCGCAGGAAATTGGAGAAAGGGCAGAAGAAGCCAGTGAGCCAGAAAATGTTTAAAGTGGTTTAGAAAAATATCAAATGCAGCCTAAGTCAGAAATGGCTTGTGCGTGTTTATGGTTGTATACAGAAGTGTCAAGATGCTGTGTGATTATGAAAGGAAGCGATCAGACATGAAAAAAATAACAATTGATAATACGGGGTATGTGGTATATGGAAATAATGAAAAAAAAGATAACTTAAAACCACATATTGAAGTTGCAGAAACAGGAATAGTTCCAGAGGGAAAACAGAGAGGATTACTTTTGTTATATTTAGAGGAAAAAGGAATAGAACCAATTCAAGGAGCAACTACATACTGGTGTATAAATAAAATATTAAAAATGGATAATTTGAAAGTTTTTGATAAAAAAATTGTAAAACAAAAAAAATCCTCGTCAAAAAAAATATATTTGCCTATTACAGCAGAAAATATAGAAGAACAGCACCGTTTAGTAGAAGAAAGTGCAAACTATGGTAAGGAAGGTTTAATAATTAGAGAGGTTCTGAATGCGTATCCAAAGCATGACGATTTAAATACAATCGCAATGAAATTGCTGTAATAGATGTGACAAATTCTACGCATTTGTCACAGTATAAGAGTCAATTATCGTTATATGATTTGGCAAAAGTAATTTTGGATATTCCTGCTTTTGATGTTAGATTGGCAGCAGGTGATCCTGAACTTGTGAATATTATTGCTAAGAATGTAGGGGCAATCAATATGTTTTCTTTTGCTTCTAAGTATTGTACATATCACAATGTAGAGGTTTATCACAGGGATGATTATTCGATATTTGATGGAATTGTAAAAGAGTCACTACCTAACTATGTTGATGGACTGTCTAAACATAAATTAGATGTTTGGAGATCGGAATATAATTATGTAGCGTTTAATGAATGCATTGGAGGATTATTAGACGAGTATAATATTCACATCCCATTCAGGAGAAGAAAATTCGATCATTTTTTATGGTATGCCAATAGGTAGAGGTATGAAAGTGGAAATCAAAGAAACTTCTGGATATGGATTGGTTCGTATAACAGAATATGAAGTAGGGCTGATAAATTATTTGTATTTAGTCAGTTGTACAGTTAGGTCTTTCGATGGCAGACTTAGAACTGCTGTCGATTGACCTAATCAATGACATGTATGCAGAGAGCAGAAATGATGATTGTAAGTATGCAGAGCTTGCAACGCAGGAAGATTTCGATCGATTTTAATTAGAAAATAAAAGCTCTACATCTTTAAAACCGCGTGTGAGCGTTGTTTTATTAAAAGATGCAGAGCTTCTTCTTTTATTGAAATTCACCGATTCCAAGGCGATTCACCGATTCCAAGATAAGCGCGAATACCGGCGCAAGACCATGTAAGGGAAAGATTTGGATCGGTTATGTTACCTTCATCAATTGCAGCAAGATAATAAATCGAACTATAGAAACTAGAATATGAGGAATCACTTACTGTGCCATAATCTGTTGTTTCACCGATTTTATATGCTTCATATTGTTTGGTATCGGAACTGTACAATCCCAAGTATCCTCTAGCAGTATAAATGATGCTATGGACCTTTCCGTTTCCATTGACGACAGCTAAGAATTGACCGGATCCGTCCTGCAAACTTGGTACTTCGGATAATTTTACCGTTTCATTGTAGGAATCTTTCAGGTTAACACCAGCAAGCTCGTTACTGGCTGGGACACGATTTCCAGAAGAACTGGCAAGTGTTATCGCTCCACTAGAGGCTTTCCATTGCGTTGAACCTGCATATAATTCAGAGGTTACAGTTTGTACTGCTTCGTGCAGCATTCGAGTTTCTGCGATGACTTTATCTTTTTTCGCTTTTTCGATATAGCCTGTTAATGCCGGAATTAGTAGTGCGGCAAGAATTGCTAAAATTGTTAATACAACAATCAGTTCTACTAAAGTAAAACCACTTTTTTTACTTTTAGAATGTTTCATTTTGTAATGTCCCCCTATGAAATAAGAACTATATTTCTTTATTTAATAAGTATAAGGGATAGCTTGTCTGAAAACAAGAGGAATTATAATTGTAAGTATGAGTTGAAGTATTTTGCAAAAAGTGTAGTTTTAAACAAGAAAAATATAATACCCTGAAAAGCCGATAAAACAACGCAAAACTCGGCAATACAGGGCATTTCAGAACAGGAGAATTTTATGATTAGAGTATTTTTTATCTGCCACGGCAACGTTTAAAGTATGGCGAGAAAGACTTGATTTTGTAGGATTTTCTAGATAGAAACAAATAATTTACACCTTATTTATACCTTTGGAAGATCGAATCGGAATAATTAAAAAAGTTGTCATAATTCAGTTGGTCAAAAAATAATACTACACTCAAAATTAATTAAAAAATCAATCGTAAAAAAATACGATTGATTTTTTGCGCATTTTTGCATATAATATAATCATTATGGTTGGAAAGGGAACGATTACTATGCGTGAAACAAGAATATTAGAATTCAAGGAAACGATTACGAATACTTTTTTGAAAACAGTTAGTGCCTTTTCGAATTACAATGGTGGAACAATTCTTTTTGGGGTTGATGATAATGGAAATGTGAAAGGATTGCCAGATGTAAAACAGGCCTGTCTGGATATCGAAAATAAAATCAATGACAGTATATCACCTCAACCAAACTATACACTTGAAATACAGAATAATGACCAGACGATAAAACTTACTGTAAAAAGTGGTCTTCAAAAACCGTATTTATATAAATCAAAAGCATACAAACGAAATGATACAGCAACGATAGAGGTAGATACATTGGAATTTTCAAGGCTTGTATTAGATGGAAAAAATATTAGCTTCGAAGAATTACCTTGTAAAGATCAGGAGCTATCTTTTAAAATTTTACAGTGTAAACTGAAAGAAAATATTTACATTGAAACTTTCAATCAAGATACTTTAAAGACATTGAACCTGTATGACAATATAAATGGTTATAATAATGCAGCGGGACTTTTGGCAGATAAAAATCATTTTTCAGGAATTGATATTGTTAAGTTCGGTGAGAATATCAGTATTATTCAAAAAAGAGTAACGTTTGAACATATATCGGTTTTAGAAATATATGAAAAAGCACTTGCTGTATTTAGAGATTATTACCAATATGAAGTAATACAGGGGGCTGACAGAAAGATGGTAGAGAAAATACCGGAAGCAGCTTTCAGAGAAGCAATTGCAAATGCTTTGATTCATAGGGTATGGGATATTAATTCACACATCAGAGTTTCTATGTTTGATGATAGAATAGAAGTAGTGTCTCCTGGTGGATTGCCGGCTGGAATAACGGCAGAAGAATATTTATCAGGTAAACTATCTATTTTAAGAAATAGAAATCTTGCAAATGTATTTTACAGACTGGGACTAGTAGAGATATTTGGAACAGGAATTACACGAATCAAACAACTGTATGCAGAGAGTTTGATAAAACCAGAATTTGAAGTGTCAGAAAATGCTATAAAAATTGTACTACCGATATTTGAAACGAATGTCAATTTAACCGAAGACGAAAAAGTGATTTACAAATTTTTAAGTAAGACGATGCTGAAACCAATAAGTGAAATTGCACCATATGTCCCATTTGGCAAATCAAAAACAACACAATTACTGAAAGCTATGGAGAAAAAGGGTGTGATTGCAGTTGAAGGAAAAGGCAGAGGAACAAAATATATCATTAAGTGATTGAG
>CAJKQE010000099.1 GCA_905201915.1 uncultured Lachnospiraceae bacterium
CCAGCCGCTGTAAATTCTCCCTGGAAAAGTCCGCTTCATCTGCCAGAAATCTCCGGCACAGCTCCGCATAATTTGGTTTTTTCTGCTGCCGTTCCCTCCTGAGGGCCCGTTCCAGACGAACGCCGTCATCCACAGCAATATAAAGCGGAATAACATGATCCTCTCCATAATAATTTCTCATATTTTCATAAGAAATCAAAGTCCCAATCGCAAGGTAATCCTCATTTTCCAGATCCACCTGTCCGTCATCTACTGTAGCATAGCTCCAGGGACCGCTTACTGTCTCATAGGTGCGCAGCTCAATCATTTTCCCCTCTTCAGAAAATCTCTGAAGGACTTCCGGCGTTGTAAAATAATATTCTACTCCATCCGTCTCTCCGTCCCGCATCGGTCTGGTTGTATACAGTATAATGGTTTTAAGCTTTGGGCAAACTTCCAAAAGCCTCTTATAAAGGGTATCCTTTCCAGAGGCGCTTTTTCCCATTAGATAAAAAATCTTTCCCATATTATTTCCTTTCCGTCCCAGGACTTTCTTTTAAAACGCGAAGCTTCATGCAGCTTTTATCTGCCATTCCCTGCACTGGAAGTCCCAATCCTTTATAATAAAAAATCTGGTTCAAAATCATTTCTGTTATACACTCTCCCGGCGTCACAATCGGAATTCCCGGCGGATATAAATAAATAAATTCCGCTGAAATTCTTCCTTCGCACTGTTCCAGCAAAAGTGACTCCGACGGCAGATTCGCCGCCTCTGACGGCTTCTTCCGGATATCAGGCTGTTCCCAAATCCAGCAGTTATTTTCCTCTGGCTTCCCGATTGTCACGAAAGCCTTCTCCCTTACCATTTCGACAGATGATTCTGAAGCTTCTTCTGCCAACCTGTTTTTTTCCAGACTTTCATCAATTTCCAGCAAAGCATCTGCCAGACGATCAAGATTCTCCTGACTGTCCATATAAGTCAGGATCGCCACTGCATAATCTGCTCCGCACATCTCCATCTCAATTCCATAATCCCGGCGAAGCCAGTCTCCTAACTGTTCTCCAGATAGATTTTTTCTGCATCCTCTGCACGAAATCACCAGCTTTGACAAGTCAATTCCGTACACTCCATTTTTTAAATTTTCGGACACAGAATATTCATTCAAACCACTGTTTATTTCTCCCAGAATCCGAAGCACCCTCAGATTTTCCAGACGTTTCCGAAGCAACATCAGTCTTTTCCAAAACTGAGCCATCGCGTCCTTTCCATTCTGGCTCATTTCATAAATACACTGTTCTATTCCCGCCATAAATATATAAGATGGACTGCTGGTCTGAAACATCTGCAGATACCGCTCCACCCGGTCTATATCAATTCGTCCCTTTTGTCCATGAAGAAGCGCTGTCTGCGTAAAAGAAGGAAGGGTCTTATGAACACTCTGAATCACCAAATCTGCACCGCACTGAATGGCAGATTTTGGAAATACTCTATTTCCAAAGGAAAAATGAGCTCCATGAGCTTCATCTACAATCAGAGGAATTCCGTGGGCATGAACTATTTTTGCTATTTTTTCAACATCAGATACAATTCCATCATAGGTTGGGGAAACGATCAAAACTGCTTCTGTATCGGGATAACGATCCAAACTATTTTCCACATCCTCCGGAAGAATTCCTCCCTGTATCCCCATATCTTCAATTATTTGTGGATAAATATAACTCACTTTCGCATCCATGAGGATAACTCCGTGATAAGCAGATTTATGACAGTTCCGGCTCATAAGAATCCGCCCTCCCGGCCGTACTGTTCCGCAAATACTGCTGAGAATGCCGCAGGTGCTTCCATTAACCAGATACCATGTTTTATCACAACCATATACTTCTGATGCCCACTCCATAGATTCCTTCAAAATACCTTCCGGATGATGGAGATTGTCAAATCCATCTATTTCTGTAATGTCGATCGAAAAAGGATTTGGAAAATCAAATGTCAGCCAGCTTTCCTGATTTCGTTTGTGACCAGGCATATGACACGGTACCTGATCCGATTTTCCGTAATTCCTTAGTCTCGTAACGAGCAAATCCTCTTTTTTCACATGAATACCCTCTCTTTTTCACCGTTGAATCATAGCTGCTACAAATCATATGAATTGTAGCACAGAACGCCTTTACATTCCACATTCTTTTCTCTATAATAAATGTGCGAAGGAGATGATTTTTTATGCGTCAGATGGAATTTAAAATGGAACGCCAGGGACTTGTACAGGTTGGAGATAAAGTAGAAGTAGTTGAACGGGAAGGTGTTAATTACAGTTATATTATTGAGCCGGCTGTAGCCATGTCCGGCTGTTACAAATCCCGTGATCGTCTGAAATCAAGAGAAGGTATTATCCGGGATATCCGGGAAAATGACCGAGGCTTTTATATTATCGCAGAATTTGATGAATAACAGAAAAACAGGATTATGACAGCTCTTATTTCACTGTCATAATCCTGTTATGATCCGGAATAATCAACGTTTTTCTCCACTTTACAATAGGTGTTTCATTTTTCTCCCAATAACAATCATTCCAATAGCAATACACATCACCATCCTGTATCAGAACAAATTCCAGATAATCATCGCCTGTGGTTTCCGTACCGCTGCGAAGCTCTCTGTCATCAAGAAAGCTCATCTGACCATTCATGGAAATCACTGCAATCACACCATATCCGCTTTTCCAGCTTTTTGGCGCATAATCTCCATACATTTGATCCGCTTCCTTTGAGTAATACAATTCGTAAATACGTCCCTTAAATCGCTCTCCTATCTTCTCTGCCTCTTCCTTTCGGTTCAGCGGTTTTTTATAAAGCTGGCTGTAATGGGCTCCGGAATTCCCCTTCTTTTCACATGCACTGTAGTACAGATTATTTCCTGCAATGCAGAAGCTATCAATGGTTTTTCCCTGCTGTTCAAATAAAGATTCATGCCCGTTTACCATTTCAAATACAGCCATTTCCCCTTTATTTTCCGTTTCCTTCAAAGAATAAGTATGATTTCCGTACACAGAAACGTCAGGCCTTACATTCACCACTCTGTTGCAGGACATTTCAAAAATGCGATCCCCGTAATGCACGCTTCCGTCTGCATCCGTACAAAGAGTCCGTCCCAGGGTATCATAAATATAAATATCCTCGCCCTCTTTTTCCGCATAATACCCAGGCTCAAACTCTTCAAATTCCTTATCAATATCAAATCTCTGAATCCGGCCATCCCACTCTGCATAAATACCATCCTGCCATACCCGATAATTACTTACATCCTGGGTAATGATCTCCGTCCTTGTGCCATCATTGCTGACCCGATATAAAGTATGATACAGGGTAGGACGCACTTGGGAAAGCTTGGTATCCTTCCGTTCCGGACAAGGCAGATAATATGTCCATCCGTCCTTTTTCTGAATTTCCGGATTGATTTCTTCCTCTCCGGACAGCTCCGTTGCAGATAAGGGCATAGAATATAGAACTTGTCCAATTTCTGAAAGGAATACAGCCTTATCTCCAACCTGAATCACGATATCTTTTTTTTCTGTCTCTGCCGGCAATGTTACCCCTTCACCTGAATTGTCAAAAAAACGCCGCTCAAAGGGTTCACTTATATGCTGCAGCCTCTGTCTGACCTTATAAAATCCAATTACCACTACTACCGCCGCCAGAAAAACCAGCACAATAGAAATCACACTTTTGACCACCGGACGAGAAGGCTCCTTCTCTGCAGGTGTTTCTGCCTCATCTACCAGTCCAAGTCTATCCTCAATTTCTAAAAGGACAGATGTTTCATCCAGGTTCGAACGATTTTCTTTCTTTGCTTCTTTAGACTGCATCTTTTCTTCCGCATAGGAAGATTCCAGCATTTCTCTGGTAGCTTCCAGCTTTGTTTCTGCCCAGAAATCTGCACGCTTCATCAGCCATTCCAAAGGAGATTTTTCTTTCTGAAGCTGAGACGATCTCTGATATGCCTCCATATAGGTAAGGATCAGCAGCTCCCGGACTTTTTCTTCCTGATTAAAAATCAATTTTCCATGGCGGTACAAAGTTTGATAAGTTGTAATGTAAAGGGTTTCAAATTCATCAATCCAGACAGGTTTAACAGATGTATTTTTTTTATTCATCTTCCTTAACCTCATCCTCTTCCTGCTTCTCATATTAACAAATAATCAGATATTTGACAAGGTTTTTCCTATAACACAAAAAAGCCGTTTTCCTTATAAATATTAGGAAAACGACCTCACTGAGCGTGCGGGGATTCGAACCCCGGACAACTTGATTAAAAGTTAGAATTGTTTGGATTATCTGTTATTTTCCTTAAACTTAAATAATTATTTTTATATTTAGGAGGTCTATTTTATGCGGTTTTATGAAGAGAAAAAACGTTTAAACATTACTGTTCCTGTTAAGTTGTATAATCTATTGGAACGTGATTCTATTATGTATGGTATGTCAAAATCAACTATAGTTCAAAATGCTATTGCTCGTTATTACCGGGATGAACTGCCGCCTGTGTCAAGCGGCAAGGAATCGCCGTCAGGCGGTGACGATACGCCGTAGGGCAACGCTTGACGCAGTTTTTAGATGCTAAAATGTAGGCAAGAGGACGTAGGAACGCAGTTCCGTTTAAGTCCTCTTGATTACATGCCAGCGGCAGGCTAAAATTATTGTATTTTATTTTTAATATAGTCGAATTTGGCTTGTTTTATTTCGTTATTGTCTTTATCTGTTAACACGCCGTTTGTTTTTTCAAATTCTTCTATATATCTTTCTATCATTAGTTCTCCCATTTTACTTTCGCTTCTTCGGTAATAGTTGCATAATTTTTTAAATTTTTCATAGTAGGTATCTGTTAATAAGATTTGTATTTTAGGTCTATTACTTGGCATTATGTCTTTTCTCCTTTTTATAACTTTATTGTATGTCTAAAGTAATTATAAGTGATTGTAAGTGATTCACTTTTGTTGTATGATGTAGTTATTAAAAGTGATTCACTTTTAATAACTGTTAATAGTTTGTTTTATTATACCATGGTAAAAATCTTTGTTCAAGCGGTTGTTGTCGGTGCATCGGTAACCGTCAAATTAGTGTTTTGTTCTGCTATGATGGAATAGCAATCCCTCCTTTTCGAAAAACCTATGTGTCCATTATTAAGGTGCTGTTTAGTGCCTTAATAGTGGCATGCTATTTATTATTATATTATAAAAGATGATAAGGTGGGTTGTATATGGGTCGTTATACAGAGGAAATGAAACTTTGGTTGTTTGATTTAGCACATGGAAATTTGTCTGATTCTCAGATTTTAAGTGGATTCTTAAAACATTATGTTTTATTTGACTTTGGTATATTGAATGTTCAAAATGATATTGTTTTCCATACTGTGTATGGTCTTGATAGGGTTTCCTTCGCCGGGTGATAGAACTGTATTCTGCAGTTTAATTGAGGAGGTTGTATATATGTCCTGTTTGCAAGGTTGTATTTTTAATGATGAGTTTAAGAAAACGGTTTATAGTTGTTATGTGCGTATGTCCGTATCTGACTTATGTGCTGAGTTTGACCGGCTTAATGAGCGTTTAGAACTGTTATCTTGCAATGAGTTTGATAAAACTTCTTTTGAGTGTGAATGTGTTGGTTATTTTTTGATGGTTGTGAAGGATGAAATTGTTACCCGGTTTATTCGGTTGTTTTCTGATTGTTGTTGTGCTGAGTGTTCGTTTGAGGGTGCATGTCCGGTTTGTTGATACGGCTGTTTGATTGTTTGGTTGTGATGTTGCTAAGAAGCAGGCAGGCGGCCGGCTCTGCCGCCAGCGGCGCAGAGCGGCGGCGGCTTTCTCTAATCTTGCCAGTTGTTAGAAACTGGTTTACCCCCGGTCGGTAATACGGGGGTAATACGGGGGTACAAAAGCCAGAAAGGGGTTTTAAGGAAACTTTATGAATATTGGAAATGATATTAATTTGAATAATGGATTATATCTCTTGGTTGATTGGATTGAATTCACTATTAAAAAAATAATGTCTTGGGAAGATGCTGTTTCTCATTTTGGGTTAAATGTTAAAGAATTTAAAACTGAGTTGAAAGGTGCTCAAGGTTATAAATCGCGCGTTCGGCATATTATATATCCTATTTCATTTTTGTATGATGGTAATGATGATATGGGGATTCATGTTTGTGTGTCTGGTTCGGCTGTACGTTATTTTTTAGATTGTTATTTTAAGAAGTATGATTGCTGTGATACTCCTTTCGGTGGTTTTGCCTATGAGGTTAATGATTTTAATGATACGGTTTTAAAGGATGTCTTAAGAGATATTTTAGATATGGGTCAAGTTACTCGTTTTGATTTGGCTATTGATGATAAGGGATGTACTTATTATACGTGTGAAGAGGTTTGTAATATTTTTCGAAATGGTTTATATACTTCAAGATTTAAAAAATATAGGGATGACTTTGAGGGTGGTAAAGGGTTTTGTTCTGGTCGTACACTTTATCTTGGAAGTCGCAAGAGTGAACTTTTTATACGTATTTATGATAAGCAATTAGAGCAAAATTCAAAGAAAAAAGATTCTGTTTCTTTTCCTTGGGTTCGTTGGGAGATTGAGCTGCATCGTGCTCGCGCTAATACTGTAGCGCTTTTACTGGCTGCTGGTGGTGCTTTACCTGATATTGCTTTAGGTATATTATCAAATTATCTTCGTTTCCTTGTAAAGGATAATGCTCGTGATTCTCGTTGTTCTACTGATCCCAGGTGGGAAGCTTTTCTTGATGGAGTTAAGAAAATTCGAATCTGTTCACCAAAAGTTGAAAAAACTATTGATGATAAACGTAATTGGTTTAGAAAACAGGTTGCTCCTACAATGGCTGGAATATATGAAATTGATGGTGATTTAAGCTTTATTTATGAATGTATTGATTCTGGTCGTATGCGTTTATCTAAAGAATTGCTTGATATGATTGAGGAAGAAGCAAAAAAATATGATAGGTGATAGTTATGATTTTAAATGATATGCTGCAAGAATTTCTTTTTCAAAAAGAGTTAGCCGGATTATCAAAGCAAAGTCTGAAAGATTATGAAAACATACTTCAAATATTTGTTGATTATGCAGGAACAGAACTTCATCTTGAAATGATTACATATAGCCTTGCTACTCAATATATTAAATACTTGATGGGTAAAGGGCTTGCTAAAGCTACTTTAGCAACTTATATTCGTAATTTCCGTATTTTCCTTAAATGGATTTCGGTTGAATATGGTCTTTCTTTCGACTACCAGAAAATTAAGATTCCTAAAACACCAAAGAAGCTGGTTAATTTATTAAATGATTCTGATATAGCGTTTTTATTTTCCAGTATTGATAATTCGATTTCAATACCTTGGATAGCTGCACGAAATAAGGCTATAATTGCTTTAATGCTCGATTCTGGTCTTCGTCAGTTGGAAGTTTGTTCTTTATTGAAATGTAATATTAACGCTGAAAAAATGGCTTTAAAGGTTACTGGAAAAGGTGCAAAAGAAAGGTTTGTTCCTTTAGGAAATATGTCTTTATATTTCTTAAAAGAATATATAAAAGTATGTCCTGTTCATGACAGTCCTTATGTTTTTATTGGCCGTTTAGGAAATCCAATTACGACAACGACTGTAAAGGTGTTTATGAATCATTTAAAACATGATACCGGATTAGATTTATCATCACATAAACTTCGACATAATTTTGCAACAAACTATTGTATTGATAATTTGCGTGAGACTGGCAATTCTAATACCTATGATTTATCAATCCTGATGGGCCATGAAAGTATTGAGACTACAAAAAAATATGAACATTTTGCTCATAGTCTTATTGCATTGGAAAACAGACATTCTCATCTGGATAAAGTATTTTCAAAATGAAACTATTGTGGATAACTGTCTTGATAGTTAAAAAAGGTTTCTGGGATTTTATAGATATTCAGACAACAAAAAAGCCGTTTCCCTAGTGTTTACACGGAAAACGACCTCACTGAGCGTGCGGGGATTCGAACC
>CAJKQE010000100.1 GCA_905201915.1 uncultured Lachnospiraceae bacterium
AGGAAAAAGAACAGGTAGAAAAAGAGAGAGATGCAGTAATTAAAAAGACAGAAGTGTTAGAAAAACGATTTTCTGCACTAAATTCAAAAGCTGGACTTGTTGACTCACATGCACGTGAGTATGGATATTATCCGGAAGAATGGCTGCCAGAAGCCGGAACTTTAGAGTCTGCAAAATCTTACAGGAAGAGAATATTTCCTTTGGTGAAAAAAGTTGCGAACATGATACAGGCATTGTATAGCAAATATTTAGAACTGAAAAGCAAAAATCAAAAGCTATCAGATCGAAACCTGGATCTTGAAAATCGTGTAGATCGGTTGCGAGAAGAAGTATCTGTTATAAAGAAAGAGAATGTAGCTTTGTTAAATGTGTCATATGATATGGATCGGGTTGTAGCTGTTTTGGGAAAAAATAAGGTCAAGGAAGCAATAGAAGTTGCAAAGCATTTGGAACAGGCAAATGCAAAACAAAACATCAAGAAGAAACGTATAGACAGAGATGGTAGATAGAGGGGAATGAGTTATTATAATGCTAAGTTAGAAAGAACCCAGTAAATACAAGGGTTTCGCTGACTTTTGTCCTACGAAAAAATGAGAAATACCATGATGATTTTGATGATGAGTATCGGTATCCGAGTCAAAATTGAGTGGTGAAATGGAGGTTTGCAATAATATAACTCACGGTACTTAGAATATAATATATTGATTGCCTATGTGATGTGGATTTCTTTCCCGCCCGGAAGAGTGATATGTCATGTAGCAATGATGTGAGTTGTTGTAGATGGATAAATGAATAGTTTGTTCTAGCTAACTATGCTTTCATTGTAGCGGATATAGAGAACTGTTATAATAGAAATATAAAGAAATAGGTAAATCGGAATTTCGTACATTTTTGAAATGCAATGCAGATGAGAAAGATCTGGATGAGCAGTTTGCAAAGGTATGAAACCAAGCCTGCCCTGATCGGATATACGGTGGAAGCCGAGTTTATCCGGCAAGCCATAACCGGGGCAGCCATACGTCCCATAGAGTAGTGTGATTTTCAATAATAAAACGATATAAGATTTATTTTTGATTACGAAACGAACTTGGCATCATTCCATAGTGATTTTTGAACTGTTTATAAAAATGGGTACGGTTTTTAAAGCCAAGCTGAAATGCAATCTCAGAAATCGAGAGATCCGTTTCTTTGAGCAGATCAATGGCCTTCGTTAAGCGATAGTTCATACAATAACTAGATAAGTTTAAATTGCTGTATTTTTTGATAATCCGATTGATATAATCTCCGCTATAATGCAATTTTGTTTCTAGTTCACTACGTGAAATCAATCCGTTGGAATCTTCTATCATATGGGTTGCTCTGGAAAAAATTAAAAAGTCGTTGTTGTAATCTAATTTCACATGAGTTGTGTGAAAAGCTGTTGTATCACATATAAGTCCTAAAATATTGCAAATATATCCGTCAATCAGATGGGAACTCCCAAAGGTAGGAGAAAGCATAGTTTTTGAGATGCTTTCTCCGTTTTTATACATACAGCGATGTGCAAAATCATTTCCTTGTACCGGAAATATATCAAGGAATTGCTTGTTAGACAGAACATCATTATTTTCACTTTCTTGCAAGAATTTTAAGATTGGACTGTCCAGTATCTCCTGTTCTTCTGCAAAATAGAGATTGTGCGTCTCTTTTATCATCTTAGTGATATATTCCTTGGATAGATTGAGAAAAAATACACGGAAGTTTCCATCAAATCTTTCGGCATGTCTCAAATTTCGGTTAACGATACATCCTGAACCTTTGGGATAGATACGGATAGTATTTTCAATAGAGTTTGTTACAGTCCCGTCTAAAACATACATGAATTCATAGAAATCATGTTGATGTAACACTCGATTTTGACTTGTGAAGATTGTGCTGATGTTTGGAACAATTGTGTGTTTAATGTCAGTCGGGGTAAAATTAGTCAAACTGATATATTCATTTACTTCATCCTTATAATAGGTCTCTAATACGAAACTAAATGGTGTTTCTAAATGATAATATTGATTAAAATGACTTTCTCTTCCATAGATAGTTAATGCATTTTTATAATCTTTATTAAATGATATTTTCGGCATATAAGCACCTCGATTCCCAGATATGTTACAAAGTATATCATATTCCACCAATAAATGATATTGTTGACGAATAATAATTACGATATGATTGAAACATATCATATAGAGAGCTCATGAGCCGGCAAAATGGGCATAACATTTAAGGAGGAAGTTACAATGGGAGAGAATGCTTCGCAAAAAAAATATTTAAAGTTTTATCAAAAGTTAGCTTATGGATCTGGTGATCTTGCATCAAACTGTAGTTATGGATTAGTTTCCAGCTTTTTGTTGTTGTATCTTACAAGTGTAATGGGAATGAATAGTGCTGTGATTGGTACATTGATGTTGGTATCCAAGTGTGTGGACGGAGTTACAGATGTGTTCTTTGGGAATATAATTGACCGAACACATTCTAAAATGGGAAAAGCCAGACCGTGGATGTTATATGCACAAATTGGTGTATCAGGTTGTTTGGCACTGCTTTTCTCAGTTCCGGCAGGAATGGGAAGAACTGCACAGTATGCATATTTCTTCGTATTTTATACCTGTTTAAATGCAATTTTTTATACAGCGAATGGTATTGCATATTCATCATTGACTGCATTGATTACAAAAAACCCAAATGAAAGAGTTCAACTTGGTTCATTCCGTTTCATGTTTGCAGTTGTAACAAATATTGTATTAGGATTTGCAGTAACTTCTGCAGTAAGTGCTTTTGGTGGTGGTGCAAATGGATGGAGAATGGTTGCTATTGTATTTGCAATAATTGCACTTGTTGTAAATACCATCAGTGTTCTTGCTGTGAAAGAACTTCCGGATGAGGAAGTAACTGTGAAAGAGGACGGAAAATCAGCTGAAGATAAATTAAGTTTTCTGGATACAATTAAAGTCCTTTTGAAAAATAAATATTATCTGATGATTGTTGCTATTTACATTGTGTATTATATTATGAGCAATCTTGTTACAGGATCAGGTGTTTTCTTTGCAACATATTATCTTGGAAATGAAGGAATTTATGGATTACTAAATATGATGAAAATGTTTCCGGTAATCTTTGCATTAATTATTGCACCGTTCATTATTAAAAAAGTCGGTAATATGCAGAAGGTAAATACATGGGCATATGGCATCAGTTGTGTACTTGGCATTCCACTGATTTATGCTGCAGTAACGAAAAATATCACACTTTTTCTCATTATTCTTTTCGTAAAAGGCGTATTTGCAGGATTCCTCAGTGGCTCATTGAATGCGTTTATTGCAGAGGCCAGTGCTTACACAACAAGAACAACTGGAATTCGCATGGAAGGAACGATGTACTCTTGTTCTTCTCTCGGTGTTAAAATCGGTGGTGGAATCGGTACAGCTGCAGTGGGCTGGTTATTAGCAGTGGGCGGATTTGTAAATGATGCCGCTGTTCAGACAGCAGGAGCGACAAATATGATTTTATGGATATATCTGATCATTCCGGTTCTCATCGGTGTGCTGATTACATATTTACTTTCCAGACTTGATGTAGAAAAAGCAAATCAGAAATGGGATGAAGAACATCAGAATGTATAGGAGCAGTGTGTTATGGAAAAAATAAAGTTACTAGATAATTGGAAATTCTGTAAAGGGGTGGTTTCCTCATTGAAAATCATGGAGATGTCTGGAAAGGCACCGGAGGTTGTGACCTTACCGCATGATGCAATGATTTATGAGAAACGTACCAAAGAGACAAAGAATGGAAGCCAGACAGGATTTTATCCAGGTGGAATTTATACATACTTTAAAGACATTGATGTGCCAGAAGAATGGGAAAACAGAGCTGCTATTCTGGAATTTGAGGGGATATATGAAACAGCAATGGTATATGTGAATGGGGCATTGGCGGCTACAAACCTGTATGGATACTCAGGATTCTTTGTGGATTTGAAACCATATTTGAATTACGGACAGATGAACCAGATTAAAGTCATTGCAGATAACTCAGCAGAAGAAAACTCCAGATGGTATTCTGGAAGTGGAATTTATCGAGATGTCAATCTATATCTTGGAGGATCCACTTATATTCCGCCGGAAGGTGTGAAAATTACAACGATATCTGCAGATGAAAAAATGGCAAGGTTGGAATTAGCTGTTCAGATAGAAAACATCTCCGAAGATTCCAGAGCAGATGAAGCTCAAGTGGATATTTATTATGAAGGAGCAGTAATTTGTAGTTGTAAGAAAGAAATCACAGATGAGGAATGTGGACTAAAACAGTTCACATGGAATGTGGAGATTGAACATCCACACTTATGGGATACAGAATATCCAAATCTCTATCAAATAGAAGTTACTCTTTTGAAGAATGGAGAAATTCTTGATAAACAGAAGGAACATTTTGGAATCAGAACCATTTATGTAGATGGAAAACACGGGTTCTGCCTAAATGGAAAGTCATTGAATCTGCGGGGAACTTGTTTGCATCATGATAATGGAATTATTGGTGCAGCAACGATATATGATGCGGAACGAAGAAAGATTCGTATTATCAAAGAAGCAGGATTTAACAGTATTAGAAGTTCTCATCATCCAATCAGCAAGGCAATGCTGGATATCTGTGATGAAATGGGGATTATCGTTATGGATGAACTGTTTGATATGTGGACGGTTCATAAAAACAGCCATGATTTTGCCTTACATTTCTTAGATGAATGGGAAAAAGTTACGACCAGAATGGTAAACAAGGACTATAACCATCCGTGTGTAGCAATCTATTCCATCGGAAATGAAATATCCGAGCTCGGAACAACGCGTGGAGTTGAAATCAGCCGGATGCTTTGTAAGAAACTACATGAACTAGATGATACACGATTTACGACTTGTGGCGTGAATGGGTTAAATGCGGCAGGAGCCAGACTATTTGAAATTATGAGAGATGTGGCTCCATTGATTAAACGAAAAGATGAAGGGAATAGCGGTGACAATCAAGGGCAATCCATGGGAAGCAATGCACTCAATGGAATCATGGAGTTCATGTCTGGTGAGGCAGGAGACGCATTTGCAGCACATCCTAAATTATCAGAAGCTATTGCAGGAGTAAGTGATGCGACAGATATTGTAGGATTAAATTACATGACAGGACGCCATGTGTTAGAGGCACAGCTACATCCGAATAAAGCGGTAGTGGGAACGGAAACATTTCCAGCAGATATATTCAGATTGTGGACATTGGTAGAGGATTATTCTCATATTATAGGAGATTTTACCTGGACAGGATATGATTATCTCGGAGAAGCAGGCTGTGGTATTTTTTATTACGATGGAACAAAGAATTTTGGCAGTGTCTATCCGGATCGTCTGGCATATATTGGGGATATCACAATTACAGGGGTACGAAGACCAATCAGTTATTATCGTGAAGTTGTATATGGATTAAGGCATGAACCATATATTGCGGTTGAACGAGTTGATCGTAATGGACAGACTCCATCGAAAACTCCGTGGATGTTTAAAGATAATATTTCCAGCTGGACGTGGACTGGATACGAAGGTACTTCTGCAAGTGTCGATGTCTATTCTGACGCAGAAGAAGTAGAACTCTTTCTGAACGATGAGAGTCTGGGGAGAAAAAAAGCTGGAAAAGAAAACCAATATATGGCTGAATTTACCGTGCCGTATCAAGCAGGAACATTGATGGCAATTGACTATGTGAATGGAATGGAACGGGGACGATATTCATTGGAAACAGCTAAGAAATCAACAACTCTTGATGTGAAAATGGATAAAAAAGTGCTTACTGCCAATGGACAAGATCTGTGTTATCTGAACATTACGCTTTGTGATGAAAGTGGAAAAACGAACCAGCAAGAAATAAAACAGATTACGGTATCTGTTGATGGTGCAGGTAAATTACAAGGTCTTGGAAGTAGTAATCCGTCTAATGAAGAAGATTATTTTGACAGATGTTGTAATACATTTGATGGAGATGCGATGGCATGTGTAAGAGCCGGACATGAATCTGGAATCATTACAGTAACAATTTCAGCAAATGGATGCGAAGATGTAGTAAGAAAAATAGAAGTGAGGTAGCGGCATGAAAAAGCTATATAAGAAAATAGTTTCATTAGTAATGAGTGCGCTTTTAGCAGTAATGGTTTTGCCGGTAACAACTCATGCATCAAATCAGCAAGATAATGATATTGTATACGGTGCGGATATTGGGTGGTTAAGTCAAATGGAAAATCAGGGGATACAATATTTGAATGAGGACGGAAATGTCGATGATGCGTTGTCTGTGTTAAAGAATAAAGGCATTAATGCGGTTCGATTAAGGGTTTTTGTAAATCCGGAGACAGATTTTGTTTGGACAAAACCTGATGGAACAACATGTCTTTTGGGATATTGTGATACTCAAGGGTTGTTATATACTGCGCAAAGAGCCAAAAATCTAGGTATGAAAATCATGCTTGTATTTCATTATAGTGACCATTTTGCAGATCCTTTATGCCAGGATATACCTGAACAATGGTCGGGGGCTTCAGCAAAAGAAATTGAAAAATATGTATATGATTATACATACTATATAATGAATTTTTTGGGAGAAAATGGAATAACTCCTGAATGGGTGCAGGTTGGCAACGAAGTGAGCTATGGTGTTCTATATCCCTATGGAAGTAATCAAACGGGTGATTTCGAGCAACTTACGGCATTTTTAAATAGTGGATATGATGCAGTGAAGGCTGTAAGCCCGAATTCAAAAGTAGTTACACATTTGACACATGGAAGTGGTATTTTACATTTTGAATGGTTTTTTAGTAATTTTATTACAAAATGCGGAGGAAAAACCGATGTAGTAGGACTTTCCTACTACCCGTATTGGACAGGTGGAGATGAGATTGAAAATGTTGCAGTAAATCTATACAATATGGCAACAAAATACGAGAAAGAAGTAATGATTTGTGAAACTGGCGAGGTGGAAACTGATGCAGCTAAAACCTATGAACTGCTTCGTAAAGAAATAAATGCCTTGAATACTGTGCCTGGAAATAAAGGCATTGGCGTTTTCTATTGGGAACCAGAAGCAAATTCACAGTATTTACCAGATGGTTACACATTAGGTGCGACTGAAGAAGTTTCTTCAAATACACTTAGATTTACAGATGCTTTAAATGCTTTCAAAACGGGTACGACATTCTTATCAAATGAGTGCTCATATGAGTTTTATAACGTGAATAGTCAGAAAGCACTTAACGTATGTCAGGGGTCCCAGGATAACAATGCGAGTATAGAACAATATACGTATGGTGGATGGAACAGCCAAAAATGGATATTTGAGCAGGTAGATGGAAACTATTATATTATAAAGAACAAGAACAGTGGTCTTGTTTTGGATGTGAATTCTATGTCCACGCAGGTGGGGGCATCTATTATACAGTATGAATATAATCAAGGATGGAACCAGATGTGGGAAGTGATTGAAAAGGATGATGGTTCATATGCTTTAAAAAATCGATTGAGTGGATTGTATTTAGGCGTTAGAAATAATTCTTCAGCAGATGGTGAGTGGTGTCAGCAAACAAATTTAAGTGAAAGTGGAACATCCTGGTATCTAGTTGTGACGGAATAATAAACTATATTCATGAGATTGTTTATTGTATAAAGATAATCTTGAAGCGTCCTAGGAAGGAAAAACTTCTCAAATCATGGGGCTATCGGTTAATACCGATTTTTAGGCTCTAAATCTTAAAATATGAATCTCCCGTAGAAATCAGTATTTTTAATACTTGAACTTCTTCGGGAGATTTGTATTTTCTAGTTTCTGTATGTATTTTAGGGCGCAAAAATCCTTTAACTGCATTTTGGAAGCATTCTACAATACGAAACGAATTCATAGTCACTGTGATTATATGTCA
>CAJKQE010000101.1 GCA_905201915.1 uncultured Lachnospiraceae bacterium
GATGCATCTACATAGTAACCATCAATCCACTGATTACTTGCCATGGTTCCGTCTGTATTCAGATAGTACCAATCGCCTCCTACAAGTACCCAACCGATTGCCATGGTTCCGTCTGTATTCAGATAATACCAGTAGCCTCCTACAGATACCCAACCTGTTTCCATAGTTCCATCTGTATTCAGATAATACCAGTGGCCTCCCACAGATACCCAGCCTGTTTCCATTGCTCCGCTGTTATTCATGTAATACCAGGTTTCTCCTACAAGTACCCAGCCTGTTTCCATTGCTCCACTGTTATTCAAATAATACCAGGTATTTCCTGTAAATAACCAACCGGTTTCCATAATCCCGTTTTCATTCAGATGATACCATTTTCCGGCAACCTCTTTCCAGCCAACTACTTTCTTTCCATTTTCATGGTATTCCCAGCCGTTTTCTGTCTGAATCCAACCTTCTGTTTCCGTTTTTTCTAACTGTCCCTGTGCTTTTTCAAGCTTTGCCTTAGCCTCATCTGCCTGTTGCTGTGTCATTGGTTTTCCCAGAAGTCCTTTAGCTTCTTCATAAGCTTCTTTAAACACTTTATAAGTTTCTGGTGTATAATCGCTTTCTGCCGCTAAAATTTCTGCTGCTTCCTTCAATGCTGCTTTTAATGCTTCTAAATTTAATTCTTTTAATCCGGCTTCTGCTGCTGTCAACGTTTCTGTTGCTTTGTCAACCTGTTCCTGACTTTCTGGATTTTTCAGAGTATTTTCTGCTGCTTTGAGAGCTTCTTTTAATGCCTCTACTGTTGCACTGTCATATTTGTTTGGCTCAGCTTCAGCTTTTTTTATCATTTCTGTTGCTGATGCAATCTTCTGTTCTAAAGCTTCAGTATCAATCGTAATGCTTTCTTTTTCTCCGTATACTTCCAGCTCTGTAATAGAAACACTGCTTCCTGCTGCATTTGTATTCAGACCATCTTTCGGGAAAGATAAACGCACATATCTTGCATTCTTCGCTTCCTCTAATTTGAAATCATCTACAATTCCAAGCTCATTGGAAGGATTTCTTTTTATCGTTTTTATTGTTTCCCATGTAGTTTTATCTGCAGAAATTTCTACGGTATAATTTGTAGGCCATACTTTTTTGAAATAAGAAACTTTGATTTCATTTATCGTATTTTTACCCACACCTAAATCTACGATAATGTATTGGTCTTTTGGTTCTCCGCCTAATCCCATTTTTTCATTTAAAGGACCACTGCTCCATCTTGTTTCCGTTTTTCCATCAACAGCATGTTCTCCCACATGCTCCATTTTATTTCCATCAAATCCAGTCTCTACATCTGAAACTTCTACCTTTTGATTTAATGCCAGATTTGTTTTCTCTGGTTCCTCAGGTATTTCCCCATCTCCTACAATGACGTGAATTTGTGCTTCCAGAGCTTCTGGATTTACAAGGCTGTAAGTAATTGGCAGAGTACCTTTTACTAAAAGGTCTGCCGGTTTAGACGTATTAATTTTTTCTGTATCCCATGTAGGAATCACTTTTAACGGCTGCTCGTTTTCCTCTCCTGCTTTTACTGTTGTTTCTACTAATGCAGGTAATGTTACTTCTTCTGCATTAATTTCTGCATTAATATTTTCCAATTCTGCTACAGAAATATAGCTCACCGGCACATGACGTCTTACACCATTTACAGTAAGTTCTTTTAATCCAATACAATTTCCTGCTGCATTGGCATTGATACTTCTAAAAAGAATTCTCACATATCTGGCTGCTACCGGCTGCTTAAACTCTTCTTTTACAGTGTCTACAGGATTTACAGAGCCATTATTCTCTTTTGTAATTGTTTTAATGGTTACCCAGTTTTCCTTATCATTAGATACCTGCACATCATAATCTGTTGGATATACTTTGTTAAAGTAGCTCATTTTGATTTCGGAAATCATATTTGTATAAGTTCCTAAATCCACTATAATCCACTGCGGACTCTTGGCATTGCCACCTTTTAAGGCTGCACTATCCCATTTTGTGCCTTCATTACCGTCTACTGCCCATTCCGGTTTTACATTATTTGTTTCAATACCGGATACTTCTACTGGTTGATTTAACGCAAGATTTACTGTTTCCGTTGTATCTTCTACTCCTGGATCAACCGGAATGTTATCAACTGCCTGTCCTACATCACCAGATGGATTTTCACCGTATTTGAAAATAATTTCATTTATTTTCACATCTTTGCCTGCCGGAAATTCAAATCTTACTGCATGAACATTCTCTTCCCAGCCTTTAAATTCCTGTGTGGTCTTGGTCAGTTTTTCTAAGTTTTTCTCTTTTCCATCTGCTGTTTTTAAAATCACCTGGGCATCACAGGAGCCTGCCTGTAGTACAGTAAATCCATCCAGATTTACATTATCTGTAATTCTGTATTCCAAATAGCTCTTATCGTCTGTCTGAGAGATCTGGAATACCGTTGCCAGATTTTTATCTGTCAGAGCTTTTTTATCTGCTTTTCCATCACTGGTCAGAGCAAAATCAGGTGAAATACTTCCCAATTCATTCTGTCCTTTGTTCACTTCTACTTCAAAGATCTTCAGAGGATTATTATTATTTGCTGTTACTTCCAGACGAACATAACGTCCCTCTTTTCCTTTTGCATCAGCTTTATACTCTCTGCGAGGAGGATTTACTGTTCCGCTTTCGCTATTCCATACAGCAACCTCTTCAAAATCTTTGTTATTCTTAGAAACAGCTATTTTAGCATTATAAATTTTCTGATCTCCATCTGCTGTCCAGAAAGTAATGTCATTGATTGCCTGTGTTCTGCCTAAATCTACAGTAATATAATCTCCTGTCTGCTGACCTCTGTTTGTCAGCATAAAAGTTTCCGCATTACCATCAAACATCATATCCCAGGAACCTGACTGAGTTGCTTTCATATTTGTTCCTTTTACAGACATGGAAACTGCTCTGTTCTCAATCACTGCAGCCAGCTTTTTCACCATAGCAGTTACTGGTTTTTCCCCTTTATTTGCAAGGCGAAGATATCTTGCTTCTAAGTTTTCTTTTAAATCTCCTGTTTTTATTTCTTTCCAGTCATCTCCATAAAGAGCATATTCTAAAGTCAAACCTTCTAAATCAGAGCCATCTAAAAGAATTTTAGAAATTTCAGCAATTTCTTTTGTCTTGATACCGATATACTGATTTTTTTCAAGAGTTACCTGTACATAACGAATACCATATTCTTTTTCATCAACAGTCAATGGCATTTTTGCATATTTGCCTACATTTGTGTAAATTCTATCAGCCGGTGTTTCTGCGTTTCCTGTTGCCAAAAGCTCATCTACAACTGTCTTTACATCATTCATACAAGCATTTACAAATGGAACCAGCCTGCGGCTTCCTGCTTTTAAAGCCTGTGTACCTCCTGCCGGAAATTGATAAGTACGTTTGTTGTAAGTATTCATTTCTGCTGATGCATCAGAGAAGTTTTGCCATACAATACCCATATCCGGTTCTGCCTTTGCCATTTCTTCCTGTGCCTGTAAAATGTATTGTCCTGCTTTTACTACATTTTCAAGAGCCTGCAGCCAGCCTTCGCCGCCTTCACGATTACCTGGATTTGTAAGTTCCTGTACCAAAGAATTATTTGTACATTCTTCTTTAAAAGTCTTAATTGCAGCAAGAATATGTGCAAATTCTGCTTTTAAATTTTTTACTTCCTGCATATCTGCTGTAAAAGTATTATTTTTTACTGCTTCCTGAATAGTACTTAATGTTTCCGCAAGATACAAGGACTCTTCAAAACCTTGAGGTACACGACCTGAGCCCGGACAGTTGGATACATTTCTTGCAATCGTCAAGTATGCATCATAAACTTCCGGCTGTAAGTATTTAAAGCACTGCTCCCATACTTCTTCTGTATGCTTTGAATAATCATTTACATTCCAGAAATAAGATGCCAACTGGAATAATGCTACTTTATCAGCCTCTGCAAAATGGATTGGATTGGATACTGCTCCTGCCAATCCTGTAATGTTATCACGGATATAATGTGCACTGCTTCCTAAAAAGATACCGGATTTTGCATGCTCATTACATGGATAATTCACCCAGAATACCGGAGAATGTCCTGTTTTTTCTTTCGCATAAGTAATAGACTCCTGTGTAAACGGAGAGTTTACATCTTGTCCTGTCCAGAAAATCAAAACATCTTCATCAAACTGTTTCATAGTCTCTAATTCTTTTTGTCCACTTGCACCTTGTGACCATGCCACATTATATCCCTGTGGACAGTAAATAATCTGTTTACAGCCTTTTGCTTTCACATATTCTTTATTTAAGTCATTGATAAGACGAACAACTAATTCCGGAGAACCTGCTCCAAAGTCATCATTTAAAATACAAAAACGGCGCACTCCGATATCATATAACTGATCGAATTTCGCCATGAGTTTTTTCTTTCTTGCCTGATATTCATCTTCCTGATTATCCTGCAAGCCTCTTAACATATCACCAATATGTACTGCCCAGGAAAATTCTGTTTTATTTTTCTCCTGTAACGCTACCAGTTCTTTAAACTGATTTAACATATCGTCCGGATACAGCTTATCCCATTTTGAAGTATGATATACATCTGTTTTTGCAGCATATACATACAAATTCATCTTTACATCTCGAGTAAAATTCATAAGACTTTTTCTCTGTTCATGTGTCCAGCTTCCATAAAAGCCTTCTACATAACCTCTTGCATCTATAGACGCATAATCCTGAATTTCTACCGGATAAAATTTATTTCCGTTGAAAGAAGAAAACATCATCTTCAAAGTGGCAACTCCGTAAAATGCGGCTTCTGTATCCTTTCCAAGAATAACAATATCTTCTCCATCTGCCCTTAATGCATAAGCTCCACTTTGTTCAAAAAGTGTTTCATCTAATTCTTTGTCTGCAAAATATTTATCTGCCTCGTCTCCGCTGCCTTTTACACCAATAATAATATCACTGCCTTCTCCGGCTTTTTCCTGTTTGTTCGGTGTTCTGTCAAATTCTTCCAACACTTCATTTAAGTAGTCATTTGTAGCCTTATCAACCTCTTTGCCACTTACCACACTTACATTCTTATCCACATCAAATTCTGTTTTTGAGGGATACTGAATATTCTGTGGAACAGGGTAAATCTGATAGGCATCACCTGTAGTCATACCATCTGCCGGTTTCCAGTCTGATACCCAAGGGGATTTCTCTTCTTTCTCCTCCTGTGGTGCAGCCACTACCGGTGTTTGAAATAACATGGTTCCCGCTAACATGGTACTACAAACTCGTTTCCATCGTTTCATATTATGCTCCTCACTTTTATATAATTTTTATACCCCCATATTAAACGAATATTACTTTGTAAATCAATGTATTTTTCAGTATTTTAACCATCTATTTCCGCAAACGTTTGGTGTTTTGTTTGTTTTTTATATATTTACAGTATTATTTTTGTGCATTTTATCACTTTAAGGATATAAAAGAGGCGCTGACTGATTTTTCAGCCCTCGCCTCTTTTATATCATCATCTGTAAAATTTCCAGACTTTTTAAATTTTTATCAATCTGTTCTTTCATATAAGAACGCATAATTTTCCCCAGTTCTTCCTGTACTTCTTTTGTCACAGTAAAAGAATAGAGCTTTTCCAATTTCGCTGCAATAATAAACTGCATCGTATATAACACGGAAGGACTGATATACATCACGCCTCTTTTGCCGTGTCCACAGTTTTTACAGAAAACACCTGCTTCTTTTACAGAGAACCACTGCAGCTCTTCTGTTGTTCCACATTCCTGACAGGCAAACACATAAGGTGCTTCTCCGTTAATCGCAACTATTTTCAACTCAAAAATATAGCGGATAAGCATTGGCTCTATTCTCTGAGCAATCAATGCTTTTAACGTAATATACAGCAAATTCAGCATTTCTTTTTCATCTATATTTTCTCGTGCATAAAAATCTGCCAGTTCCAGAAAATAAAAACCATAATAAACTTCCGGCTGAATACCTGCCAGCTCTGAAAAATAATTTTTCACGGAAGCTGAACGAAGCTGATATGCTGTACGCCCCTCATATATCAGAAAAGAACCAAACACGAAGGGATTTGATACAGCCATCGTGGTACTGTTCTGCCTTCTTGCACCTTTTGCAAAAACCGTAATTTTTCCTTTTTCCCGAGTTAAAATTACCAGACGTTTATCATATTCTCCTACGGGCATAGCTGATAATACCATGCCCGTTACGGTAATGAAATCATTCATTAAATTTCCTTCTTATCATATCCAAAGTTTTTAATAAGAAAATCACTGTCACGCCAATCTTTTTTCACCTTTACCCACAACTTGAGATTTACCGGTTTTTCTAAAAAGTGTTCAATCTCGTATCTGGCTGCACTGCCGATTTTTTTCAGCATTGCACCTTGTTTTCCGATAATAATTCCTTTGTGAGAGTCTCTTTCACAGATAATTGTAGCATCAATATCCACCAAATCCTTATCTGTACGTTCTTTCATCTGGTCAATAGTAACAGCTATTCCGTGAGGAATTTCCTCGTCTAAGGTTCGAAGTGCCTTTTCTCGTATCAGCTCTGCTACAATTTGTCTTTGCGGCTGGTCTGTAATGGTATCTTCATCGTAAAACATCGGTCCGTAAGGCAAATATTTAAAAATACAATCCAATACGGTATCCAGATTTTGCGCCCGAAGTGCAGATGCCGGTACAATATCAGAAAAATTATACAATTTTCTATATCCCTCAATGAAACCTGCAATTTCACTTTTCTTTACTGTGTCTACTTTATTAATCACCAAAATAACCGGAAGCTTACAGTTCTTCAACTGTTCCGCTATATGACGCTCTCCTGCTCCGATGTAAGAAGTAGGTTCTACCAGCCACAAGATTACATCTGCATCTTTAAAAGTTCTCTGAGCTACATTTACCATGTATTCACCCAGTTTATTCTTTGCTTTATGAATACCCGGAGTATCTAAAAAAACAATCTGTCCCTTTTCTCCTGTATACACCGTCTGTATTTTATTTCTTGTTGTCTGTGGTTTTCTGGAAGTAATGGCAATTTTCTGCCCGATTAAATGGTTCATCAAAGTTGATTTTCCAACATTCGGTCTTCCGATAATTGCCACAAATCCTGATTTAAAATCTGCCCTCATACGTTCTCCTTTTACAGTAAATGTTTGGTTACTTCAAATACCTTTTTCTCTTGTTCTATCTTTTCTTCACTGCCTACTACACAGATGCGGTTCTGTTCCATCATGGCATCTACAATTCCTGCTAATTTTCTAATATCCTCCGGCTGTGCATTTAAGATTTCCTGACGTTCTCTTTGCATATCTTCTTCTGTCACTTTGGAAAACCACGCATTTAAAGACATATTTCCCTTTGCAGAAGGTGTCATAGGAACATCCAGCTCACTAATCGTTCCGATGATGTATTTTGTCATTTCTCTTTCATCTGCATCAAAGGAACGGATAAAATCACCTGTCTTTCTGAATACTTCCAGTGTTTTTTCCAAATTCGGATCTCGATAAGAAACTAAAAATCCATCCCCGTTTCTTCTGAAAGAACTCATACATCCATAAGCTCCGCCTTTTACACGAATATTCATCCACAGATATTCATAGCTTAACATCACTTTTAAGATACGCAGCGCTCCTGTATATTCAAATCCTGCCTCTTTAAAGTTTCCTGCCGCTGCCACATGCTGTACCTGCCCTGCTGTCTTAAAGCCTTCATTTTTCACAACACAGGAAGAATAGGAAACTGATGCCTGCTGTTCACCTGTATAAAGAATTTCTTTAAATTCTTCAATTTCCTTTTCCAGACCTTCATATCCTTTTTCTTCAGAAGTATAACTTACCATAAGGTTTTCCGCACGGAAAACATAACCCATTAATTCCTTTAATTTCACAATAACATCTGCTTTTCTTTGTTCAAAGTTTTCTTCA
>CAJKQE010000102.1 GCA_905201915.1 uncultured Lachnospiraceae bacterium
TGCTACAATCATCGAGTAATACAATCTGAATATAGATTTGTTATCGCAAGATAACATTGTGTCCAAACGTAAGATACCCCGGAACCGTAAGGTTTCCGGGGTTTTTCTGTTGAGTAAAAAGTTTAAAATAAGGCTGTAAAGAATAGCAAATAAACTAAAAACAGGCAGGTATGGGAAGAAAATGAAAATCTTCGCAGATCTGCCTGTGATACTGTTATGATACTATTTCTGTTCGTTATTGGAAAATTTCTGTGTTAAAAGTTCATCTCGTTTACGGATTCGTGTCTCAAAATCCAGTTCTTCAATTTCTTTATGGGTGACAGGTTTGGAAGTGTAGTATTCCAACGTCTGCTTTTTCCACATATCAAACATATCTTTGCCTGTGAAATAAGATTCCAGGCTTTCTCTGTTCTCCTGCAGATCAGCAAGAAAATTACACATATCTGCGTTTAAAGAATGTTCAGGATCATTTCCATAAAAGCGAAGTCCGGCATACCATTTCTGTGTTTCTGTTTCTATATCACCGGGAAGTTTATTATTTATATCCAGTTCATACCGGAGTTCATTGGATTCATTCATCTGCAGTAAAACCCAAAGAATATCGCTGAGAGTAGAAATCTGTACTTTATTTTCAGATAATCCAAATAACCAGTCCAGTGAGACATGAAATTTCTGAGCAATAGTCAATAACACATCATTGGAGGGAGTAACCACACCATTTTCATAACTGGATAAAGTTGACTGACGTATACCAATAGCTGCGGAAAAGTTTTTTTGATTCATCTTCAGATCAGTTCGCAGCTCTTTTATTTTTTCTGAAATAGATGATTCCTGCATATTATCCACCTCCTTAAAAGCTATGATTAGTATATCACAAATGATAAAAATCAACAATATAGAAAAATATCATTCATGATGATAAAAAATATTGACAATGATTATTTAAAATGATATAGTATCAGTGAAAATGATAATTATAGACAAGGAGGAAATGATATGCAGAGACAGAACTATATGATTACAGCGGAAGAAGTTGCAGAGAGCATGGGGATTTCACTTGGATATGCTTACAAGCTGCTTCGCAAACTGAACAAAGAGCTTGCAGATCAGGGATATGTAACCGTTGCGGGCAAGATACCGAGGGCATTCTGGGAAAAGAAATTTTATGGATATTCCCAGATTGCAATGTAAGGGGGTAAGAAAGTATGGCAGCATACAAAGATGAAGAAAGAGGAACCTGGTATGTTTCATTTTATTATGAGGACTGGACAGGAGCCAAAAAGCGAAAAGTAAAAAGAGGATTCCGCACTAAGAAAGAAGCATTAAATTTTGAAGCGGAGTATAAAAGAACAGCGAAAGCAGACATGGATATGACAATGGGAGAGTTTGTAGAAGTCTACTTCCGAGACAAGTCTCAGTCATTGAAGGACAGGAGTATCAAGAACAAAAGAGATACGATGAATGCTCAACTGTTACCGTATTTTAAGGACAGACCGATGAACAGTATCACACCAGCAGAGATTATCCAGTGGCAGAATACGATTATTGAAAAAGGATATTCAGATGATTATCTGAAAACAATACAGAATCAGATGACGGCATTGTTTAATCATGCGAAGAATATCTACAATCTGGCAGATAATCCTTGTGACAAAGTAAAACGTATGGGAAAGACTTCAAAAAAGAAAATGAAGTTTTGGACAATTGAAGAATATCGGCAGTTTATGACCGGAATAGAACCGGGAAGCAAATATTATGTGCTGTTTGAATTATTATTCTGGACAGGAGCGAGAGAAGGCGAAGCACTCAGCATTACACCTGCTGACATTGATTTTGAAAAGAATCTACTTCATATCAATAAAACTTACTACCGTATGCATGGAGAGGACGTGATTACATCTCCCAAAACAGAAGAATCGAACCGTACGATTTCCATACCGGAATTTCTGAAAAAAGAGATTCAGAACTATATTAGCAGACTGTATGAGTTGCCCGAAGATGAACGGATTTTTCCAATGGTTCATGAAGCGGTACAGCATAAGTTAAAACAGGTGGTTCAAAAGACCGGAGTAAAAAAGATAAGAGTACACGACATTCGTCACAGTCATGCGGCATTTCTGATCAATAAGGGAGTGCAACCATTGATGATTAAAGAAAGGTTTGGACATACGGACATTCGCATTACATTGAATACTTATGGGCACTTATATCCAGATCAGCAGAAAGTGGTGGCAGATATGCTGGATGATGAAAATATAAAAAGCTCCGGAAGTACGAACAACCGGAGCAATGTGACAAATGGGGACGAATCCACAAATGTCAACCCTAGACAAGTTGATTATATCAGGGATTCTTCCAGAGAACAACAGATAATTGGCGAGAATAGTTTGAAAAATGGAGGAATTTATGGAACAGAGAAATGAGAATAAAACAGAATTGAAAATGATAAAGATGTCAGATGTCCAGTCCCAGACAGTGGACTGGCTCTGGTATCCATTTATCCCTTATGGGAAATTAACGATCATTCAGGGTGATCCGGGCGATGGAAAAACTACGCTGATATTAAATATTGCAGCGAGATTGTCTAAAGGAGAAGGTCTGGATAACGATATGAAAGTAACAGAACCAGTAAAGATTATTTATCAGACAGCGGAAGATGGGCTGGCAGATACGGTAAAACCCAGACTGGAGCTGGCAGAAGCGGTCTGTGAAAGAATCATGGTTATAGATGAAACAGAAAAATCACTTTCCATGATAGATGAGAGACTGGAAACTGCTATCAAACGGACTGGTGCGAGAGTGCTTATTTTAGATCCGATTCAGGCATACCTTGGAGGAACAATGGATATGAACCGGGCAAATGAAGCAAGGGATATGACAAAAAGATTGAGCTTGCTGGCAGAAAAGTATAAATGTGCAATTTTATTAATCGGACATATGAATAAAGCTGGTGGAAATAAAGCTGCATATAGAGGAATGGGTTCGATTGACTTTTTTGCAGTAGCCAGAAGCGTATTACTGGTAGGAAGAATAGAGGGAGAACCGGACTTAAGAGCAGTGGTTCAGATTAAAAATAATCTGGCTGCATTTGGACATTCCAAAGCATTTCGCCTGACAGAAACCGGATTTGAGTGGACAGGTGACTATGAAATCACAGCAGATGAGGTGCTTGGTGGAATTGCTCCAAAGGTAAATAAACTGGAACAGGCAAAAAAGATGCTGAGGGAACTGGCAGAAACATCAACTTCTGTGCAAAGCAGTGAAATCTTTGATATGGCAGAAGATTTGAATATTTCTAAAAGAACACTGGAAAATGCAAAGAAGGAACTTGGAATTAAGGCAAGACGAATCGGTAATTCATGGTATTGGGATTTAGATAAAGTTAAGCCGGAATAAATTAAGGGTGCAACATTGCAGAGTATATAGAAAATGCGGAATTAAAATGCAAGGTTGCAATCTGTAAAGACATTGCAGTGTTGCGTCCTTACATAAATTGTAAGAAGGTGAGAACTTGAAAAACGTTATGATTCCAGAGGAGTTATTTGGAAAGATTATAAAATATCATTTACTGGATCAGGAACAGGAAGCAGATGATATAAGAAAAGGTCTGGAAAAAAAGCTGGATGCAATGGTAAATCGTGAGGCATACAGTAAATTCAAAACTGCGCCAACAGAAGAAGAACGGGAAAAGTTCCGGCAGGAGTATCTGGACAGAAAAGGAATGCAAGAGAGCTTTCGATGGTAACAGTTCGTGTTGATTACCTTTTTACAGGAGCGTGTCACGCCCCTGTGAGAAGTAAACAAGAAGAAAGTTGGTAAGGCGCATACGGAAAGCTGAGGCTGGACGGTGAGGTTGCTGTAAATTTGATAGTTGTGAAGAAGGGAGAACGATTCGATGAAGCAGGGAAGATTAGGATATAACAGTAGCAATGACAGATATGGGTTATTAGCCTCGGACTTATGGATTGATACGGGATTTCACTGTGGAGAAGGTCTTGAGGTGCTGGTCGATGATAAGTGGGTAAGGACAAGAATGGAGATGAATCCAGCAAGAGAATGGTATCTGGTTGGAACGCCATACTGTGGAGATCTGGAATATGTGCAGGCAAGAATACCGGAATAATTTAGTCGAGAGAGTAACGAAAGAGATAAAATAGCCCCCGGCAGGGCGCAAGGGTACTTTTGATGGACGGAACGGCTGTCGAAAGTGCTTTTGCGTTACTTTTGACAAAAGTAACAAAACCGCCGTATCCGGCGAAGATTTCTTTTTATACTATAGCTGGTAAAGATACAAATTTATGTGCCATGTCTGGCACTGGTTTTAGAAAGTGGGGTGACGAACATGACGCTGAAACGAACAATTAGTGGTATGATCGGGACAGGTTCTCTGGCTCATAACAGAAGGGAATTTATAGCAGAAAATGTTGATTCAGACAGAGTGCAACTAAATATTTGCTATCAGAATGAGAATTTAAAAGAAGTTTATAAAGAACTGTTTGATGAAGCTGTAGAACGATATAATATCGGGAAAAGAAAAGATAGACAGATTACAAATTACTATGAAAAAATCCGGCAGGGAAAACAAGAGAAGTTGTTCCACGAAGTAATTTTTCAAATTGGAAATCGAGAAGATATGGCTGTCGGAACAGCAGAAGGAGATCTGGCTGTAAAAATACTGGATGAATATGTAAAGGACTTCCAGAAGCGGAATGCAACGTTACGGGTATTTGGGTGTTATCTACATCAGGATGAGTCTACTCCACATTTACATATTGATTTTATTCCTTATGTGACTGATTGGAAAGGAAAAGGAATGGACACCAGAGTTTCGTTGAAACAGGCATTAAAAAGTCTTGGATTTCAAGGTGGAAATAAGCATGATACAGAGTTGAACCAGTGGATGAACCATGAAAAAAAGGTCCTGGCAGAGATTGCAAAACAGCATGGCATTGAATGGGAACAGAAAGGTACTCATGAGGAACATTTGGATGTTTATAACTTCAAGAAGAAAGAGCGAAAAAAGGAAGTACAGGAGCTGGAGCAGGAGAAAGAGTATCTAACTGCAGAAAACGAAGAACTGACAGCACAAATTGCGGAATTCAGAGCAGATATCCAGATTTTAAAAGACGATAAGGAACAGGCAAACAGGGAGAAACAAGAAGCAGAACAAAGGGCAGAGGACGCAGAAAAAGAAGTAAAAAGTCTGGAAGAGCGTCGAGATGTGCTGCAGCCGATTATGGATAATGCCAGTAAAGAAATAAAAGAATATGGAATGATTAAGACGTTTTTACCGGAGGCAGGAACATTTGAACGTGCAGTACCTTACAGAGAAAATAAAATCAAGCCATTGTTTATCAAGATGAAGAATCAGATTGCTGCATTAGCTGGAAAGGTTGTAGAACTTAACAAAACGATAGAAAGCTGGAAAAACAAATATCAAAAATCTACGGAGAAATGTGATGATATCCAAACGCAGTTAGATGATGTGCGTAAAGAAAATGGAAAATTATCAAATGATAATCAACGTTTACAAGAGATTTCGGACAGATATGACAGAGTGGTGCGTATTCTGGGAATGGAAACTGTAGAGGATGTGGTGCAGCAGGACATTAAAGAACAAAGGGCACTGGAAGAAAAACGGCGAATGGAGCAAATGCCAAAGGGAAGCGTTCTGAAACAGTTGGAATGGGCAACTCAAAAGAGCCAGATTGAAAACCAACAACGTAAGAAAAATAAAACAAAATACAAAGGATTGGAGATTTAGACTATGAAAAAACAGATTTATGATGAGAAAAATGGAATGAGCTATACGTTGCATGGAGATTACTATTTGCCGGATCTGGTTTTAAGAGAAGAAGAACCGACATATGGAAAATATGGAATGTTACGAAAGCAGTTCTTAAAAGAACACAGATCAGCAAGATATCAATACATGTTATTGACCGGAAAATTGAATGAACATCTGAATCAGATCGATCAGGAAGTCAGAGAACAGGTGGAAACGCTTATGGAACAGATGATAGAAAAACAGGGTGTAACTGAAGAATTAAAGGCACAGGATCAGATGAAGTGGGTTAGGTTAATGAATAATATAAAAGCCAGTGCAGAAGAGATTATATTGAAAAACATGGTATATGTGTGAGATCGTTCTTTTACACTTTTGTATATATTAGAATAGCACTTTAGAAAGCACTATGGTAAAATAAAGTGAAGGTAAATCGGAATTTGGAGGATTGAATTATGTGGAATGAATTAGGTATAAGTGGAGGAACCGCAATTGTTATTTTGATTGCGCTGTATTTCGTTATCAAATGGGCAGTGAAAAATGGCATCAAAGAAGCCTACAGTGCAATCACTGGAAAGAAAACTGTTGAAGATATCCAAAACGAAAAAGAGCTGAAAGAACTTGGATTGGATTCAGAAGATCAATAACTTCAAGTTTGTGGAATCGACTGAAAGGAAGCATTATATGTTCTATATTTATATTATTTTTGATTTTGCAATGGCAGTAATTATGCTTTTATTTGGAATATGGTTTTATAGGTCAAAAGGACAAGCATCCAACTTCTTGTCTGGTTATAATATGAAATCTGCAGAAGAACGAAAAAAATATGATGAAAATGCTATGTGTAAGGCATATGGGAAGAGAATGATGCTTATGTCACTTCCTTTTATTGCTGGAATGATTATAGATATTTGGTATATAGGAACTGGTTGTTTAATTGCATGGGCGATATGGTTTGTTATGTTTATTCTGTTGCTTATAGATAGACATAAAAGAGAAAGTTAATTTATAGAAAAATAGAATGTTTTCGGGGTGAAAATACCGTTTATTTGTTTTAGACATATGATGTCCGATTGAAAATTAGCGGATTCTCGTTTTATGTCGTGGTAATTTTGCTATATATTGGTAAGCTGTAAGTGGAAGAGAGGTAGAGACATGGATACAAAAAAGATTGGAGCTTTTTTAAAGCAATGTCGTAAAGAAAAGAATCTTACACAAGAGCAGCTTGCTGAGAAGTTTGAGGTATCTGCAAGAACAGTTTCCAGATGGGAAACAGGAATAAATATGCCAGATCTCAGTATACTTGTTCAACTTGCTGAGTATTACGATGTTGAGATGAGAGAGCTCCTGGATGGAGAAAGGAGCCAGACTATGAATAAAGAGATGAAAGAAACACTGGACAAAGTTGCGGTGTATGAAGAATGGGTGAAACAAAAAGCATTAAAGGCTGGAAATCTTGCATTTGCATCAATGTTTGTGATTAGTGTGTTAGCGATTATTATTCAGATGTTATTAACGGTGGATGTTCGCTTGGTTTTAGGAGAGACAGCAACTGTCTTAGTAGGAGGAATCCTGTATGCATCTATTATGGTGTATAATGGAATATGGGATAAATGTTTGCTCCAAAGTGCTACTATATGGCGAGATTTTCTCACCAGTGTGATATGTGCAGGAATTTTTACAGTCATCTATGGTATATGTTTATTTAGAATGGGAGCTACAGAAAAACAGATAACACGATTAGCATTGGGATTTCTGATTGGTATTACTATTGTGGCATTTATTATTCTTAGGCTCTTGGCATTTATTAATCGAAAAAGAAACCAGAATTCGTCAAATGTTCAGGAGAAAAAGGAAATTTCCCTATCTAAGGTAGAATGGACAAAAATTTATAATGCACAGAATATAGTAGAGACAGAACAACTTGTAGAAATGTTAAAGCAAAATGGAATAGCAGCTTTTTCGCAGGAAGCAGGTGCGAATGTTGCAATGCATGGGGCACCAGGATTTGGAATATATGGTGTGGATATATTCGTGAAAACCGATGATGCAGAGAAGGCAGTACAGTTGATCAAGGAGATTAATAACCAAGAATGAAGAAATTTTTTGACATTTTCACACATGCGTGCTAATATGATTATAGAAAAAGAGTGCTACCGATAGACGGTTAGTCCACATACTTAA
>CAJKQE010000103.1 GCA_905201915.1 uncultured Lachnospiraceae bacterium
CGTTAAAAGCCGCATACTTGATACGCCCAAATCCCGTAAAATCTGTGCGCCGATATAATATTCCCGTTCATCGCCTGAAAAGCCTAATGCAAGGTTTGCTTCTAACGTGTCCATTCCCTGCTCTTGCAGCTCATAGGCACGCAGCTTATTGATAAGCCCGATACCCCGTCCTTCCTGCCGCATATAGAGCAAGATACCCCGTCCCTCTTTTTCAATCTGCGTCATGGCTGAAGCAAATTGCTGTCCGCAATCACAGCGTAGGGAGCCAAAGGTATCACCGGTCAAACATTCCGAATGAACACGGCATAGAATATGTTTCCCATCTCCGATTTCCCCTTTTACAAGAGCAATATGATGTTCTCCATTTAGCTTATTTACAAAACCATATGCGATAAAATCCCCATATTTGGTCGGCATTTTTACAGTTGTTACCCGCTCGACCAAATGGTCATGGCACTTACGGTAATTTTGCAAATCTTGTATGGTAATAAATTTTATTCCAAAACGCTCTGCCAGTTCAAAAAGCTCTGTTGTTCTCATCATCGTTCCATCTTCACGCATGATTTCACAGCATAATCCACATTCTTTTAATCCAGCCAACCGGCATAAATCTACAGTTGCTTCCGTGTGCCCGTTTCTCTCTAACACACCATTTTTCTTTGCAAGCAGTGGAAACATATGTCCAGGTCTACGGAAATCCTCTGGCTTTACATTTTCCTCCACACATGCAAGGGCGGTGATTGAGCGTTCAGCAGCAGAAATTCCGGTAGAAGTTGTTACATGGTCAATAGAAACAGTAAAAGCCGTTTCATGGTTATCGGTATTTCTTTCTACCATTTGCGGAATTTTGAGCTTGCTTACATAGTCCTCTGACATAGGCATACAAATCAGCCCTTTTCCGTAGGTCGCCATAAAGTTAATATTTTCCGTTGTTGCGAATTGTGCTGCGCAGATAAAATCCCCTTCATTTTCCCGTTCCGCATCATCTGTTACTAAAATTATTTTTCCTTTTTTCAAATCTTCAAGTGCCTCTTCGATTTTATGAAACGCTGCCATGCGACATCCTCCTAATAACCATATTTCTCTAAAAATTCCTTTGTGATATGACTGTCCGTGTTCTGTTTGAAAGACAAGAATTTTCCAACATATTTTCCAACTATATCTGCTTCCAGATTGACAGAATCACCCTCTTTTCGCTCATTCAATACTGTTTGTCTGACGGTATGGGGAATCGCTGAAATAGAAAATCTATCTCTGTCGGCTTTGGCAATTGTCAAACTGATACCGTCGATTGCAACAGAACCTTTTTCTACAACATACCTCATGATTTCCGGGTTTGTATGTATGGTAAACCAGACCGCATTATCATCTTTTTGTATGTACACGATTTTGCCTGTGCCATCTATATGTCCGGAGACAATGTGTCCTCCAAATCTTCCGCTTGCCGACATTGCTCGTTCCAGATTCACATGACCACCAGGGATAAGGGCTGCCAGTGCAGAACGGTTTAAGGTTTCGTGCATAACGTCCGCAACAAATGAGCCTGAGTACAGGGCTGTAACAGTTAGACAAACTCCATTTACTGCAATACTATCCCCTATTTTCATATCCTCCAGCACTGTTTTCGCACAAACTTCAAGGACGACGGAAAGCTGTCCTTTTTTGATTTTATGAACCGTTCCGATTTCCTCAATGATTCCCGTAAACACTTTGCTCTACCTCACTTTCAATCAGAAAATCTTCACCCAGCGGAAGAACACAGCTATTCTTTAATCGGAAAGCCGCAGTAGGATAGCAAATGCCCTCTCCCTCTATCGGAGTTTTTGCAGCCTGTCCACCAAATAATTTAGGTGCGATATAAGCCTGCACTTTCTGTACAATACCGCTGGAAAGAGCTGCCCAATTTAACGTCCCTCCACCCTCCAGCAAAATGCTGTCAATCTGTTTTTCCCCTAATAAATACATAAGCTGTTCTAAATCCACATGACCGTTTCTTTCCTCGACAAGCAGGACATGGCAGCCTTTTTTCTCATACAAGGCACATCTTTCTGCGTCCCTGCAACAGGTTGCAATTATTGTAGGAATCTGCTTTGCTGTGGAAACAACGTTCGCACTTAGAGGTATGCGAAGCGTGGTGTCACAAATAATGCGAATCGGATTTTTTCCACCCTCTATCCGGCAGGTAAGCTGTGGGTCGTCTGTCAATATTGTTCCGATCCCTGCCATAATTGCAGCATATCGGTGACGCTGCTGTGCGACATGGCGTCGTGCCGTTTCGCCCGTGACCCATTTTGACGCTCCTGTTTTAGTTGAAATTTTTCCGTCCATTGTCATGGCATACTTCATCACTACAAAAGGACGCTTGGTTTGAATGTAATGGAAAAACACTTCATTGAGCCTCTCGCAGTCCTCCTGTAAAATATGTTCTGTCACCAAAATCCCTTGTTTTTTTAGAATTTGTATTCCTTTTCCGCTGACAAGGGGATTGGGGTCACCAGAACCGATTACTACCCGTTCAATGCCTGCTTCCATGATTGCATTGATGCAGGGCGGCTGCTTTCCATAATGGCAGCAAGGTTCTAAAGTCACATACATGGTCGCACCTTTTGGATTTTCTGTACATGCCGCTAACGCATTACGTTCTGCATGAGCTTCGCCATATTTTTCGTGCCAACCCTGCCCGATTATCCGTCCTTCCTTTACAATGACAGCTCCTACCATAGGGTTAGGAGAAGTAAAACCGCATCCTTTTTTTGCAAGCTGTAATGCGATTTTCATATAATCACTGTCATTCACAGTATCACCTCCACAAATAGAAAATGCCTTGAACAAAATCGTTCAAGGCAAAAGCAAAAGAGCGCAGGGAATACCTGTGCAAATATAAAGCTCTGGAATATAAAATATCCCAGAGCAATCGCTTTACACGCAGAAAAGAAAACTTTCCTGCGCTTCTTAATCTTCTTTCATCCAGACTATACTGTCGGCTTCGGAGTTTCACCGAATCATGCCTTGCGGCTCGTGGGCTATACCACCGGTAGGGAATTGCACCCTGCCCTGAAGATTTTATTCAATTTACAGGATAAGTATAATCATCTGTTCAATAGTTGTCAAGATTTTTTAGGAATAATGGGCTGCTGCCTGTTCAAATTCTTGTGTGTTACTTTACCGCACATGAGCATTCCCCTTGGTGCTCTTACGAACCGGTGTACCACGCCGCAGCTCGTTTGTAATGGTGGATGGAGCGCAGCCCACCTCTCTGGCAATGGCCCGTATGCCAAGGCCCTGCTGTTTGAGGGCCTTAATGGCACCCCGTTCTACCATACTGAGATGCTGTCCCTTCTTGCGTTCTGCAGCTACTGTGATATAATCTTGGTAGTCCATAGTGATTGCCTCCCATAGTGAATTTGGTGTAGCAACTTCATTCTACCACGGGAAAAAATCACTATGGACTTTTCTCTTCAAGTGTCCAACTTGATTTTACAATCAACCGTTTATAAATAATCTATTCTGTTCAAAATAAAACGACATCTTCTATATTATGACCGCTTTCAGAAAATATCTTTTGTAAATTATTCTGAAAACAATTCGCATTGTAATTGTTTAACTTAACGATAATCAATTTGCTTTTTGCACGTGTAACCGCTACATAATGGTTGTATATACTCGACATATCAGACAATCGATAATCCTCTGAAAATACAATTACCTGTTCAAACTCCAATCCCTTTGAAGAGTGGAATGTAATTGCGATGTGTTTGTATTTATCCGCTTCAAATGCCACATGAAAACTGGTATCAGAAATTGTTTTGAATAATTTGTTTATGTGATCAGGGCGAGTATCATATCCAAGATATTCAGCCAATGCTGTGACACACGAGCCGAAAGACTGCTCATCATCTATAGTCTCTTCAATTCTTTTGAGTAATCTTTTTACGGTGGATACTGTTTTGCGACTTTCATTTCCTTCAACAGGTATTTCTGAAATTACATCATATGCAGAATACTTTTCAATTATAAGGTATTTAGCAATTGCTGTATAAAGCCACGCTGTATCTGTTGTAATATCAGCAATAGGAGTCTGTGGGATATAAACATACTCTAAACCGTTTGTTGTTAATTCGCTTGCTCCTATTCGTGCGTTATCATTAGAAAACCGCAATAATGCTGACTTTTTATCGGGAACAATATTAGACAATACTTCTGTTGCCCAATTTGCCTTTGTAGGAGAAAGCCACACAATATTATCTATATTTTCCGTAGGATTGTAAAGACTTCTTGTCTCATCACATAATAGATTAGAATAATTCTGTATTTGTTGACAAGAGCGAAAATTATCTCCCATAAATATCTTTTTAAAATTGGGTTTGTTCCAGATGCTTTTAAAAGCCTCTGGATAAGCACCCCTCCATATATAAATCGATTGTTTTTCATCTCCCACAACAAAGGTTTCGATATTCAATTCATCACATAAATACATAAAAAATTTATGCATTGATTTGTCGCAATCTTGATATTCATCGATATATATTTTAAAATATTTTGCTTGAAGATAAAGCCTACAAGCCGAAGAATTTTCTACAATTTCTTGAGCCAAATCAAAAATAAAGTTCCTTTTATTATCTCGATATGAGCAGAGGATACCTTCATTCCTTATTTTTTCAATAGCTTCTTGAAAAGTATCAACTTTAGCTGAATAGTCCGTACTCATGTCCAAATCGAAATCAGCACCATAGACATCCTTCATAAAAGGCTTTATAACTTCCTCAATAACGAAACTGTTATTTGTTCCAATGAAGTGTTGAACTACATCGACAGACAATCTATCCTTTATTTCTTGTGCTGCTTTTATTGTAAAAGTAATTGCAGCAATAACTTTATGTGTATGATTATCATCAATTTCCTTAGCAATTTTATTAACCATTGTATGGGTTTTTCCTGTTCCTGCACTTGCCCTTACTATTAAGTTACCGGGAGTTTCTACTATTTTTTCTTGAATTGGAGATAGTTTCATTCGGCAACCTCCTTCAAACATGCAAAGTTGTAATGATTATAGATTGTTCTGCAATCTGTATCCGAAAGTGTCTCAATCAACTCCACCATATGATAGTGCTTTGCATCTTGTAAATATTTAACAGGATTATCATTATCCAATAAAGCTGATAATCTATCATGCAAAAACTCGTCTAAATCATTTTCTAAATCCACTTTTGATAAGAAAATATGAAAGTCACTTCGTATTTTATCCAAAGTATTTATATTTGAATTATATAAACTCCTCTTGGCAGAAACAGAATTCTCTTGAATTTGTTTGGTAGGCAGACGCTTTTCCCCAATATAATTATTACAGCGTGAAAAGCCTAAAACGCTATATGTACCTTTTCCTGTTACCGCTCTCAAATCATTGTCAGTTTTTACCACATTAAAAATTTCAAGTTCATCCAGGATAGAAAAATATGTTTCAAATCCCACACCATCAACTGGTAAAATATATATTCCATCTACTTCATAAAAAGGATGCACTACTGAAAGGACTTTGCTAAATAGCATATATTCAGATGGTCCTTCAACCAAAAGTACTTTGTTAGCAAAGATTGCTTCTGACAAACAACGGTTTAACATTTTCCTGTTTTTCTCATAAGTATCAGGCACTTTATAAAATGTGCTAATACTATTGATTTTTCGCTCACTATATATTCGAACTAAATTTACATTATCCATTTCATAAAGAACAAAAGGCGAATGAGTTGTTACAAACAAGTATGTGTATTTGCTATCGGTAAAAAGTATTTGTGATAATGCAATCTGCATAGACTTATGAAGATGGTTTTCAGGCTCCTCAATTAAAAACAAATTGATTTTCTTTTCCGCATTTTCATCTGACAGTATGTCGTATATTGAATATGCCAATAACTTTTTCCTACCTTCCCCAGCAGTAGGATATAAATTATCATCATTATCTTGTTTAATATATGGTATAATATTTGAGTACAATCCCTTTACTGCGATTTCGGATTTTATTGAAACAGATATCCCTTCATCATGGAATTTTTGATATTCTGGCGTAAGTTTATCCTCAAATTCTTTAATTCCAGACAGAGAAGCAATATGACCATTCAAATCATCAACTGTATTTTGAATTTTTGCCAGAATATCTTTATCTTCGTCCTTTTCATTTCTGACAAGCTGGCTCACATTCTTTTTAAATAGGGAATACAAATCAACATAAGAGTCAATATAAATGACATTAAATACATAATCTATTTCATATAGATATCCTCTTTGCTTCATTTCGTAAAGATGATTAATATCGCCACCCCACGATAATATCGGTAGAGCGAGCATTTCTGTTTTGCTATATTCTGCAAAAAGCTTTATATATACCTTATTATGCTCACTTAGCAATGCACCTTTTAGCTGTGCACGGAGTTTTTGACAATCGCTGTCAGCAACATCACTAATATCTATAGTAACAACAATCTCAATTGGTTTATCAAGCTGCTTATTATGAAAATCCGAATCTAAAAGGTTTTGTTTACGAATATCTTTATCAAATACATATCGTAGAGCGTACAAGAAATTTGTTTTCCCCACATCATTTAGACCAAAAAATATGTTTTTATTTGATAAGTCAAGTTCAACATTATCAAAATTTCTAAAATTTTTAATAACTACTTTTTCAAATTTCATATATGTTCTTTCACCATCCATCTTGTTTGTATAATAAGAAAATTATACCATTATTCCATAATTAATCATATGATTTTCTTTGCATTTAGCTCATATGTACTGGGTGATAAAACCATCTGATAAATATCAATACTATTCTTTTTTCCAAATTGAATTATCTCTTCTTTAAAATTCTCAGAGATTTTCGCTCCTAAATAAAACGCTTTTATATTTTCTTTCAAATCCAAGACATATTTTCCATTTGGACATTTCAATTTTTCTGGCATTACTTTATTGAAATTAGCCGTCACAATTCGCCATTCTTTCTCGTACGACCAAACATCGGATTTACGACAAGTCGTCTTATAAATCCATTCTGTATTTTCACTTAACATATCTGCTTTAGAAACAGCATATCTATCCTTTGTATATATTACTGGGTATAAATGTTTATAAAGCATATCACTTTCTTTAAAATCATACTCTATACAAAATCCAGTATGATTCTGAGCATAATGGCTCCACATAAGCATAGAGTCATACACCTCAGATAAACAGACAACTCTTACAGCATCCTTGATTGTACTCATACAATCATTTAATCCATTTTGCAAAATATTCATCCAAGAGTCAGAAAGCCTTCCTCCATGAGCCTGCAAAACTATTTGCAGCGCCCTTTCAATATTGTCAGAATAAAGAATTCTATTTTTTTCTTCCTGTTTAAGTGAAAATCTTCTTTCCAAAAGATGTATATATGTTTCTCTATCAAGTACACCTTCCAATGCATCTGACTGAAAGCAAAATTCACAATCATAGGGGTCGTTGAAATAAAGTGGTGATGATGGATACACTAATCCTTCAAAAGCTTCAAACTTCCATTTTTCAATGTTAATTATCCTCTGATGAATATAGCTATAATCATTCAGTTTTTCCGTATTAAATGACCTGTACCTGAATAACGTTCTTCTCATACGTATCCTCTCCCTTTACTCTCGAACAAGCTTTATTATATTACACTAATTATAATAAAGCAGCCGCTTACCCATTCAATAAGCAAGCGGCTTTGTCATTAAATCACCTCAAAATGTTTCAATGCATCCTTTATTGCTTCAACCTTCTCTGGAGTCGGATGCTTCCTCGGCTGTTTCAATTCCTCTACCGCATTAGGAGCATCGTACATCGGCAAGCCTAAATCTCTCTTTACCTCTGCAATATATGCGGTATGTACTTTGAAGCCGTATTTAGCTTCTATGTACTCCTTTATC
>CAJKQE010000104.1 GCA_905201915.1 uncultured Lachnospiraceae bacterium
GAACCCACATATCCAGCTTGGAAGGCTGGTGTTCTACCACTGAACTACACCCGCAAGTGTTGTTTATCTGTGTCCCTCAAGGACAATACATATAATACAACAGATATATAGATATGTCAACACTTTTTTGAAAAAAATTAAAAAAATAAATTTTTGCTACAATACAGACATTTCATATTGAAAAATTAACCACGATTTAGACTACGCCACAAGGTAGTTCGGCTAATTCCTAACTTACGAGCTGCAACAGATTGATTTCCATTACAATTTTTTAATACTTGCTGAATAATACTGCGGTTCATCTCATCTAAAGACTGATTGAAATCCAGATTAAAACAAGAAGGAGAATTGGTATTAGAACAAATGGGAAAAAGTTGTTTTTCCTGTACTAATATGTCTCGAATAACAGAGCCTGATAAATAAAGAGAATTTGTCTTTATAACTGCCTGTTTTAAAATCCGTTTAAGCTGAGCGTGATTTCCGGGATAATCGTATTCAGATAAAGCGCATGCGGCATCATCATCTAAAGCAATAATTTGTTTTCCCAGAGTTTCATTTAGTGTGTTTATATATAACGCACACATAGAAGAAAGTTCTGCCTTTTGTTCTCGTAAAGGTGTTACAGGAATAACAATACTATCTAAGGCATTAGCATATTCCATTGCAGCGGTTGAAACCGTTTTTTTATATTCTGTACAGCAGGAAAAAATAAAGCGGTTTCGAATGTGTGCGTTTGTATCTAAAATAACAGATAGCAATAATTTTTGCTTATCAACGGATAGTTTTTGTAAATTAGCAATATAAATGGTATTGTCATTATCTGTAAAAGGTGAACGAAAGCTGTTTGTGAGAAAATTCCAATTTTTTTCATTAAGTAAATCACAGTTGATTTTATAAAGAGGATGATTGTGGAGTTTGCTCTCTATATAATAAAGATAGGCAAGATAATCTTCCTCAGAACCATATTCTCCTACCAGCATAAGGTTGGAAGAAATTTTCTCCATAGATTTTGCATTTTTAAGCAGTTCTTTTGTGCGGAGACCAGTATTATATAAACTTTTTGTAAGAATATTTTGAGCATCTTCTTTATTTAGAATGGTAATGCCGTATTTAGAATGGTTAATAGGGAGTTTAGAAGAAGATAATCACTGGAGCTGTTTTGTAGGGTTTCCTTCATCATAGATAAGGTGATGCTGTTTTTTTTGTTCGTTTCCCATAGGTATAAGGCATGATTGACAGCAGCATCCAGACTTTCCATGCTGGAAGTCAGTAGGATAGGTGTTAATCCGGCTTTTCGCGCTGCTTCATAAGCAACTGTGTCGCAAATAACAGTTTGATAGTTTTTAGCAGAGAGTGTATGGAGAGTATAAAGAGCCTCTGCAGTGTCAGCTATAGAAAAAACAGGAATTTCTATTTTTAAAAGAGAACACAGAGTTTTTGCGGCTTTTGTAAGGGAAAGATGACCTAATAAAGCGAATTTAGTGTGAGTAGCTTCTGCTGTTTTCAGGCAACGCAGAATATCGTAATATCCAATTCCTATATCAAGGACTGTAATAGGAACAGACTTTTTAATTAAGTCGGCAGTGTTTGCTCTGGATATAATGAAATCTAAATCTTTTCGTTGATCAGCATATTCCTCCATTATTTTTTTTAAACCTTCATAAGGTGCAATGCCTAAAATTCTGATTTTTTTCCCATTTTTCTCCTCCTACTGTTTCAAATGTAAACATATTATAAAAGATAATAGTTGAAAAGAAAATAGAAAGTCCGATAAAATAGGGAAAAAGATGTTTCAAAAAGAAACAAGAGGTGAAGTCGGAGGAGGAAAAGCCATGAAGTTTGTACTAATTCCAGATTCTTTTAAAGGGACATTAAGTTCTATTCAGATTTGTAAAATTGCTGCAGAAAAAATCAGAGAACATTTTCCGGAAAGTAAAATATCAGAAATTCCAGTAGCAGACGGAGGAGAAGGTTCTGTAGATGCATTTTTATTAGCTGTAGGAGGCGAAAAGATAAAAGTTAAGGTGAAAAATCCGTATTTTGAAGATATGGAAAGTTATTTTGGATTAATTGACGGTGGAAAAACAGCAGTAGTGGAAATGGCATCTTGTGCAGGGTTGCCATTGGTGGAAAATAGAAAAAATCCCAGATTTACGACTACTTACGGAGTGGGGCAGTTAATGCTTGCTGCAGCAAAAAAGGGAGTAAAGAAAATTATTGTAGGATTGGGAGGTTCTGCTACCAATGATGGTGGATGCGGAGCAGCCGCAGCAGCAGGTGTGAAATTTTATAATAAAGAGGGGCAGGAATTTATTCCTGTGGGCGGAACGGTTATTGATATTGAACGTATAGATTTATCGGGAATGGATGAAGCTTTCAAAGAGATTGAAATTATAACGATGTGTGACATTGATAATCCTATGTATGGACCGTTTGGCGCATCTTATGTTTTTGCTCCGCAGAAAGGGGCGGATGCAAAATGTGTGGAAGAACTGGATACAGGAATTAAAAATTTAAGCAAAGTAATTGAAAAAACCACTGGAAAAGACATTAGCAGAATGCCGGGAACAGGTGCAGCAGGGGCTATGGGTGCCGGTATGGTGGCATTTTTTAATTCAAAATTGCAGATGGGAATAGAAACAGTGTTAGATACGGTTAAGTTTGATGAAAAAATCTCAGATGCAGATTATATTTTTACAGGCGAAGGTAAATTGGACTCACAGAGTCTGAGAGGAAAAGTAGTTATGGGGATTGCTAAAAGAGCACAGCAGAAGGAGAAAAAAGTGATTGCTGTTGTAGGCGGAGCAGATGATAGAAATATAGAAGAGGCATATAAGATGGGCGTGACAGCAGTATTTCCTATTAACAGACTTCCACAGGATTTTTCTGTAAGCAGACAGTATAGTGCTGAAAATTTAGGATATACCGTAGATAATATTTTACGGTTGCTGAAATAAGAAAGTAAGAAATAATATAGAATGGGCTGTCGCATTAGGCACAGATTGAAAATGTAGAAACATTTCTGATAGTAGCTTAATGCGGCAGCCTTATTTTAATATGCAAAAATATGTTTGTTTAAGATTGTTTCACAAAGCGGTTATAGATATATTGATTTGCTTTCGTTTCTAAGTCATCATCTAATGGACTTAAATTTCCTTTTCCGTATTTTCGCTCTAGGGCATTGGAAAGAAGATAGTCACATATATGAGGGTTTTTAGGGAGGAGCGGGCCGTGAAGATAAGTACCGATTACATTTTTGTACAGAACTCCTTCTGTATGGTCTTCTCCGTTGTTTCCGTGTCCGTATAAAACCTTTCCGAATGGTTTGTTATCTCCGATATAGGTTCTGCCGCCATGGTTTTCGAAGCCTACAATCGGGAGAGGGAATATTTCATTTTCCAGTACAATGTTGTCAATAAGACGAGGTTCACCCTGTTCTGTATGCAAATCCACCAAAGAGAGTCCCTCCATAGTTCCCTCAGAGGTTTTGTAGTAATGTCCTAAAAGCTGGTAGCCGCCGCATACAGCAATAACGCTGCCGCCGTCCTCGATATAATTTTTAAAATCTTTTTGAATGCTGCGAAGTTTATTGCAGACCAGCATTTGTTCGCGGTCAGAACCGCCTCCCAAAAGAACAATGTCCAGATTAGAAAAATCAATTCGGTCTTCTAAGGAAAACTCGATAGTTTCTGCTTCAATACCTCTCCATAAACTGCGTTTTGTCATACACTGAATATTGCCTCTGTCTCCGTATAGATTTAAGAGGTCTGGATATAAATGTCCGATTGTTAATTTCATTATTTCCTGCCCTCCATTTTCTTTAAAAGATTATGAGTAGTATAAAGTCCTGTATAATTTACAAGGACATACAAATTTTTCGTTCCATTTTGAATTTTATTTTCAATAGCTTTTTCGATATCCTGTTCAACATCAGAGGGAATATCCACATATTTCAGTCGAAGCGCCATATCCAGACAACGAATACCGCAGACGGTGATAGAGGCGGCGTTTGCATCTTTTAAACGGTCAAAATCCACATCCCAGAGCCAAGAAATATCAGTACCATCCTGACTGTTATCATTAATTAAAATAATGATATCTTTTGGACTGGTATCTGTCATAACAGCAGAAATATTCTGATTAAAACCTGCCGGGTTTTTAGCGAGGTTCAGCATGACTTTAGTGCCTCGGATTTCAAATAGTTCGTTTCTTCCGAACTGAGGAGTGAAATTTCCTAAAACATCATTAAAATGTTCAAGAGAAATATTTGCCATGGAGGCAGCTCCGTAAACAGCTAAAATATTATAAACATTATAAAATCCTCTGTAATTTGCTTTTACATGGAAATCATTTACATCAAAAGTAATTCCTTCATCAAGTTTTACGTTTGTTCCATCAAAATCCAAATGAGGTCGTTTGAACCCGCAATGAGGGCAATAATAGTCTCCCAACTGGCTGTAATGATAGAAGTGATACTGCATTTTTTCGCCACATCTTTTACAAAATCTGCCTTCACGTATTTCTCTGCTATTTTCATCAGATAGGACTTTTTGACTAATTCCGTAGGCGGCGTATTCGTTTTTATTATCAAGAGCTAAGAAAGTGGACAGAGAGTCATCACCATTTACAAGAAGTTTCATTTTAGGAGCCATTTTCATAGCCTTCGATAAAAGATTCATAGTAGTGTCAATTTCTCCGTAGCGGTCTAGCTGATCACGGAAAAGATTTGTAAGAACCATAAAATCCGGTTGAAAATGAGGAAAAACTCGAACAGTAGAAGCCTCGTCAATTTCAATGCAGGCATAATCTGCTTTTAAATGTCCTGAAAGACCTGTATTGAGTACAAAAGCAGAAACAACGCCATTTAACATATTAGAACCGGTACGGTTACAGATTACTTTTTGCCCGTTTGCTTCTAATACAGAAGCTAATAAATTGTTGGTGGTTGTTTTTCCGTTTGTACCGCATACAACAAAAATGTCTTTTTTTACTTCTTTTGCCAGTTCGGAAAGAATAGGGGGATATATGGAAAGAGCAGCTTTTCCTGCCAGCGTAGCGCCCTGCTTTCCGGTAAGGCGACAAGCTGTTTTTATGAAGTGTGCACTCCATACAGCTAAAAGTCTTCGTATATTCATGATAAATTCATTCCTTTATTTTGTAGTGTGTGTATTGTTTTCTTCAACTATTCATTATACATAAAGAAAAGAAAGAGCACAACAAGAAATCTAGAGAGGCGTTGTATATGGGAAATGAATTTAGAAATATACTGTTATTATCTTTAAAAATGTGGATATATATTGAAATATATTCATGTGATTTTATTTTTTTGAAAAAATATTCTAATATTTCATAAAAAGATTGAAATTTTTTGAAAATAGAGTTATAATTCAGATACAAGTACGTTGCAGACTGAGCGTGATTTGGAGAGCATATTATGTTTGAGTCAGGAGGTGCAAGTAGAAACTAATTAGGAGGACGAAAGTGATTTAGAAAACAATGTTCAAGACAGTAATTGTAAAATAGATGCAGCGTAAGTATAGGTAAATGAAAGGAGAAGGTATATGGGGGATACTTCTAAAAAATTATTGGCAGCTTTAGCAACATCAGCTGCGATGGTTGTAGCGGGAGCAACCAGTGTATTGGCCTGTACAACAATTTATGTGGGTGGAAATCGTGTTGAAGAGGGGACTCCGTTTGTTGCGCGTACAGAAGATTATGGATCAAACATGAACAAGATGTGGTTTATCAGTGAGGCGGGAGCTTGGAAAGAAGGAGAACAGTTCCTTGGATGTCCTGCCTATGGTGAATTCGAATGGTATTTTACGCACGATACATACAGATTTACTCATTTTACAAATGATACATTGTATAATGGTGTTTGTCCGGAGTGCGGAGAGGGAAGTGCGGAATCACCGGTAACACACCCTTCTTATACTGAGTTTGGAACCAATGAAAAAGGCGTATCCGTATCTGCCACCGAAACTATTTACGGAAATAAGCAAGTTACAACTGTCGACCCATTGCGTCAGAAGAAAGTAGATGGAAAAGTTGGTATTGAAGAGACAGATATTCCTACTATTATTCTTGCAGAAGCAGAGTCAGCACGTGCAGGTGTTGAACTTTTACTGGATATTTATGACGACTATGGTTGCTATTTCTGTTCAGGTGTATTTATTTGTGATCAGAATGAAGTTTGGTATATTGAAAACTGTTCAGGAACACAGTATGTTGCTTTGAAACTTAATGATGATATGGTTTTCCTTGAGCCGAATATGGCGGTTATAGGAAGAGTTGATTTAGATGATACAGAGAACGTTATCGCATCCGAAAGATTGATTGAAGTGGCTAAAGAAGCTGGAACTTTTGTAGGTGATGAAAAAGAAAATATTATTGACTTCCGTGCTTCTTATGCACGTATTGGCAACGTGGACAAGAGATTGGTTCAAGGTCTGAATTTCCTGAATAAAGATTATAATTATGATACAGAGACCTTGACAGAAGACAATACAAAGTTCACAATCAGTAACTTAAATGAAAAGAATGAAATCGTTCCATTGTATACAAACATTAAAGAAGATCGTCAGCTTACAAAGGAAGACGTATTTAATTATTATGAACTTGATACAATCGGTAAACCGAGTAATCAGGAAATCGAAATTTTCCAGCTCTTTTCAGATCGTCCACAGGAATATGGTACTGTTGGCTGGGTAGGTGTAGGTGATATGTCTAACAACGTATTTGTTCCTTGTTATCCAATGCTTTTAGATGATATTTATGAGGGATATCAGACAAGTACAGCTGTTGTAACAAAATCAGACACAAGACCGGAAGGCTTTGCTTCATGGGATGCAAGAAGAAACCAATATGTAGCATATCCGGAAAACTGGAGAGATTCTTACTACTTTACTTTTGAAGGACTTGGCGGTTATATTCAGTATGCAGAAAAGATTGACGGAACTCCGGTTAGTGATGAGGATAAACAGTATGTAAGAGGAACCTTAGACGAATTGCAGAGAGACTTTTATGATGACCTTGTTACTATGGATGAACTTCAAAAATCCAGCAATCCAAGAGATTTAGCAACTCAGAATTGCATGGAAATGGCTGAACGTTCTCATAAATTGGGACTGGAGTTAGTTGACTATGTTACCGGCGAAATAGAAGACGGCTGGAATGCTACAGAAGACGGCTGGAAATATTATGAAGACGGAAAGAAAGTAGTTGGCTGGAAAGCAATTGATGGAGAATGGTATTACTTTGACAGAGATGGAATTATGGAAACCGGTTGGGTATCCGTAGATGGACATTGGTATTATCTGAATACAGACGGAAGCATGGAAACAGGCTGGGCATCTGTAGATGGACATTGGTATTACCTGAACGCAGATGGAAGCATGGAAACAGGCTGGGCATCCATCGGAGGAAAATGGTATTATCTGAATGCAGACGGAAGCATGGAAACAGGCTGGGCATTCGTAGATGGACATTGGTATTACCTGAACGCAGACGGAACAATGGAAACAGGCTGGGCATCTGTAGGAGGAAAATGGTATCATCTGGATAACAGTGGAGCAATGGAAACAGGCTGGGTATCTGTAGGAGGATATTGGTATTATCTGAACGCAGATGGAAGCATGGCAAGTAACCAGTGGATTGATGGATATTATGTGGATGCATCTGGAAAGATGGCATAAATAAGATTTAAAAATTAATAATTTTAAGTGCAGGGGGCTGATGTTGAAAAACATCAGCCCCCCTGCTTTTGTGTAAAATTAGAAAAAAACTATTGATATTTTAAAAAGTATGTGTTAGAATGAATTCGTTGTTGCAAGACAAAGTCTTACATACAATGCCCAGATAGCTCAGTTGGTAGAGCA
>CAJKQE010000105.1 GCA_905201915.1 uncultured Lachnospiraceae bacterium
TCTGCATCCCTCCTAACATCCACAATACTCATGAAACATATAACTGAGTCCTACGCAAATACCGGTGACATCCCAGGTTCAAAATCCAGCTCCTCTGCCTGTTCTACTGCTTTTTCCAGTCTTTGGGCCTCCCTATCAAATCGGTAAACAAAATTCCCCAGCCTTTCCTGTGGATCCACGGCTTCCGCATTTACTGCCTCTACCATCGCATTCAGTTCTCTTACGCTCATATTCTCTGTTTCTTTTAGAATAATCGTTTCATGAATCGATGACGGAATCACGATTAAATCTGATCCCAGCTTTTCTGCAATAAGAGACATTACTTCTTCATCACACATATAAACCGCCCCATTGACCTGATTTGAATTCGTCAAAACATACATCATTGCATTGGGATCCACATCCTCTAAATGTTCCAAACTACCGGCCTTTACATCTCCCGATTCGTCAAAACACATTTTTGCCAACATATCCTGTAAATCCAAAAAACAAGGAGGATTGCTCTGCTTCATGTTTTCCCAGGCATCCTGCTTTAATTGCTCCTCGCTGACTCCCAGCCACTTCAGCCTGTCATAATTGATAATGGCACTTCCGTCCTTTTCTCCGTCCACCAAAACATGAAATCCATAAACCAGTGCCAGATCCTCACATATTTCATGAGGACAATCTGCAAGAAAATCAACATTTTCCTGTGCATTTCGGACATAGACGGTCAGCCCCTTCTTTATGGTTTCATAATCCCATTCTTTACTGGAAATGCCATCTATGGTTATTGCCGTTTCCTGACACTTCTGATAATCCCGAGCGATGGTCCGCCACACATCTTCAAGCTTCTTTCCGTTCTCAAGCTCCTGATAATAGGATTCCAGATATAAAAGCGGGATGGAGGTGTAGCTTGGACTACCTGACAGATATACTCCCTGTAATTTGATATTGTTATTCTTTAACACCTCCTTGATTTCCACTTTTCTCTCCTGAAAAGAGTCCGGAAAAAATCGTTTTAAATTCTCTTTCGTTAATCTCAAAAACTCTTCATAAGTCATTTTCTATTCTCCTCTACACCTTATTCATATCGTTTTCCATCTCATAAGCCGTCAGACGAGTACCTTCCTTGCATACTATTCAAAAAATACAGCTCTCCTTCCATGGTATTAAACTATCGAAAGATATAAAATTCTCTATCATAATGCTCCAAAAACAATCCCTCCTTTCTGAATGTCAGGTTCCTGCTCTTCTCCTTTCAAACCTTCTTCTGTAACCAGAAAGAATTCATCTCCACTGTTCCAAAAACTGACATACAGTTCTCCCTCTGAAATTTTGATTTCCCTCTGTTCAAACCCCTCTCCCCATCCATCGCTTTCCTGCCCTTCCCAGTACTCCTTCACTGCTTCAATCTCTCTTTCAGAAAGCTGGTTATAGCTTTCTACTTCCAGCACTCCCCACAATTCCCCCTGCCAGACTTCCACAGTAGGCTTCATGCTATAAATCTTTTCTTCTAATTCTGGAATATCCAAATAAACCGCCAGTCCTCTGTCTCCTTCTTCCGGAAGGCACTCCTTTGCAATCTGTTCCAGAATTTCCGTCTCATAGCTGCACAACTCAGCTGGAAATACCTCCTCACTGCATTCCTCCAACTCTCCCCAGTCATCCTTTGCATATATGATAGCTGTCAAAGGGCTAAAAAGCCGAAGCACAGAACGCTCTGTTGTTTTTTCACTGCTGCTGTCCAATTCTGCTCCTGTCAATCCTTCTTTCCTCCTCTCGTAAAAATCTGCTTCCATGCCTACGAATCACACAGGCCGTCATAATCCATTCAAATGCCCGGTCGCTGACCAGATCTGGATCTATAAGTTCTGATAAACGGATATGCCTGCTTCCCTGATATAGGTCCCTTGCCATATGAAACAAGACATAGCCATCCAAATCAACACCATGGATATGGATTCTGGCAAAATGAATTCCCTCCTGGTCAATCACCTCTAATGCTCTGCTCCACAAAAATCGATCTGCGGAAAGAAGATAAACCGCAGAACAGGTCGCTGCTTCTTCAATGGCTCTGCTGCACTTCTCTCCCATAGCCAGAAACCGTTCTCTATGACCGTTTTGAAAAAAGCACGGATTTCTTCTCCCTGTCAGACGACACACGCGGTTTACAAAGGTGCTGACAGCCACTTCCTCTGCCAACACCTCCAGAAGCTCATAAAACGGGACACAATCGGTCACATGGCTTTCACACAGGCTGCGCTGATTTTCTAGACAACCAGAAAGGTGACTGATAACCATTCCGCTTCTTCTTGGACGAAATCCCGGTATGTGCTGCATTTCCTGCTCCACTCCAGCATAAGTTGTATCACTCATAAATCGAATCATTGTATTCCTCCTTTATTTTCACCTGTTTTTAAACACCAAAAAGACAATCACACTTTGCTAAATAAAGCATGATTGCCTTTTAAGTTCCTACTATAATTTCAGCTACAAAATCACAAATCTATGGCATTCTCTTAAAAATACCCCTCCTTCCCCATCAGCCATATGTTAACTGTCCACTTTATTCTACTTTCAAGTATATAAGCTCCTCCAAAATCTCTACAAAAACTTTAAAGTCAGTGATTACATAATTGTAAGCACTGACTTCCTTGATATAATATTTAATATTTAAAACCAAAGAATCTATGTGTATCTTTATACTCCCTGTCGAATTCAGCAACAACCGTTCCTTGGCTCTTCAAAAATTCTAAATCCTTTTCATCTAGTTCTGATTTGTTTATTGTAATAAAATATTGACCTGTACCCTTTCTTTTTAAATACTCATCTACATATTTTATTACTTTTGCTTTAGCGTCTGGATTTGGTTTACAATAAGAACCATCATGTATAAGAAATTGACATCCCGCATTTAAATCTATTCTATTCAAGAAAAGAGCTAAATCGAACATATTAATTTTCATATACAAACGTCCATGTGAGTTTTCATCTGCAATCTGACATGTAATTTTCACTCTACCCGTAGCAGAGCTTTTTTTAACATCATTCTCATAATTATAAGTTAAATCACCAGATTCATCATAAGCCGTTTCAGTCAATGTTTTAAAATGGGTTTCAATATTTATTATATTATCTTCGTACTGATTATAATCCTTCTCATATTCAAATGTTTTTTCTAATATCTCCTTTCCTTTTGCATTTAATTCTTTTGTCAATTTATTGATCTCATTATACTTATCAATTTTCATTTTAATATCTGCTAGTTTTTGGTATTCTACATTTAATTGTTCATTAATATTATGTATATCATCCACTAGCTGTGTGTTCTGAAATATTTTGGTGCTCTCCGAAATTATTTTTTGCAAACCTTTTTTTTCATTTTGTAATTTTTCAAGTTCTCCTTCAAGCTTTTCTATCCGATTTTTAAAATAATCCCCTCTATTTTCAAGCATATAAGAAAAAAACATTTCCATCTCTTCATAGTTTTTCTTCAACTCTTCCGGAAAATATTTCAATATCTGCTCATAATATATCTGCAAATTTACTAATTCACACATTTTTTGGTGTCGCTGTTCCAAACCCTCAACATTTTGCTCGAACTGTTTTTTACTGTATTCTTTCTTAAAAATTTGTGATTCTACTTTTTTTAATTCTTTTTTTGCTAAAATATATTTTTCTTCATCATAATCAATCTTATCACTTACATTGACAGAATCTAACATATTTTTCATTCTATTTATTTCTGATTCTAATTTAATTTTGTCACTTTTTAACTTAGTAATGTCTTTGGCTAATGTTTTTATAATTTTAATTTCTGTTTGTAATGAAGCCTGTTCATTTTTCAGCTTATTTATTTCCGTCTCATAATAGATTGGTAATAGTGATAAAAAATCTAAACATTGACTGTTCTTAATAGCCTTACGTTTACTTAAGGTAATATCACTAAACCCTTGCTTTTCATCTCGAATCAGATATTCTCGTATTGTCTGAAGTGAGGGAGCCTCTTCGTAATTTAAATTGCCAAAAACATAATCTTGTACTTTTATACGATAACTTTCCAGATCATACATATTCCATCCCTTTAAATCCAATGCTACATTTTCGGAAATGTACCCATTCTCGTCATCGATTATTTGCCTTGCCAAATATAGTACCTTACCATTAACTTCAATTTTTAGCACTAATAAAATATCTCTTTGGGCCAGTTCTTCTTTGTGTTGAAAATCCTCTGGCATTTTCGCTCCTAACAGCATTCGAATAGCATCAACCATTGCCGTTTTTCCTACACCATTAGAATCTTTTTTTGCGACACCTAATATTACATTCAATCCGGACGTATTAAATACGTATTTTCTAATAATCTCTTTTTCTTTTAATGAAATAACATAAAGTTCTTTCAAAATCATATCATTCCACCACCAATTTGATTTTTTTATTTTCAATGTCAATTTTACCTATCCCAAAAAGAAAAAGTATCGCTAAGTAAATACTTGTTTCAATATTTACACTCATTTCTGTAAAGAACTTTTTTTCATATAACTCTACTATCTTACCAAACTCTTTTTCGCTACCCTTTAGCAGCTCAATAATATTCTTAGAAATATACAAAATATTTTCTTCTATTGATGAATATTTATTAATTTTAAAATAGTCCATTATTCCTCCTGAATTGAATCATTAAAAATATCACATTCATAAATTGACCAGTATACTAATATTTTAAAATATGTCTTTAATTTTGTATTAGAATAATTTAATTCATCTTTATAGATCTGAAATATATTTTCTACAATTAGTTCTATTATTTCATTTCCATCTATAGCCTTTTTCCACACTTTGTTATATTCAGAAATGACTATATTAGGAATACTTTCACGTTCTATTTGTGTCAAAAGTGTACTTTCCATAATCTCATCAATTACAGGAAAATATCTGCATAAGGAATGATATTGTTTCTCAACACTTTTATTACATTTCATATTTGAAAATTTTTCAAATACATCTTTCGGGTCTATATTAATATCTTCCATTCCGCTATGCTTCAATTTCTCATGAAATTTCATCATAAATCTTCGAAACTCATCTTCATCTAAATCTTCATCCTCTACATATACATTTGAATCCTGTTTAAACCTATCAAGATTAATTTCCATTTCACCAGGAACCGCTCTCCGACCATCTATTCCTCCAATCGCCCAGCATTCTTCATCTTTGAGCCATTTATAGGATATTAACTTTCCTTTTTTAGTATCCATATCTAATTCGCCTATTATAAATGTAACTGTTGCATAATTATCTACTCTACCGCTTCCACACTGATATGTTGGAATTGTCCTACCTCCACTTAAGTCATAATCATATGCTCCCTTGTGCAAATGACCACACAAATAAAAATCAATATTAAAATCATTAAAATTATTCCATATCTTTTTCTGAATACCATTCATAAAACACGAAATAGGATGATGGCCAATCGCTATGTTAATACAATTCTCTTGATCTTTAAGCTGCTTTATTTCATTATAAAATGAATCTATTTCCAAAATTAGTTTTCCATCATCTTCATCTGTTCCTGCTGTAAATGCAGTATTCATTAAAAAGATATTATACTTTTCCTTTTTTACGAGACGATATATGTAGTTACTGTTTTCACCCTTTACTTTATTATAAAACGTCATATATTTTTTGAAATCTTTTTGTAACTGTTCTATTGTTTCTTTTTCGAATTTAAACTGCTCTGTTCTCATCCCATTTAACAAAACACTTCTCATCTGGGTTCTTTTTAAATCATGATTTCCTGGCACTATAAACAATTCATCAATACTTACACCAGAAACATCTACTAAAGATTCAATAAATTTTTTCAAATTTGCATCGTATCCACCACCTTGATACGCCAAATCTCCCGAAAGCACAACAAAATCCACTTTATTTTTTTCGAACACTTCTTTCATTTTATCAATGATGCTGTCTCTCATTCTCTTAATTTCATAACTTTCACCATCAGAAAAATGTACATCTGATAAATGTAACCATCTCAATGTATCCATACCGCCCTCCAAAAATATTTCTAAATCACATTATAATATTCTTTTACTGCTTTGAATACATTTTTCAACAAATTATTTTCAGATGTTTTTCATATTAAAAAGTATTACTAATTTAAGACCCTGTCAAATGTAACATTAACAGTTCAGCCCTAAATCTACAATATGAATATAGATTCCACAGGTTTGCTTTTACTGGGAAATCCTTTCTATATATAAATCTAGTTGTAAATGGAATCTGGTGACAGTCGCACCAATCCTGTATTTGCTTCATCCGTATGGATTCCCCCGCATCGATTCTGTTTACTAAGCATTGTCTCTTAAAATCATCTACTTCAGCTCTAAAAAATAAGTAAAACAGTACATTATAATATCTGAGCACTACAATCCCATCTGCTGTTTTTCCCTTTGACCTCATACACACTTTCACCTCTCGCTGTATATTCAGTTCTGTTTATCTACATATTTTAACTCTATACACCTTATACCCACTCAATGATAAGGGGTTAATATTCCCACCAGTATCAGCACCAGCTCAATCACCCCCACGCCGGATTCATCTGCCGCAAACGCCCTAATGTCCTTTAAATTTTCTCTGTCCTTCTGTAATTCCATACGCTCTTTCCTCCTTCTCGTTTATTTGATCAATCTGTTCTTTATCCAAAGGCCAGCCAGGCAGGAACGGCAATCATTACCATTACTACTGCCAGCAAAAGAAACAGGGGAATTAAAAGTCTCGTTCCGGCTTCCTCCCCCAGCCGTCTGGCCTGATGTTTGCGCTGTTCAAAGGCATCTGCCATTTCCAGGCGCAGCCGTTCCCTTAAGCTTCTGGCCCCGTTTTTCCGGCTCTGCTCCAAAAGGGCAGCCAGCTTCATATACGGCTGCAGGCCACAGCGGCTTCCAAATTCATAAAATGCCTGACTTTCAGAAACACCGCTTTTTAACTGGCTCTCCGTCAGAACCATTTCTTCATATATATACCGCTTCTGGTGCACCCCATGTTCCACCGACCGGCGGTAATCAACAGCAATCCGTTCCCAGGCACTTCGGATACTCATTCCTGCCCCCAGAAAAATGATAAGACGCGATAAAACCTCTGAATAGTCAAGGAGCATCTGCTGTCTGCGGCGTTCCTCCTGTTTTTTCAGATCCACCGTTTCCTTAAGCGTTATCAAAAACGCTCCCGCCAGACCAAGTGCCGTAAGAGAAAGGATGGGCGGAAGCCCTCCCGGAATATCATAGCTCAGCCGATTCCCCTCCTGAAACTGAGGCAGGGAAAATGCACTTTCATACCGACTGTCCTGCTCCATCTCTTTTATCTGCTCTTCCAGATCTTTTGCAGCCCTCTGAACCGGCGTCATAAGAGGCGGTTTTATCCTTACAGGAATTTCATATTCTCTGGGCCAGTTCCCGTCTGTGAGCCGCACAAAAAGCACTGCCTGCTCCCCTTGCTCCGGCACTCCCTCCCCATGTATCTGTCCGTCTGATCCTAAAAGATCAGGAGAGCCGGACCGCCAGCTTAAATCTACCCCATATTCCGGGAGCTCTGAAATAAGCTTTAAAGGCAGCCGCACCTCTTCCAGTGAAGGATTATCCCCTAAAATATACCCCGGAAGTTCCCCTATAACCTGCTCATAGACTGCCTCAGCCTCCTTCTCTGTATATTGCTCTGCCTCAAGGATCAGTTCCAGACGCTCCGGCTCCCTGCTGTCTGCCAGCCCCCTTACTTCCAGCAGATATGTCT
>CAJKQE010000106.1 GCA_905201915.1 uncultured Lachnospiraceae bacterium
TTCAATGTTTTTAATAATTTCGTTCATGATTTTTCTCCTTTAAATTCGGACGTTCTTAATGCAATCAGCAACAGAGGACCATCTCTTTTTACAACATGGGTAATTATACTATGCCCATATACCCTTGTCAAGTATTTTCCCTTGATTTTTAAAGAGTTTAGAAGAATTCTACCTCTCTTGGTGTTAAAAATTTCTCTTCTAAATGTTCCTTTACTTTAGATGCATCATAAGTTCTCGCTCCTTTTTTACAAAGCAAAGCACAGCGCATACAGGAAATACATTTTTTTTCATCAATCTCTAAAGTTTCCTTGGAAATTGCATATACAGGACACTTCTGTACACATACTTGACAGCCTGTACACCTTTCTTTATCAAAAACTTTTGATACAGGTTTCATCTCTTTTTTATCCGGCATAGGATTTCCGGGAACTTGAACAGAAACAAATCCTTGTTTCTCTCCTTCTTCTATACGTTTCTTTATCATTACTGCAAATTTCTTAAAAATCACTTCATCCTGCTCATTTGGTCTTCCTGCACCCAGTTTATCAGAATAAATATGAGGAATAATCGGTGTAATAGCTCCAATGCACACAAACCCTCTCTCCTCTAAAATTTTCTTCATCTGAGAAAGCGTATCATCATAATGTCTGTTTCCATAAGCAGCCATAAGTACGCAAGGTGTATAATTTCCTCTTAAATTTGAAAACAGTTTATCCTCCAATGCCGGAAGTTGTCCGCCGTATACAGGTGCTGCCGCAATAAGAAGCTCCTGTGCTGAGAATACTTTCTTCTCACGGCGTAGCTTTCTCCTGGTCAAATCTAAATACTCTGGATTTTGTGTCAAGCACTGAGCAAGAAGCTCTACAGCCTTTTTTGTTCCCTCTGTGGGGCTGAAATAAGCTGCTGTCACAGGGCGGTTTTTTGCTCTTAAATCAGGGCGTCTTTCCTTTGTTCTTTTATAAGATTCCTCTAAACGCCAAGCTTCAATCTTTGTATGATCTCCGGTAAGCAATACCGGCGGCACATTCTTTCCTCGCCAACTTTCCGGTCTGGTATAATGAGGATATTCCAACAAATTATCCTGCATAGACTCAAACTGGGAAGACTCTTCATTGTTTAAAACTCCCGGTACAAATCTGGAAATTGCATCAATCATAACACAAGCTGCCAATTCTCCTCCGGTAAGTACATAATCCCCAATGGACACGTAATCTGTTACAATTTCTTCCAAAACTCTCTCATCAATTCCTTCATAATGACCACAAAGAAAAACCAATTCTTCCTCCAAAGCAAACTCCTCTGCCATAGTCTGATTAAAAACTTTACCTTGTGGAGTGAGATAAATACATCTGGGCTTCGAAGTTTGCTTTTTTACTGACTGATATGCCTGATACACCGGTTCCGCCTGTATCACCATTCCTGCGCCACCCCCGTAAGGGTAATCATCTACACGAGAATGTTTATTATCTGCAAAATCCCTGATATTTATCGTATGGAGGGCTATTTTTCCGTTTTTCACTGCTCTGCCCGTAATACTGGTCTGGACTGTATTTTCCACCATTTCAGGAAACAGCGTAAGTACATGAAAATCCATTTTATCCCTCCTAGCACAAACCTTTCAAAAGATGAACGATCATTTTTGCATTCTCTACATCTACTTCTTTGATGCAGTCTTTAATCGCCGGAATTAAAACTTCTTTTCCTGCTTCCAGATGAACCACATAAACATCATTGGCTCCTGTCTCCATAACATCCATTAAAGTCCCAAAATATTCTCCATCTTCCAAATAAACTTCCATACCGATTAAGTCTGCAATATAATATTCATTTTCTTTTAAAGGCACTGCAAACTCTCTTGTTACATACAGGCTTTTCCCTTTATATGGCTCAATATCATTGATATCATCTACGTCCTTAAATTTCAGAATAACATACTGCTTAAAATATTTTACTCTTTCTATATCAAGCTCACACAACTCTTTTCCTGTATCTAAAAGTACACTTTTTAAATAATCAAATCTATGCGCATCATCTGTGGTAGGAAAAACCTTTACTTCTCCTCTGATTCCATGTGTAGTGGTAATTACACCCACCTGCAATAAATCTTCCATCAGTTAAATCTCCTCATTAAAACTCTACATACAAAAAGCCGCAGTAAATGAGCATTTACTACAGCCTTCTTTCCTTTTCCTGCATAGCAAAAAGGGGCGCATATAGCGCTCACCTCTTGCTTACTGTAAAATATCTACGACTACTTTCTTTTCACTCTTGGAAGAAGCTGCCTTTACAACAGTACGAATTGCCTTTGCAATACGTCCCTGACGACCGATTACTTTACCTATATCGGAAGCTGCCACCTTAAGTTCAACGAAAATCGCATCATTATCTTCTGTTTCTGTCACAACGACTTCATCAGGACAATCTACGAGAGATTTTGCAATTACTTCAACTAATTCTTTCATTACAAGACACCTCCCAGATTATTTTTCGATACCAGCCAGTTTAAAGATTTTAGCAACAACATCTGTTGGCTGAGCACCATTTGCAAGCCATTTTTTAGCTGCTTCTTCATCTACTTTATATACGCTTGGTTCCTGAGTTGGATCGTATGTTCCGATTTCTTCGATAAATCTTCCATCTCTTGGAGATTTGGAATCTGCTACAACGATTCTATAAAAAGGAGCCTTTTTCTGTCCCATTCTTCTTAATCTGATTTTTACTGCCATTTCATTTCACCTCCTGGTTTATTTCATTATCTTTCATATATGTTAAAAGGGAAGTTTGAATTTTCCTCTTTTACCACCTTTGCCACCCATTAGACCGGGCATTTGTTTCATCATTTTCTTAGCCTGCTCAAACTGCTTTACCATACGATTGACTTCTGATACATCCACACCGGCGCCTTTTGCAATACGATATTTTCTTGATGGATTTAAGATTTCCGGATGAGAACGTTCTCTCGGTGTCATAGACAAGATAATCGCTTCTTTACGAGCCATATCCTTTTCATCAACCATACCTTCCAAATCTTTCATCTGAGAACCTACACCTGGAAGCATACTCAATACACTGGATAAACCACCCATATTTTTCATCTGGTTCATACTTTCCAGATAATCATCAAATCCAAAAGAATTTTTACGGAACTTCTGTTCCATTTCTTTTGCTTTTTCTTCATCCAGATTTGCCTGTGCCTTTTCAATCAGACTCATCACATCTCCCATACCTAAAATACGGGATGCCATACGTTCTGGATAAAACTGTTCTAAATCAGAAAGCTTTTCACCCATACCGACATATAAAATTGGTTTTCCGCTGATTGCCTTTATGGAAAGAGCAGCACCACCTCGAGTGTCACCATCCATCTTTGTCAATATAACACCGTCAATTCCTACCTTTTCACCAAAGGTTTCTGCTACATTTACGGCATCCTGACCTGTCATAGCATCTACTACCAGCAATGTCTGATCCACAGTAATTGCTTCTTTGATTTTCTCCAGTTCTTTCATCATGTCTTCATCAATGTGAAGACGACCTGCTGTATCCAAAATCAAGACATTATACTTCTCATTTTTTGCGTGCTCGTAGGCAGCTTTCGCAATATCCACAGGACTGTTTTTATCGCCCATGGAAAATACATCCACACCCTGTTTTTCACCATTTACCTGAAGCTGTTTAATCGCTGCAGGACGATAAACGTCACAGGCTGCTAAAAGAGGTTTTTTGCCTTTTGATTTCAACTTCCCTGCCAGCTTTGCAGTAGTCGTTGTTTTACCGGCACCCTGAAGTCCCACCATCATGAGAACGGTTACTTCATTTCCTGATTTTAAGGCAATCTCCGTTGTCTCACTTCCCATAAGCTTGACAAGTTCTTCATTTACGATCTTGATTACCATCTGTCCCGGATTCAAACCAGACATTACATCCTGTCCAATGGCTCTTTCCTGTACCGCTTTCATAAACTGTTTTACTACCTTAAAGCTTACATCCGCTTCTAATAAAGCCATTTTTACTTCTTTTAAGGCAGCTTTTACATCGGCTTCCGTCAGACGGCCTTTTTTTCTTAAGTTTTTGAATACATTCTGTAGTTTATCTGTTAAGCTTTCAAATGCCATCTGTTATAACTCCTCTAAAATTTCCTGAGAAATATTTTCTACCTGGAAAACTAATTCCTGTTTGCTAAGCTTTTCACATTTTTTACTCAGTTCGTGAATACGATGAACTTTTTCTTTGATATTTAAAAACTTCTCTACCAAATGCAGCTTTGCTTCATAGTCCTGCAAAGCCTTATTGCAGCGCTTGATGTTATCATGTACTCCCTGACGACTAATTCCTAAGTCATCAGCTACTTCACTGAGCGAGTAGTCATTTAAAACTACGTCTTCATAAATTCTTCTTTGATGAACTGTCAGCAGTTCACCATAAAAATCATACAGTAAAGTCTGCTCTACAAATTTCTCCATTCGCATCACCTTGCTTATCATACAACAGACTTTGCCTGCTGTCAAGTATTTTTTCTTGACAACTTTTTATTTTTAAATTCATCCATACTTCCACTTCGAAATCCCTGTATATCTAATGTTATATACTGAAATCCTATTTTCTGTAAATATTTTACTATTTCTTGAGATTTCTCCAAAAAATCCGAAAAATCCTCTTTCGGAATTTCGATTCTACAAGTTTCTCCATGAAGCCTTATTCTCACCACAGAAAAACCACAGTCTTTTAGATAATCCTCTCCTAAAGCAATCTTCTTTAAGTCTTCCCTATTAATTTCTGTTCCATAGGGAAGTCTTGTAGCCAAACATGGTGTAGAGGGACGGCTTGCAACAGAAATCCCCAATTCTTCTGCCAATTTCCTTACTTCTGCCTTCGTAAAACCAACTTCTGCCAGTGGACTTAACACTCCTAACTCCTTAATTGCTTTTAAACCCGGACGATATACGTGCAGATCATCCTCATTCGTTCCTTCCATAATGATAGAAATCCCCTGTTCTGCTGCATAATCCATAAGCTTTTGAAATAAAGTTTTTTTACAAAGATAACATCTGTCTTCAGGATTAAACCTAATCTCTTCCTGCTCAAGTTCATTTACATAAACTACTTTATGTATTGCTTCTGCTTCTTCGGCTACCTTATTTGCAACCTCTAAATCACAGAGCGGATGAAGAACTGTATGAAATGTTACTGCATGAATTTTTCCCGAGTTTTTATACTGCTGTATACATTCCTTTGCCAGCATCAAAAGAAGACTGCTGTCCACTCCCCCTGAAAAAGCAATACAAATATCTTGTTTTGTATATTCCTTTATTTTTTCATACAAATCCCGCTTCTTTTCTTCATAAGTTTTCATAATATCCTCCTGCCACAGCAGATGCCTCATCATATACATCTCTGTAAGTTCTGCCTGTTTTTTCGCATACTCTCTTTACCGTTTCAAATTCCGGATAACAAAATTTCTGCCCGTTGTGTTCACATACTTTTACAGTTACTTTCTGTCCGTCTTTTAACTGGATTTCTTTAAAAGTTCTGGGCAAAATTCTACGGTTTTCTTCGTATCTACGTAATCCTATACTGGTGGTTTCTCGAAAAATAATATCTTCCAGCTTTTCCTGCTGCTCTTTTTTGCATAATACCTGCAGCATATAAGCAACTCTGTTTTTCTTCATATAAATAGGGAAGCAAGAAGCATCTAATGCGCCTGCTTTCATTAAACACTCTATAACATACCCCAATTGTTCTCCACTACAGTCATCCACATTCGTTTCTAAAACCTGTACCGTATCTTTTGCTTTTTCTGAAATTTCTGTATCCGAACACAGCAAAAGTTTTATTACACTCTCTTTATCACCTTTTTCTATAATTGTCTGTACCAAATAACCGGATGTTTTTTCTGTTTTCCATTCTCCGAAAACAGCCAGAAAACAGACAATTCCCAGGCTTAAAAGCTCTCCCTTTTCCGGCTGCAATTCTATAGGAATATGATACCTCTGTAAAATATGAAAAATAGAAACAGATTTCTCCTCAAAAGTTTCTTCATTATTTCCTTCAGGAAGAGAAGAAATACAGATTTTCTCACATTCCAGTGCATCTAATAGTTTCCCCAGTTCCTCCTGCTGCTTTTTATCTTCTTCTCTGTCTTTTCCTGCTTCTTCTAATAAATCATAGACCTGTATAAGTCTTTGTTCAGTTTCCTCTTTTAATTTATTTTTTACAGATAAGTTCTGCTGTTTTACCAGTTTTGTTAAAGCTTGTATTAAAACATTACAATTTAACCCATTTCTACATGTCAGATAAAGTCTTTTCCCCATCTTTTTATCCCTTCATCGTTTTTCAGTAAATTTTATCACATTTCCACTTTCCTGAACAGTCTAAAGAAAATCCATATTTTTATATTGTATCTTGGTTTTTCCAATGATAAAATATTTTTATACTGCCAGAATAGCAAAAGTGCACAGCACGAAACAATTCGTCAGGCATCTTTTCATAAATAACAGGAGGATTGAAAATGGAAGTATCAAATGTATATTTTACAGATTTAAGAGTGAAAAACGGCGATAATCTTCTCACAAAACTGCAAAGATTAATCAAAACTGCCGGAATTGGAAATATTGATTTTACAGACAAATATGTTGCTATTAAAATGCACTTCGGGGAACCTGGAAATCTTGCATTTCTTCGCCCTAATTATGCTAAAGCAGTTGCTGATATAGTAAAAGAATTAGGTGGAAAGCCTTTTCTCACAGACTGCAACACCTTATATGTAGGAGGAAGAAAAAATGCTCTCGACCATTTAGACAGTGCCAATTTAAATGGCTTTAATCCAACTACAACAGGCTGCCAGATTATCATTGCAGATGGTCTGAAGGGTACCGATGAAACACTGGTTCCTGTAGAGGGCGGCACTTACATAAAAGAAGCCAAAATCGGACGTGCTGTTATGGATGCAGATGTTTTTATCTCTTTAAGCCACTTCAAAGGACATGAATCAACAGGATTTGGCGGTGCCTTAAAAAACATCGGAATGGGTTGTGGCTCCAGAGCCGGAAAAATGGAAATGCATTCTGCCGGAAAACCTCACGTAGACCAAAATTTATGCGTTGGATGTCAAATGTGTGCAAAAATTTGTGCCCATGACGCTCCAGAATTTGAAAATAAAAAAGCAACCATTAACCACGATAAATGTGTTGGCTGCGGAAGATGTATTGGTGTCTGTCCAAAAGATGCAATTTTATCTGCTTCTGACGAATCAAATGAAATCTTAAACTGCAAAATTGCAGAATACACAAAGGCAGTTATTGACAATCGCCCTCATTTCCATATCAGTCTGGTAATCGATGTATCTCCATATTGTGACTGCCATGGAGAAAATGACGCTGCCATCGTTCCAAATGTAGGAATGTTTGCTTCTTTCGATCCCGTAGCTCTTGATATGGCCTGTGCAGAAGCCGTAAATGCTCAACCCGTTCTTTCTAACAGTATGTTGGGAGATTGCAGTGAAGAAGAAAGAGCTTGCCACAATCACGACCACTTCCATAGTATTTTCCCTGAAACCTGTTGGGAAACAGCTATTTCTCATGGAGAAAAAATCGGAATTGGAAACAGTAAATATAAACTTATTACAGTGAAATAATCAACTATCAAAAGTGTGCCTCCTTTATTATTTCTTGCAGCAGGAAGCACACTTTTATTTTCTAAAACATAATTATATATTTTTTATTTTATCCAGATTTTCTCTGCATTC
>CAJKQE010000107.1 GCA_905201915.1 uncultured Lachnospiraceae bacterium
TTTCTTCCTGTATGGTAATCTGCACATGTCCGGGACGAGTAGACTCCCCGCCCACATCAATAATACCGGCTCCTTCTTCAATCATATCAGCCACATGCTGTTTCGCTTTTTCTAAATTATTCCATCTCCCGCCATCCGAAAAAGAATCCGGTGTCACATTTAAAATCCCCATAATGTTACAGTCATTTTCCACATCAAAAAAGCGGTTTCCGATTTTCATCATTTCTCTATACCTCTTTGCTTTTATACTTTTAACTTATTATTTTTCTTCTCCATTGACCAGTTACATTCCGAAAATGCCGGACAAAATTTGCACATTCTGGACTGCTTATCTGCTCTGTAAATTAGTCCTGCAAGATTTTGTTCCTGTCTTGTTTTTACATCTCTGTGAGATGTAATAGCTGAAACAATTTCCCTTTTTTCCTCTTGATGAAACCCACAGTCCTCTAATATTTTTTCTGCTAAATCTTCCCCTGCTTCTTCATGAGATATTCCTTCAGAATACTGTAAAAATCTTCCTATATCGTGAAGCAAAGCTGCCGCATAAATCATTTCCTTTGAAATATCACAGTTTTCTTCCAGATTTTCTATGTATGCAATTCTCGCCACATCCAACAAATGCTCAATCCCGTGTTTACAAAAAATCCTGTCTTTTTCTGCTTCTTTTAGCTGTTCAATATGCAGTTTCCATAAAGGATGATCTGAAATTTCATTGATACGTTCCATATTATCTTGACTCCAGCATTCTGTAAAATTGGTTTTGAAGTTTTTCGTCTTCATTAAAAATACCTCTCGTAACAACTGTTACTGTCTTTGCTCCAGGTTTTTTAATTCCACGCATAGTCATACACATGTGCTCCGCCTCAATCAAAACCATAACTCCATAAGGTTTTAATTCTTCCATAAATACATCCGCAATCTGTGCTGTCAAACGTTCTTGAAGCTGAAAACGTTTTGCAAATACTTCTAAAGTACGGGCAATTTTGCTCAATCCCACTACTTCCCCATTAGGAATATAAGCAACTGCTGCTTTTCCATAAAAAGGAAGCATGTGATGTTCACAGAAAGAATAAAAAGGAATTTCTTTTTCCATTACCATATCGTTATTATCTACATGAAATCTCTTTTTTAAGTGCTCTGCTGCATCATCTGTATAACCGGCTGCCAGCTCCTCGTACATTCTGGCAATGCGATCCGGCGTTTCTAAAAGACCTTCTCGCTGAATATCTTCTCCAATCCCTTCTAAAATCAATCTCACGCCTTCTTCAATTTTTTTCTTATCCATTTTCTCTTCCTCCATCTTGTATTGCCTTGGCCGCTATACCAAGAAAAGACAAGGAACCAAAAATAACCAATACATCCTCGGCTCCCATATAGCTTAAATTCTTCTTAATTGCTTCCTCTATGCTTTCACTTATCTCAACAGAAGCATTTACTTTTTCTACCTGTTTTTTCAAATCCTCTGCCGGTAAAGCACGAGGATTATCCGGCGTTTCCACAGTAACTATATGTTCTGCAAGGGGTGCTGTGATCTCAATAATTTTTTTATAATCTTTATCACGGAAAACACCAAAAACATAATAAAGTTTTTTTCCTTTAAAATATAATTCCAAAGACTTTTTTAATGCCTCCGCTGCCTGGGGATTATGAGCACCGTCTAAAATAATCAGTGGATTTTGAGACATTACACTAAATCTTCCACTCCATTTTGCCTCTTTCATTCCTGCATATACTGCCTCATCCGGTAAGGAAAAGCCTTCTCTGCGAAGTTGATTAACCGCTTCTAAGGCCAATGCCCCGTTTTGTATCTGAAACTCTCCTGCCAGAGAAATCTCCACGTTCTTCCAGTTTTTGTAAGAAAAGCTCTGTCGAATGTACCCATAATGTATATCTTTGAGCTCTTCTATTTCTACTTCACAAAAACGGCTTTCTTTTTCTTTACAAACCTTTTGAAGTACCTCTTTTGCTTCTTTTTTCTGAACAGCTGTCACCATTGTAGTATGGGGTTTAATAATCCCAGCCTTCTGAACAGCAATTTCTTTTAATGTTTTTCCCAATATGTCTGTATGATCCATGCTGATTGGTGTAATAACTTCCAGTTGTGTCGTTTGGATAATATTTGTAGCGTCTAAAGCGCCTCCAAGCCCTGTTTCCAGAACTACAATATCACAATTTTTTTCCTTAAAATATAAAAAAGCCAGGGCTGTTTCAATTTCAAAAGCAGTAGGAATACCTGCTTTCTTTTCTTTCATATCAGCTACAGCATCTGCAATAGCTGTTACATGTCGCGCCAAAGCTTCTTTTTCAATAATTTCTTCATTCACCTGAATTCTCTCTCGATAAGAAAACAGTGTAGGAGAAATATATCGTCCTGTCCGGTATCCTGCTTTGTGCAAAATCGTAGACAAGTACGCCAGCACCGTTCCCTTACCATTTGTTCCGGAAATGTGAATAAATTTCAAACTTTCCTGGGGATTATCAAGTCTGTTTAACAGTGCTTTCATATTCTCCAAGCCAAGTACACTTCCGTATTTGGATGTTTCATCCAGATATACTCTTGCTTCTTCGTAATTCATGTCTGCTCCTATCTGAGATATTCTCTTTTTTACGCTCATTATAGACCTCTTTCACAGTAATCTCAACATGTTTTTCAATTTTATGCTCTTTTTACCACGAAAACAAATAGACAGCTGAAAAAAACCATGCTACAATAAGACAAATATAAATATCAGGTGTGCCCAATTTATGGAAGACTGCCAAAAAAGGTTCTGAAAATGAGCCTTTTTTGAGCAGTCTTTTTTTGCACAATACTCAGGAGGAAACCATGTATTTAATGATTGATAATTATGATTCTTTTGTCTACAATCTGGCGTGCTATCTGGAAGAATGTGGAGAAAAAGTTATGCTGATACGTAATGATAAAATTTCCATATCAGAAATAGAAAAACTGTTATCCAACGGATGTTTGGAAGGACTGATTTTATCTCCCGGTCCCAAAAGTCCAAAAGACTGTGGAAATTGTAAAGAAATTTTGGAAAAAACTGCTGGAAAAGTCCCCGTCTTAGGCGTTTGTCTGGGACATCAGATTATAGGACATGTTTTTGGTGCATCCATACAAAAAGGAGTAAAACCTATGCACGGAAAAGTTACAGAAATACGAAATAACCAGACAGGACTTTTTGAAGGTCTTCCTAAATCTTACTCTGTAACCAGATATCACTCTCTTATTGTTTCTGACTATGACTTTCCGAGTTGTCTAAAAATAGATGCTCTTTCCGAAGATGGCGTGATTATGGCACTTCACCACAAGTCATTTCCCATCTATGGGGTACAATTTCACCCTGAAGCAGTTCTCACAGAATACGGTCATGAATTGCTGAAAAACTTCACAAAAATATGTAAGAAATGGAGAAAAAACAATGACTACGAAAGTTAAAAAACTGAATTTCTATAAAAGAGCTGAAGACATCTTTGAAAAATATAAAGATGAAAACATGAGCATTTTCTTAGATTCTTCCTTAAAAAATACTATGGGACAGTACTCCATTATTGGTCTCAATCCCTATCTTATTTTAAAAGAGTGTGACGGCATTTTCTATAAAAATAATGTCCCTCAGGAAATAACCTTTGAAGAAGGTATGCAGAAATATCTTGAAAAATACAAAGAAAAAAATCCCACAAACCTCCCTCTTATCGCTGGTGCATTGGGATATTTTTCCTATGATTATGGACGAAAATTTGAACAAATTTCCAGCCGTCATCCTAAAAAGCTTTCTGTTCCCGATGCCTTATTTGTCTTTTATGACCTTCTGATTATTGATGACAAAACAGAAAAATCTCTATACCTTACAGCACGAGGAGAGACAAAAAATCCCGATGCGGCAATAAAAGATTTAGAAGAAGAAATTAAAGAATGTCCTTCTTATAAAAAACCTGAAAAGCATTCCTCCCTTGCCGAATTTACTCCAAATTTCACCAAAGAAGATTATAAAGAAGCCATTGATAAAATGATTTCTTATATCATAGAAGGAGATATTTACATTGCAAATATGACACAACAGCTCACTATAAAAAGTGAAAAATCCCCTTATGAGGTATACCGTTATCTACGTACTCATAATCCTTCCCCCTTTGGAGGCTTTTTCCAATGTGATACTTTTCAAGTTGTATGTTCTTCACCAGAACGCTTTTTAAAGGTAACTGATGGCTGTATTGAAACACGTCCTATCAAAGGTACCAGAAAGCGAGGGGAAACTCCTCTGGAAGATAGAATATTAAAGGAAGAACTTAAAAACTCCTCAAAAGACCGCAGCGAGCTTTTAATGATTGTAGATTTAGAAAGAAACGATTTAAACCATGTCTGTGAACCGGGAAGTGTAAAAGTAACGGAACATTTTGCAGTAGAAACTTACTCCACTGTTTTTCATTTAGTTACCACTATCATAGGAAAATTAAAACAAGAACTTCATACCTCTGATTTAATAAAAGCTGCTTTTCCGGGAGGTTCTATTACAGGTGCACCTAAAATACGTGCTATGGAAATTATTGATGAATTAGAACATGACCGGCGTAATCTGTATACCGGTTCTATGGGTTATTTCTCTTTTGACGGAAATTGCGATTTTAATATTATTATCCGCACTGCTGTTCATCAAGATAATCAATATCATCTGGGCGTTGGCGGAGGAATTACCTGTGAATCAGATTTAGAATTTGAATATGAAGAAACCCTGCAAAAAGCAAAGGCTCTATTAGAAGCTTTATGGGAGGAAAAATAATGTTTATACCGGATGAAGGATATTATTTTGGACTAGGTGCTTTTGAAACCATTGCTGTTGAAAATGGCTTTCCACAATTTTTACCTCAACATTATAAACGGCTACGTTTGGCCTTAAAATTTTTAAACCTGAACGTTGATTTTTCTGAAATAGAAAAAAAAGTAAAAACAGCCCTTACGCAGAAAGAAATGCAGAAAGGAAGAAAAGTATTAAAAATTACTGTTTCGGAAAAAAATATACTAATAACCACACGGACAAATAACTATCAAAAAGCAGATTATGAAAAAGGATTTTCTACTGCCCTTTCCAATGTAAAAAGAAATGAAAGTTCTCCTTTCACTTATCACAAAACCTTAAATTATGGGGATTGTATTATGGAAAAACGCCACGCAAAAGAAATGGGAATTCAAGAACCTATTTTCTTAAATACAAAAGGAGAAATTGCAGAAGGCGCTACTACCAATGTCTTTTTTATAAAAGACAATCAGATAACAGCGCCTCCTCTATCTTGCGGAATGCTTCCAGGTATCATGAGAGAATACCTTTATTCTACATATTCAATAAAAGAACAAATTATCCTGCCGGAAGATATTGGAGAGTTTGATGAAATGTTTCTCACAAACTCCCTTCTGGGAATTATGCCTGTTGCTAAGCTTGGAAGCCACATTTTCCCCAGTATGAACACCGGAAAAAAATTGTTACAAGAATTATACAATTCCCAATGCAGCTTTTGCTAAACGATCTACTGCTTCGTTTAGCTCTACTCCACTGTGGCCTTTTACTTTATGAAAAACCACCTGCACATTTTGCAGGGTATCATAAAAAGCTTTATAGCGAATGGTTCCCGGCTTATTCCGCTTCCATTCTCCTGTTGCCCAAGATTCAATTCCCTGATAATCATAATACAGATGTAGTTTAGAAATGTGGTTTTTTTCACAATATTCCATGGCAGCCATTGCGCCCTCCAGTTCTCCTGCCACATTTCTCATACTGACATCTTCTGTATGAAAAAAGGCTTTGCTCATTTCCCTTCTCTGACCCTGATAAAGAAGGATGCATCCATAGGAATATGCCTTTTGTGCGGCATCAAAGCTTCCATCTACATAAGCAATACAAGCATTCTCTTCTGTTTCTGCTAAATTATTTTCTTGAGAGCTGTTGCCCAAATACGCCTCTGCTTCTGCTTTTGTGGCAAAACTTTTGAACTGTGCTCCTGGATATCCATGAACATTTGCCTTACATTCCTCCCATGTAGCAAATATTCCTGTTTTCTTTCCTTTTTTTACTGCATATACTTTTTTTGCCATAAATTCTCCAAATCCTTTTAAGGTCTAAAACCTTCAAAAATAAAATGATCAAAATATTTGTCTGCTGCTTTTAACTGCTCTTTGCTTTTAATTGTCCAGGCATAAGTAGGACATCGAAAAAGATTTCTGCAGATCCACAGAGAAATCCCCTTTCTTCCTTTCCAATCATAAGCAATAAAATCCGGTTTAGTCAAAAAATTCAGCAACAGATGTCGCATAATATAATATTGAGGATGATGCCAGCCTTCCTCTTTCTGATAATTCATAGAAAGCTGTCCTCTGCAAATCCAAGGTCTATTTTTCTTATACCACAATAAAACCTGTGGATGAAAAGACTCAATGCAATATTCACCTTTATAATTCTGCAAAATTTCATCCGTCTTTTCACAGATTTTACTTCCATCCTTATATTTTAATTCGATAATCAAAGGCACTTTTCCATCTACCAGTTTTAATACATCAGTAAGCAAGGGAATTCTTTCATTTGAGAAAAATACAGGATACTGACAAAGCTCCTCATAAGTACATTCGTCTACCTCTTTATTAATTCCACAATTTCTTCTCAAATGAAAGTCATGAGTAACCACTACCTGTCCATCTTTTGTAAGCTGTACATCCAGTTCAATTCCATATCCTGCTTTTACTGCTCTTGCAAAAGCTGCCACAGTATTTTCCGGAGCATTTCCTGCATTATAATGTAATCCTCTATGAGCATAATAAACCTTTTTCACCTGCTTTGGTCTTTGAAAGATTCTTGGCATTATAAGCCCTAAATAAGAAGCACTGGTAATCGCTGCTGCTGTTTTCATCTTCATTCCTTAATCCTCCACATCAAAATGTTCCCATACCTTTTTCTTGCCTTGTGGCTTACTGTCTCCATGTTTTACCATACGCATGGTAATCATTGCCAAAATCGTAAAGACACAGGCATAAGGAAATAGTATTCGATAAGAAACATGCTGCATTAAAAATCCCGAAAAAATCGGTGTAAAAATCTGTGCTGCCATAGAAAAAGTATAATACACTCCTGTGTATTTTCCCACATCTCCTAAAGAGCAGATTTCCACTACCATAGGCAAAGAATTGACGCTAATAGATGCCCAACCAATACCAATCAATACAAATCCAATATTAATTGCCGGATGATATACCGGGAAAAATGCAGCTGACAGATAGCTGATAAGCAAAAGTACAAGACCACCCTGTATACATTTTTTTCTTCCAAATTTTTCAGAAATAATTCCAATAGGAATATAACTAAGAATTGCAGCTACCGTAGCAACCATTAAACAATCTGCAAATCCGCCGCCTTCTAATTTCCATACTT
>CAJKQE010000108.1 GCA_905201915.1 uncultured Lachnospiraceae bacterium
AGCATACATATCTGTGTTGTCACCAATGATCTTGATGGAGTTCTTGTTAGCACCTACAGTACCGTCAGCACCTAATCCCCAGAATTTGCAGTTGATTGTTCCTTCTGGTGTTGTAACAAGAGGAGCACCAACTTCAAGAGATAAGTTAGTAACATCATCAACAATACCGATTGTGAATTTTTCTTTTGTTGTGTTTTCGTATACAGCAACAATCTGAGCTGGTGTTGTATCTTTGGAACCTAATCCGTAACGTCCGCTGAAGATTGGTGTGTCATTGAATTTTGTGCCTTTTAATGCAGCAACAACATCTAAGTATAATGGTTCGCCAAGAGCACCTGGTTCTTTTGTTCTGTCTAATACAGAAATCTGTTTTACAGTTTCAGGAATAGCGTTTACTAATGCTTCAGCGCAGAATGGTCTGTAAAGACGAACTGTAACAAGACCAACTTTTTTGCCTGCTGCCATTAAGTAATCGATGGTTTCTTCAATTGTTTCACAAGCAGAACCCATAGCGATGATTACGTGTTCAGCATCTTCAGCACCGTAGTAGTTGAATAATTTATAGTTTGTACCGATTTTTTCGTTTACTTTGTCCATGTATTCCTGTACTAATGCAGGTAATGCATCATAGTATGGGTTACATGCTTCTCTTGCCTGGAAGAAGATATCCGGGTTCTGAGCAGAACCTCTCTGGCATGGGTGATTTGGATTTAAAGCGTGTTTACGGAATGCGTCAACAGCGTCCATATCTACCATGTCTTTTAAATCTTCGTAATCCCATGTTTCAATCTTCTGGATTTCATGAGATGTACGGAATCCGTCGAAGAAGTTAATGAATGGAACTTTCCCTTTGATTGCGGAGCAATGAGCAACCGGTGTTAAGTCCATAACTTCCTGTACAGAAGATTCACATAACATAGCGCAGCCTGTCTGACGGCATGCATAAACATCAGAGTGGTCTCCGAAGATAGACAGTGCATGGCTTGCTAAAGCACGAGCAGATACGTTGATAACGCCCGGTAACTGCTCACCAGCGATTTTGTAAAGGTTTGGAATCATCAACAGAAGACCCTGAGATGCTGTATATGTAGTAGTCAGGGCACCTGCTGCCAAAGAGCCGTGAACTGCACCAGCAGCACCAGCTTCAGACTGCATTTCTGTAACCTGTACTTCCTGTCCGAAAATGTTCTTTCTTCCCTGTGTTGCCCACTCATCTGTAGCTTCTGCCATTACGGATGAAGGGGTAATCGGATAGATAGCCGCAACATCTGAATAAGCATATGAAGCATGAGCTGCTGCATGGTTACCATCCATGGTTTTCATCTTTCTAGCCATTTGATTTTTCCTCCTTGAACTTGAACATTGTTTTCAACAATATTTCACTTCGATCCCGAAGTCTATATTAAATTATAACACGATTTCAAGGGCATGTCTATTTCTAAAACCAAAGAAAACATAATGTTTTTCCAAAAAAACAAATCTGCTTTATTCTTCCTTTTCTAATCCGATAATTTCTGCAATAGAATGTGCTTTTAATTCTGTCAATAAAATCTGCTGTACTCTCGCCAGTTCTCTATGTACAGCACATCCACAGTCAGATTGATTATGTGTACATGGTTTTTGAGGATTCATACATTCAATCATATAAAATTCCGGATCTACTGCCAAATAAATATCCAGCAATGTCAGTTCCTTTATAGAACTTTTTAATGCATATCCCCCGTTACTCCCACGAAAAGATTTTACGATTTCTTTCTTTTCCAACTTCTTTAAAATTTTATAAACAAAAGCAGGTGTCAAGTCTTCCTGCTCACATATTTGGTGCACACACATTTTATCACCAGATGCCAATGCTCTGATAATTCGCACACCATAATCACATTCTCTTGTAATTAACATGGAATATTTCCCCTCTTTATCTTTGTATTTCTTTATTAGGTAATTATTCTTATTCAGAGCATTATTATATCAATCTGTACTCCTTTAATCAAGTATTTTTCGTAAGAAACACTTGCAAATTCCCTGTTTTCAGGTACAATAAAAGAGATTACGCAGAAATCATAAAAATTGTTTTATAAAATAAGTGAGGGAAAATTAGAACATGATTGCAGCAAATAATGTTACTTTACGAATTGGAAAGAAAGCACTGTTTGAAGATGTTAATATTAAATTTACAGAAGGCAACTGTTATGGTTTAATAGGTGCCAATGGTGCAGGTAAATCTACTTTTTTAAAAATCCTGTCAGGACAGTTAGAAACAACAAATGGTAATATTACTATCACTCCGGGGCAGCGTTTGTCCTTTTTACAGCAGGATCACTTTAAGTATGACTCCTATCCTGTTCTGGATACTGTTATTATGGGAAATCAACGCCTTTATGATATCATGAAAGAAAAAGAGGCAATTTATTCAAAAGAAGATTTTACAGATGAAGACGGAATCCGTGCCAGCGAATTAGAAGGAGAATTTGCCGAAATGAACGGCTGGGAAGCTGAATCTGATGCAGCTATGCTTTTAAACGGTCTGGGAATTGATACTGATTTGCACTATGCCCTTATGTCCGATTTAAAGGGAAGTGAAAAAGTTAAGGTGCTTCTTGCACAGGCACTTTTCGGAAATCCTGATATTCTGCTTCTTGACGAGCCTACCAACCACCTTGATTTAGATGCCATTGAATGGCTTGAAGAGTTCCTTATTAACTTTGAAAATACTGTTATTGTCGTGTCTCATGACCGTTACTTCTTAAATAAAGTTTGTACACATACCGCTGATATTGATTATGGTAAAATTCAGCTCTATGCCGGAAACTATGACTTCTGGTATGAATCCAGTCAGCTTTTAATCAAACAGATGAAAGAAGCTAACCGTAAAAAAGAAGAAAAAATCAAAGAACTTCAGGAATTTATTTCCCGATTTTCTGCTAACGCTTCTAAATCTAAACAGGCAACTTCCAGAAAACGTGCTCTGGAAAAAATCCAGTTAGATGATATGCGTCCATCCAGCCGTAAATATCCTTACATTGACTTCCGTCCAAACCGTGAAATCGGAAACGAAGTTTTAATGGTAGAAGGACTTTCTAAAACAATTGATGGTGTAAAAGTTTTAGATAATATCACTTTTACTTTAGGTCACGATGATAAAGTCGCTTTTGTAGGTGGAAATGAACGTGCTAAAACTGTTCTTTTCCAGATTTTAATGGGCGAAATGGAACCGGATGAAGGTACTTACAAATGGGGAGTTACAACTTCTCAGGCATATTTCCCAAAAGACAGCACAAAAGAATTTGACAACGATTTAACCATTGCAGACTGGCTTACCGGTTATTCTGAAATTAAGGATGCTACTTATGTACGTGGTTTCCTTGGACGTATGCTTTTCCCAGGTGAAGACGGTGTAAAAAAAGTTCGTGTACTCTCCGGTGGTGAAAAAGTAAGATGTCTCCTTTCCAAAATGATGATTTCCGGTGCTAATATCTTAATTTTAGATGAGCCTACCAACCATTTGGATATGGAGTCTATCACAGCTTTAAACAATGGTATGATTAAATTCCCTGGTGTCTTACTTTTTGCATCTCATGACCATCAGATTGTTCAGACAACAGCAAACCGTATTATGGAAATCCTTCCAAACGGTGTTTTAATTGATAAAATTACAACTTATGATGAATACTTAGCAAGTGATGAAATGGCAAGAAAACGTCAGGTATACACTATGACTGAAGAGGATAACTAATACTTAAGACATAATTTTTTGCGAAATAATAAAAAGACCGTCACATTAAGCGGCAATCAGGAACCTTCATTTATTCCCGATATGTACTTAATGTGGCGGCCTATTTTATATTTCTATAAGTACAATTTCACTATTACTTCCAATTCTCATAGGCATATGAAAATACCCTGTTCCCGCAGACACAATGCTCTGGGTTTCCTCTCTTTTTGCAAATCCGTAAAAGTCTTTCTTTCCATAGGCGAGTCTTGTAAAAAAAGTCGCAGGAAAAAATTGTCCTTTATGTGTATGACCACACAACACAAGAGCAACTTTATTTTTTATAGCTTCCTCTATTCCACCGGGATTATGGTCTAACACAATTTCCGGTTTCTTTCCTCTTTCTTTTGGAAGTATTTCAGCAAGACTTTTTCTATCCGGACAAGAAGTCACATCTTCACGCCCTATAACATAAAAATCTCTCGTTTCTGCTTTCTCATCTATCAAAAGGGAAATTCCTGCTTTCTCAAAAAACTCTCTCACTTTTCTATCTGACGGGAGAGGATCATGATTTCCAAGACTTGCATATACCCCTTCTTTGGAATGCAGCTTTCTGAACATTTCTTCCAGTTTTGGAAGGTTACAACATTCAAAAGCCTTTACATCAAAAGTATCTCCTGCAATTAAAACCAAATCTACATTTATCTCATTCATTTTTTCTATGACTTTCTCCAGATATTTTTCATTAACAAAAGAGCCTGTGTGAATATCGCTTAGCAAAACCAGCTTTTTATTGTACTTCTTTTCTCCCAGCTGGATTTGATATTTTTTTACTGTTCTGCAGGTATAAGACACCATCCTTCTTCAAAATATATAAAAATATTGAAAAAATCAAATACCAGAAAACACATTGTCAAATTTAGCAGAACGCATAAAATAGCACCACAAGTTTCATATATTTTTTTTGCCCTTCCCTCTGATAAATTCCCCAAATCCATGATACATTTTTTACACCTCTTTGTGATTATCTAACTGTATATGTAAATCTCTATATTCCTTTGGAGAAATTCCAAATTCTTTTTTAAATGCTCTGTAAAAACTGGAATAATCCTTAAATCCAAACATTTGATATTCCTTACTAATACTATGATTATTTAAGATTGCTTCTTTACATACTATAAGCCTTTTTTTCATAATATACTGGTGAATAGAAATTCCTGTATTTGCTTTAAAAACATGAGCAATATGATATTTGCTTATCAAAAATTTTCCTGACAAATATTCTAATGATAACTCTTTTTCCAAATTGTCATCAATATATTTCCGTATATTCCCATACAAATTCTGGTCTTGTTTTATTTCTTGAGGATGATTTTGCTTATATACCATCCGGTTCAGCAACAAAAACAAATCACAAATCCCTATAAAAATTTTTGTTTCTTTGCCATACTGGCTTCCGTGGATTTCTTCCAGTAAATGAAAAATTGTAGATTGTATGTCCCAAAATTCCATCTGTGTATTGTGGTAAATATACTGCGCTGTCTTCCTTATAAACTGCATCATATATGCATAATCATTGGACATTTGTAAAAGCTTCTCATAATATTCACTGCTTATACGAAAAGCAAAATAACTGTGAGATTCACTTTGTTCATAAAGAATTATTTTATGCGAAATTCCAGGAGGCAAAATCACGATATCACCTTGCCATAATTTATAAATCCTATCCTCAACAAAAACAGAAGCATTTTCCTCTGGAAAAAAATACATTTCATAATAAGAATGGGTATGTTTTTCATCATCACCTACATTTTTATCATTATAATAACAAATTTCGTAATCTTTCATTTCTTCTACCTTGTTCTTTATATTGAAATCATTGTAATACAGAACCACCATTTTTACAACATACACAACACTGTTACAAATTTGTATTTTTTTCAAAATTTTTATAATACTAACTATAAAATACACAAAAAGAGAGGACCTCAATTTATGGAAATGACAATGCGATGGTATGGTAAAAAACACGATACAGTCACTCTAAAACAAATTCGCCAAATTTGTTATGTAACAGGTATTATTACAACTCTTTATGAAAAACTTCCCGGTGATGTTTGGTCTTTTGACGAAATTATGTCTATGAAAAAAGAAGTAGAAGACGCAGGTCTGCATCTGGCAGGTATTGAAAGCGTCAATGTCAGTGATGCTATTAAAACAGGTGCACCGGACAGAGACAAAAATATTGAAGCTTATGTAAAAACACTGGAAAATCTGGGAAAAGCCGATATCCACACGGTCTGCTATAATTTCATGCCGGTATTTGACTGGACAAGAACAGAACTTGACAGAAAACGAGCTGATGGTACTACGGTTCTTGCCTACAGTCAGATGCAAATTGACAAATTAGAGCCGGAAAAAATGTTTGAAACAATAAAAAAAGATATGAATGGTTCCGTTATGCCCGGTTGGGAACCGGAACGTATGGAAAAAGTAAAAGAACTCTTTACACTGTACAAAAGCATTGATGAAAACCAGCTTTTTGCCAACTTAAAATACTTTCTTGAAGCTATTATGCCTGTGTGCGACAAATACGACATCAATATGGCAATTCATCCTGATGATCCTTCCTGGAGTGTCTTTGGACTTCCCCGTATTATTTCAACACAGGAAAATCTAAAACGAATGATTGATATGGTTCCTAATAAGCACAACGGTATTACCTTCTGTACCGGCTCTTATGGAACAAATCTGAATAATGATTTAATTGAAACCATTCGCATGTTAAAAGGCAGAATTCATTTTGCTCACGTAAGAAACCTCCGCTTTAATGACGGTATGCGTGATTTTGAAGAAAGTGCCCATTTAAGCTCTGACGGCACATTTAATATGTATGAAATTTTGAAAGCTCTCCATGATACAGGTTTTGAGGGGCCAATTCGCCCGGATCACGGCAGAATGATGTGGGATGAAAAAGCCATGCCCGGATATGGACTGTATGACAGAGCACTGGGAGCCGCCTATCTGTGCGGTTTATGGGAAGCTATTGAAAAAGAGGAGAAATAAATATGCAATTAACATTAAAAGGAATTCAAAAAAAGCAAGATTGGAACGCTGCAAACATCGCACTTCC
>CAJKQE010000109.1 GCA_905201915.1 uncultured Lachnospiraceae bacterium
GTATGCAAAGACATCGTTAAGAACAAAGATTTCTTAGCTAAGAAATCTCAGTGGATCTTCGGTGGTGACGGTTGGGCATACGACATCGGTTTCGGTGGTGTTGACCATGTATTAGCTTCCGGACAGGATATCAACGTAATGGTATTCGATACAGAAGTTTACTCTAATACAGGTGGACAGTCTTCTAAATCTACACCAACAGGTGCTATCGCACAGTTTGCTGCTGGTGGTAAAGAAGTTAAGAAGAAAGATATGGCTTCCATCGCAATGAGCTATGGTTATGTATACGTTGCTCAGATCGCTATGGGTGCAGACTTCAACCAGACTGTAAAAGCAATCGCTGAAGCTGAAGCATATCCGGGACCATCTCTGATTATTGCTTATGCTCCATGTATCAACCATGGTATTAAGAAAGGTATGAGCAAAGCTCAGACAGAAGAAGAATTAGCAGTTAAATGTGGATACTGGCATAACTTCCGCTTCAATCCAGCAGCAGAAAACAAATTCACTCTGGATTCTAAAGCTCCAACAGAAGATTACCAGGCATTCCTTGATGGAGAAGTTCGTTACAACTCTCTGAAACGTTCTAACCCAGAAAAAGCTGCTAGACTGTTCGCTAAGAATGAATCTGAAGCTAAGGAAAGATACGAATACCTGAATAAACTGGTTACTCTTTACGGAAAAACAGAAGAGTAATTCAATTAACAAAATAATGTTATAAATGTGTCCGGACGAGAAAAAAATCCCTGTTTTGCAGAACTTCTGCAAAGCAGGGATTTTTATATTAACATTTCTAATATCATAGAGCGGTTTTAAGCTAGAACCTTCTCCAACGTGTAGGTCCTGTCTCATTTTTTATACCATCAAAATATCAAAACTTTATTGTAAAATTTAAAAAATAAGTATTTCTTTTGTAAATAAATACATGATAAATATAGAGGAATTGTAATATAAGTATGATAGAATAGATAAATAGTGATACAAATGAAGTAAAGGAAGTTTATAAATATGGGGAAGAAGAAAAAGCGCAGAAATCGGCGGAAAAAAGCTTTTATAGGTGGGATGATTGCAATATGTACCTTTGGACTCTTATATGTAGGAGGAGCTTTTTATTATAAGGATAAATTTTTTAAAGGAACAAAGATAAATGGAGTTTCCTGTGATAATTTAACAGCAAAAGAGGCAGAGAAAAAAATAGAAGATAAAATAGAAGATTATTCATTGGAAATAGCTTTTAAAGATGGAGAAAAAGAAGTAATTGATGGCAAGGAAATTGATTATGAATATCTTTCCGATGGAAAAATTCAGGAATATATGAAAAAACAAAATCCCTTTTTATGGACTTCAGGTTTTTTTAGACAATATGATTATGAAGTGGGAGAAGGAATTGTTTTTGATGAGACAAAGCTTCAGAAAAAACTGAATACCTTTGCATGTATGCAGGATGCAAACATGGTACCGCCTAAAGATGCATATATTGCTTTTGAAAACAATAATTTTGTCATAAAACCAGAAGAATTAGGTTCTACACTTGATAAAGCGCTGTTGACGGAAAAGATAGTTACATCAGTAAAAGCAGGTCAAAATACTTTTTCAGCCGAAGAAGCAGACATTTATATGCGTCCTGCAGTTACAAGTGAAGATGAGGCGCTGAAACATCAGCAGGAGGTCTGGAATGGGTGTGCTGCAGTGACCGTGACATATACTTTTGGAGATAAAAAAGAAGTTCTGGATGGTATGACAGTAAAAGACTGGATGACTTATGATGAAAACGGAAATTATGTGGAGAATTTAGGTGTTTTACAGCAGCATATCAGAGATTATGTACAGGTGTTGGGAGAGAAATATAACACGATTGGAACAAAAAGAACTTTCACAAGCACTTATACAGGTGAGCCGGTAACTGTATCAGGGGGAAGTTATGGATATCTTATTGACATAAAAGGTGAAAGAGCTCAGCTTTTAAAAGATATTCAGTCTCATAGCAATATTGAAAGGGAACCGGTATATGCAAAAAAGGGTAAAGTTTACAGCACAAATGATATTGGAAACACTTATGTGGAATTAGATTTAAGTGCACAGCATTTGTGGTATTATAAAGATGGGGTACTTTTAATGGAATCTGACTTTGTATCAGGAACTTATAATGATAAAAGTCGAAGAACGCCGCCGGGTGTATTTTCATTAGCTTATAAGCAGAAAGATCAGGTTTTGCGTCCTGCACCAAATCCAGATGGCAGCTATGACTATGAGTCACCGGTATCCTATTGGATGCCTTTTAATGGAGGAATTGGTTTACACGATGCAAACTGGCGAGGGAAATTTGGCGGAAACATTTATAAAAACAGCGGTTCTCATGGCTGTATTAACCTTCCGGTTTCTTTTGCAGGGAAGTTTTACGAAAGTATTGAGGCAGGATGTCCCATTGTATGTTTTTACAGATAATTAACTTGCAACTATGAAATATGTGTAGTACAATAGAGTTGAGTAAGAGACAAGAACAGAGGCTGTATGACAGCTTTATGCTCTTGTCTTATTATTTCATAGAAATAATAACTTATCAATTATTAAATGACAGAAGGTGGAAGTATGAGACCTCAGCTTATAGAGGCATTTGAGGATTGTCCGGTCATTGCTGCCATAAAGGATGACGAAGGTCTGAAAAGATGTATTCACTCAGATATTCCTATTGTGTTTGTTTTATATGGTGATATTTGTAATATCAGTCAGATTGTCAGTCGCTTAAAAAAGGCAGGGAAAATAGTCATTATACATATTGATTTAATTGCCGGATTGAGCAGTAAGGAAATTGCAGTTACTTATATAAAATCTGTGACACATGCGGATGGAATTATTTCTACAAGACCGTCAGTAATCCGTCAGGCAAAGGAAGAAGGATTGTTTGCCATTATGCGCTTTTTTGTAATTGACTCTATGGCTTTTGAGAGTATTAAACGTCAGACAGAAAGTGTGTATCCTGATATGATAGAGGTACTTCCGGGAGTAATGCCGAAGATTATACAAAAAATTTGCAAACAAAATAGAACACCTGTGATTGCAGGAGGTTTGATATCGGATAAAGAGGATATTATGGCGGCCCTTGATGCAGGAGCCATTTCCATATCCACCACCAATCAAAAAGTTTGGTTTATGTAAAATAGAATAAATACGCGGGAGATAAGAGATAGAGCGAATAGAGCATAAGAAAACTTATGCCTTATTGTTCTATCTTTTTTTGATTAAAAATGCAGCAGATATAATGTCTGGGAAGGAGATAAAATATGTATGATGTAGTAATTATTGGAGCAGGAGTTATAGGCTGTGCTGTAGCAAGAGAATTGTCAAGATATCAGTTAAAAACAGTTGTTTTAGAAAAAGGAGAAGATGTGTGCAGCTGTACTTCCAAAGCAAACAGCGCCATTGTTCATGCGGGATTTGACGCGGAACCGGGAACATGGAAGGCGAAAATGAATGTAATAGGCAGCAAGAAAATGGAAGCGTTGTCAAAAGAATTGGATTTTCCATATAAAAGGAATGGTTCTCTGGTTCTTTGCTTTGATGAAAAAGATTTACACAAATTAGACGATTTAAAGCAAAAAGGAATAGAAAATGGTGTAGAGGGATTGGAAATTATTACTGGAGAAAAAATATGGGAAATAGAGCCAAATCTTTCAAAAAATGTGAAAGCAATGCTCTATGCACCTACAGGCGCTATTATTTGTCCTTTTAAATTGACCATTGCGTTAGCAGAAAATGCCAATGTCAACGGAGTGGAATTTGCTTTTGATACAGAGGTAAAAGACATTCAGAAGATGACAAAAGGATATAAGATAGATACTACAAAGGGATGTTATGAGACAAAATCTATTGTCAATGCTGCCGGTGTATACGCAGATGTTTTTCATAACATGGTCAGTGAAGAAAAGCTTTTGATTACTCCCAGAAAAGGGGAATATTGTCTTATGGATAAGAAAGCAGGAAATTTTGTATCTCATACTATATTTCAGCTTCCTACTGCTATGGGAAAAGGTGTGTTGATTACTCCTACCGTTCATGGAAATCTTCTGGCGGGGCCTACAGCTGAAAACATAGAGGATAAAGAAGGAATTGACACCACAGGAGAAGGAATTGCAAAATTGTCAAAAATGGCAAAATTAAGTGCAGAAAATATTCCTCTGAATATGGTTATTACGTCTTTTGCAGGGCTGCGTGCAGCAGAAAAAGGCGGAGATTTTGTTTTAGGAGAGGTTTCTGATGCGATGGGATTTTTTGATGCGGCGGGAATTCAGTCACCGGGACTTTCCAGTGCACCTGCAATTGGAGAATATTTGGCAGATAGTATTGCAGGAAAGCTAAAAGCAGAGAAAAAGGAAGAATTTAATCCAAGAAGAAAAGACATTCCTTGTGTGGCTGAAATGGAAAAAGAGGAATTAAAAGCATTGATAGCAGAAAATCCTTTATATGGAAATGTGATTTGCAGATGTGAAACAGTTACAGAAGGAGAGATTGTAAATGCAATTCACAGACCTTTAGGTGCTAAGTCTTTAGATGGGGTGAAAAGAAGAACCAGAGCAGGAATGGGTAGATGTCAGTCAGGATTTTGTGCACCTAAAGTAATGGAAATTTTAGAAAGAGAACTTCAAAAATCCCCATTGGAAATTACAAAAGCAGGAGGAACATCTACGCTTTTAACAGGAAAAATTAAAGAAGAATTAGCATAAGAAAGGATAGAAAAATCATGCAGGAATATGAATTGATTATTGTAGGAGGCGGTCCGGCAGGACTTGCGGCAGCCATTTCAGCAAAAGAGAACGGTGTTGAAAAGCTTCTGATTTTAGAAAGAGATTATGAATTAGGTGGTATTTTAAACCAGTGTATTCACAATGGTTTTGGCTTACATACATTCAAAGAGGAATTGACAGGACCGGAATATGCACAGCGTTTTATTGAGAAGGTTTTTGAAAAGAATATTCCTTATAAATTAAATACTATGGTGTTGGACATTGAAGATTGTGGCGATGAAAAAATAGTAACTGCTATGAATAAGGAAGATGGTCTGATGAGTTTAAAGACAAAGACTGTGATTTTAGCTATGGGATGCAGGGAGCGACCGAGAGGTGCACTGAATATTCCGGGATATCGTCCGGCAGGAATTTATACAGCAGGAACAGCCCAAAGACTGGTAAATATGGAAGGGATGATGCCGGGGAGAGAAGTCGTGATTTTAGGCTCAGGAGACATTGGGCTTATTATGGCAAGGCGCATGACATTGGAAGGAGCAAAGGTTAAGGTAGTGGCAGAATTGCTTCCTTATTCCGGTGGATTGCAGCGAAATATTGTACAGTGTCTGGAGGACTTTGATATTCCTTTAAAACTCAGTCATACAGTGGTAGAAATTCATGGAAAAGAGCGAGTGACAGGAGTTACTTTGGCACAGGTAGATGAAAACCGCAAACCAATTCCAGGAACAGAGGAGTTTTATTCTTGTGATACATTGTTGTTATCCTGTGGTTTAATCCCAGAAAATGAATTATCTGTAAAAGCCGGAATTGAGCTTTCAGGAGTCACTTCCGGCCCTGTGGTAAACGAAAGTTTAGAAACAAATGTAAAAGGAATTTTTGCCTGTGGAAATGTACTTCATGTGCATGATTTAGTTGATTATGTTTCAGAAGAAGCAAAAAAGGCAGGACAGCAGGCAGCAGTATTTTTGCAGGAGCAAGCGTTGGATAGAAAAGAAACACTTGTTACCATTCATCCTGAAGGAGGTATTCGTTATACAGTTCCTCAAAAACTGCGACCAGAGAATATGGAAGAAAGTTTGATTGTGAGATTTCGTGTGGGAAAAGTATATGAAAATGTATATGTAAATGTTTATTTAGGCAATAAGCGGATTGTGCATAAGAAAAGAAAGAAGATGGCACCTGGAGAAATGGAGCAGGTTATTCTGAAAAAATCAGATTTGACACAGGAGTTGAAATTCGATAAAATTATTATGAAATTGGAGGAGGCATAAGGATGAATATCAGGGAATTAACTTGTATTAACTGTCCTTTAGGATGTGCCCTTACCGTTACATTAGACGGGGAAAAAGTGATAAAAGTAGAAGGAAATACATGTCCCAAAGGGAAAAGTTATGGAGAAAAGGAAGTTACAAATCCTACTAGAATTCTTACATCCAGTGTCATGGTTACAGGGGGGAAAATTTCTGTTGTTTCTGTGAAGACAGCCTCCGATATTCCAAAGAATAAAATCAGAGAATGTGCAGCCAGTTTGAAAAATATTACCGTACAGGCACCTGTAAAAATTGGGGATATTGTCTTAAAAGATATAGGAGGTACGGGAGTAGATCTCATTGCTACGAAAAATGTAGAGAGTAGGTAAGAGGCTGCAGAAGGAGAAATAAATGCTGGATTATACTGGAAAGTCTGCAGATAAATTAAAAGAAAAAACATTATATCTTTTAGATATGGATGGAACAATCTATAACGAAAATCAAATTTTTGATGGAACACTGGAATTCCTTGAAGAAATTAAAAGACGAGGAGGACAATATGTGTTCATTACCAACAATTCTTCAAAATCCGTAGAAGATTATGTACAAAAAGTTCAGGCAATGGGAATTGAGGCAGAATATGAAAATTTCTATACTTCCAGTCAGGCAACTGCTATGTATTTAAAGGAAAATTATCCAAACCAAGTGGTTTATTGCATGGGAACAAAGTCATTAATAAAGGAGCTTCGGGAAGCAGGAATAGAAGTTGTTACAGAAGTGGATGAGCGTGCAAGCGTTGTACTTTTAGGCTTTGATACAGAGAATACATCTGAAAAAATCCGAAACACC
>CAJKQE010000110.1 GCA_905201915.1 uncultured Lachnospiraceae bacterium
CAGATACAAATATAACCCCATACAGGAGCCTACACAGTCACCGTCCGGTCTTACATGACCGGCAATGGCTGCTGTTTTCACTCCTGCTAATTCACTGGTTATTTTCTCCATCTTCCTGCACCTCCTCTTTTCCGGTGACTTCATCAATCAATTTTGACATGGCAACACCGTACTCAATAGATTCGTCTAAAATAAAACGAATTTCCGGAGTATTTCTAAGATTGATATTTTTTGCAAGCTGTCTGCGAATATATCCTTCTGCACTTTTTAAGCCTGCAATGGTATTTCTTTTAGCTTCTTCATTTCCCATAACGCTGATATAGGCTCTGCATGTTTTTAAATCCGGAGCCACTTCTACTACTGTGACAGATGTCATAGGATGAATTCTTGGGTCTTTAATCCCTTCCCGAATTAAGTTCGCCAGTTCATGCTGAACTTCTGCATTTACTCGGGTATTCTTAATACTGTTTTTTCTCATGATTTCCTTTCCGCTTTTTAAAAGCTCTATCTTGGAACTTCCACCATAATATATGCTTCTACTCTGTCTTCTTCTTTGATGTCATTAAAATCTTCAAATACAAGACCACATTCATATCCTGCTTTTACTTCTTTTACATCATCTTTAAAACGTTTCAGAGAAGCCAGCTCACCTTCGAAGATCTGCTCACCTTCTCTGCTGATACGTACTTTACAATTTCTCTGGAAAATACCATCCAGTACATAAGAACCTGCAATATTTCCAACACCGGATGCCTTGAAAATCTGACGTACTTCTGCATGACCAATAACCTTTTCTTCAAATACAGGATCCAGCATACCCTTCATAGCAGCTTCTACGTCTTCAATTGCCTGGTAAATAACACGGTACAGACGTAAATCAACACCTTCCTGCTCTGCAACAGATTTTGCAGTTGCATCCGGTCTTACGTTAAATCCGATGATGATTGCATTAGAAGCACTTGCCAGTGTAACATCAGATTCATTAATAGCACCAACGCCGCCGTGAATTACTTTTACAACAACTTCTTCATTGGACAGTTTTACAAGACTCTGTTTTACTGCTTCTACAGAACCCTGTACGTCAGCTTTTACAATCAATGGTAATTCTTTCAGATTACCTGCCTGAATTTGACTAAATAAATCATCCAGAGACATTTTTGCTTTTGTTTCTTCCAGAAGACGGTTTTTATTTTCAGATACAAAGGTCGCTGCAAAATTCTTCGCTTCTTTGTCATTTTCTGTAACAACCAAAATTTCTCCTGCATTCGGTACATCACTTAATCCCAGAATTTCAACTGGTGTAGAAGGACTTGCTTCTTTTACTTTTCTGCCCTTATCATCAATCATAGCACGAACTTTACCTGAGCATGCTCCTGCTGCAATAGAATCGCCTACACGTAATGTTCCTTTCTGCACTAAAATTGTTGCCACAGGACCTTTTCCTTTATCCAACTCAGCCTCAATAACAAGCCCTCTTGCTCTTCTGTTTGGATTTGCCTTCAGCTCTGCAACTTCTGCAGTTAAAAGAATCATTTCCAAAAGGTTATCAATTCCTTCACCTGTATGAGCAGAAACAGGAACAAAAATAGTGCTTCCACCCCAATCTTCTGGAATTAATTCATATTCGGATAACTCCTGTTTTACTCTCTCCACATTTGCACTTGGTTTATCAATTTTATTAATTGCAACAATAATTTCTACACCGGCAGCTTTTGCATGGTTAATTGCTTCTACTGTCTGTGGCATAACACCGTCATCTGCTGCTACTACTAAGATTGCAATATCTGTTGCATTTGCACCACGCATACGCATTGCAGTAAATGCCTCATGTCCCGGTGTATCTAAGAAAGTAATCTTCTCTCCATCTACACTTACCATATAAGCACCGATATGCTGTGTAATACCACCTGCTTCACGATCTGTTACATGAGTTTTTCTAATGCAATCCAAAAGAGATGTTTTACCATGGTCAACGTGTCCCATAACACATACAACCGGTGGTCTGGAAACTAATGTAGCTTCATCTTCCTCTTCTTCTTTTAAAAGTTCTTCGATTACATCTACTTTTTCTTCCTGCTCCGCAACAATATCATAATCTAAGGCAATTTCCTGTGCTTTTTCAAAATCAATTTCATGGTTTACTGTAACCATAACGCCTTCTAAGAAAAGTTTTTTCACAATAACAGACGGCTGCATTTTCATTTTTTCAGCCAATTCACGAATTGTCATTTTTTCTGGAAGAGTAATTTCTTTTACTTCTTCTTTCTTTTCTTCCTTAGGATGAGATACTGGCTTCTGAAGCTGCATTGCTTTTGGAATTTTCTGCGCCTGTCTGCGTCCGCCTTGATTTGGACGTTTTCCCTGATTTTGATATTCATCCCTGCGGTTGTCTTTTTTCTTATTTTCTCTGTTTGCCTTACGACTGTCTTTTTCTACAAACTCCAGCTTTGGAGCATCAAATTTAGAGGATTGTTCACGTCTATTGTCATTTCCTCTTCCATCATTTCTGCCCCCAAAACGTCCGTTTCCACGTTCTCCCTGATTATTTCCAAAACGATTGCCTGAACGTTCTGCATTTCCGTTATTATTGTTGAAACGATTGCCTTGACGATTTTCTCCATTTCCATTAAAACGATTGTTGGAACGGCCTTCTTGATTATTATTGCCATTATAGCGATTATTATTTGGGCGGTTTTCTCCGTTATTACGGTTATTTGGACGACCTTCCCCATTTCCGTTAAAACGATTATTCGGACGGTTCTGGCGATTTTCTCCATTTCCTCCTCTGTTATTTGGACGGTTTTCTCCGTTATTTTTATTAAAACGGTTGTTCGGACGATTTTCCCCTCCGTTGTTATTACGATTACCCTGACGGTTTTCTCCGTTTTCTTTATAACGATTATTATTTGGTCGATTGTTATTTCTATTTTCCTGTTTCAAATCCTGTGTACCTCTATTTTCTTCGCTTCTATGCTCCTGCGGTTTTTGTTTTTTCTCAGATGTATGGCTGGCATTCTGAGGGCGGAATACCTGAATAATCTTTTTCTTAGGTTTTTCACCATCTTCCTGTTTTGCAGGATGATTTCCTTCTTGAGTAATTTTATTTCCTTTTTTATAATTGTCTCTTACCATATTGGCATGTGCTTCGTCTACATTACTCATGTGACTGGTTAATTCTATATTTTTCGATTTCAGAAAATCTAAAACCTCTTTATTTGTTTTGTTTACTTCCTTTGCCAGTTCGTAAACTCTTATTGTTGACATATATTGCCCTCCTTCTCATGTTAATAACCCATTTTTTCCAATTTTTTAATCATTGCCAAAGCAAAATTCTCATCTGTCACCCCGAGAGATGCACGATAATCTTTTCCAATGGCGCCTCCTAATTCCTCCTTTGTTCCCACATTATATAAAGGCACTTTATAATATGTGCACATATCTTTAAACTTTTTTTTCGTATTTTCTGATGCGTCCTGCGCTGTAAGGACTAAAAAAACCTGCCCGGCTTTTACTCCCTTTTCAGTAGCAAACTCACCGCTTACAATTCTTCCTGCCTTTGCCGCCAGACCTAAAAAAGCCAGTTCTTTACTTCTGCTCAATATTCTCAAACTCCCTTTCAAGGTTTTCGTAAACCTCTTTTGGTATGGCTACCTTTAAAGAACGTTCCAGTCCCCTGTTTTTTGCGGCATTTTGTAAACATTCCTTACAAAAACATAAATAAGCACCTCTTCCGTTTTTACGGCCGGTTGTATCTAAAACAATTTCATTTTCTGCTGTTTTTAATACACGCATCATTTCTTTTTTGTTTTTCATTTCACCACAGCCCACGCATTTTCGCATAGGGACTTTCTTTCCTGTACTCATACACTCACCTTATTCTTCTACTGTCTCGTCTGCACTTACTTCCTCTACATAAGCTTCTTCTGCGCCTTCTTCAGCAGGTGTTTCTTCATATTCTTCCTCATAGATATCTAATTCACCGGCTTCTCTCGCCTGTGTCTCGCTCTTGATGTCAATTTTAAATCCTGTCAATCTTGCTGCCAGTCTTGCATTCTGTCCTTCTTTACCGATTGCCAGAGAAAGCTGGAAGTCCGGAACAATAACTGTTGCACTTTTCTCTTCCGGATCAGCAGTAACAGAAATAACTTTTGCAGGGCTTAATGCATTTTCAATTAAAAGAGCAGGATTGTCACTCCAGTTGATAATATCAATCTTTTCTCCTCTTAATTCCTCTACAACAGAATTTACTCTTGCACCATTGATACCAACGCATGCACCTACCGGATCTACATCTGGATCATTACTCCAAACTGCAATCTTAGTACGAGAACCTGCCTCTCTTGCAATACTCTTTACTTCTACAGTTCCATCTTTAATCTCTGTAACTTCTGCCTCAAAAAGACGTTTTACTAATTCCGGATGTGTTCTGGAAACCATAATCTTTGGCCCTTTTGGTGCGTCTTTTACTTCCAGAATATATACTTTAATTCTTTCTGTAGGTTTAAATACTTCTGTCCTTACCTGTTCATTTTCTGTTAAAATTGCATCTGCTTTTCCTAAATTAATGCTGTAATTTCTTCCCAAGCTACGCTGTACAATACCTGTTACTACATCTTTTTCTTTTCCGTAATACTGATCAAAAATCACTTTTCTTTCTTCTTCACGAATTTTCTGCAAAATAACATTTTTTGCATTCTGTGTGGCAATACGTCCAAATTCTTTTGATTTGATTTCCACATTTACAATATCTCCCAGTCCATACTGAGAATTCATCATTTTTGCATCTGCCAGACTAATCTCCGTAACCGGATCATAGACTTCCTCTACTACAGTCTTTTCTGCAAGCACACCAAAATCACATGTTTCATGATTGATATTTACTTTAATATTATCTGCTTTTCCAAAATGGTTTTTACATGCCTGAATTAAAGATTGCTCAATAGCCTCTAACAAAGTATCTTTGCTGATAGATTTCTCTTTCTCCAGAATGTTGAGTGCCTCCAATAATTCTGTGTTCATTTTTTACTTTCCTCCTAAAATTAAAAATCAAATGCAAGACGAATAAGGGCAATATCTGATTTCTGAAAAATCATTTCTGTTCCCTCGCAATCAATCGTCACACTGCTTTCATTATATTCCTTTAAAATACCGTAAAATTCCTTCTCTTTATTGATTGCACGATAAGTTCTGATTTCCAGCTCCTTACCCACACTTCTTTTATAGTCCTTTTCCTTCTTCAAAGGTCTTCCAAGACCGGGAGAGCTTACTTCCATAATATAAGCTTCGTCAATAAAGTCTTCCTCATCCAGTTTCTGGGAAAATGCCCTGCTGACAACTTCGCAATCGTCTACAGTAATTCCTTCCGGCTTATCAATATAGGCTCTCAGATAAAAATTACTGCCTTCTTTTACATATTCCACATCCACCAATTCAAAATTATGTTCTGCTACAATAGGTTCCAATAATGATTCTGCTTTTTGTTCATAAATTTCTTTTTTACTCATGTTCTCACCTTCTCCCTACATTCCTTAGGTATACAAACGATAAGAGTGGACCAGTGGTCCACTCTTATGCTTTGATAACTATCTAGTTCTTTATTAGGATAACACTATTCCCAGAAACTTGCAAGTTCTTTTTTCAATTCCACAGGATTACCAATAAATTGTCCTTTCCTCCGTAAGAAATTTGCCAGGAAACCTGTTGTCCTGGAGAAAGTATCGATGTTTTTTGAATAACTTCCTGTATTAGATTACCTTCTACAAGATCCTGCACCGCCTGCTGATATTCTTCTTCTCTCTGAAAACATAGTTCTGTCTTTGGGCTGTTTGTTTCAATATCCCTTTTTAACACATCACAAATGTGCTCTTTGTCATAAGTTTCATACCAGCAGCCTTTTCTTCGATAATAATGATAACTTTCATCCGTACAGGAGGGCAGTAAAATATCCTCATTTGCTTTATGTGTAGCGCTAATTATCTTATCACTACAGCATAAATAACTATAGGAAATCGCATCTTCTCTGTCTCCCTGTGCATTATATCCGGGAGACCCCCATGTAGTATCTACATAGTAATAATTTTCTCCAATTCGGACTAAATTCCATGCATGACTGGAATTCGCCTCATCTAAAATATTGCCTGTTACCAATGTGCAAAAAATGCCCATTTTATTTAATAGATACTGGGTTGCTTTTGCATATCCCATACACACTGTTTTCTTTTCCAAAAACACACTTTGAATCGTTTGATTATAAAGGCTGGTCTCATCATACTCTACTTCACGAATTAAAAGCTCATACACACTTTTAATTTTTTCATACGCGTCAAAAGACGCATCAATTTCGGCAATCCACGCATCTGCCTGCTGTTCAATCTGCTGTTTTAAACTTTCTGTCTGCTCTTTTTCTACAGTATATACAGGCATCAACTGAATAGCTGTTTTCGTATTTTCATTCAAGTCCTCCACAGTGGTATATTGAAATTCACCTTCAACCCAAAAATATTCCGGATGGTCAATCATCACCATATTAAAAACTGTCATTAGTCGCTCTTCCGAAAGAGGCGTTATTCTAATTTCTGCTTCTTGCTGCTCTAATCCTTCTGCAATCTGTCTGTAGACTTTCTGCTCTTCCTTTGACAAGCTTTGATATCCATAGTAAAGCACTTCCTCTGAGGCATCAATCTGTCTTTCCTGAAGTTCTTCTTCTATTAAACTTTCATTGCCGA
>CAJKQE010000111.1 GCA_905201915.1 uncultured Lachnospiraceae bacterium
ATGTCCTTGTCAACCGAAGCGGAAATGAAGTACACATACTGCCATTATTTTTAAGAGAAGATAGTTCCGAGTTCTACGAATGTCCGTCTGATTTTTTCCATGCAGACAAGCACAGCGTTTTCACAAGAGATTTTGACAGTATCAGCGTGGAACTTTCAACTGCCACCGTCTATTATTATGGAATTGATACAAAGACTTATGAACCGAAAGTTTCCACGCTGTCCTACTCACAAGCTGACGATTGCTTTTATATCGACAATGGAATACAGAGCGGTCACATAAAGGCATTTGAAAAAGAACTGGTAAAAGAAGCACTTTACTTAAAGCATAACCCCCAGTAACAGACAAGAGGACTTGCAAGGTTTCTGACCTTTCAAGTCCTCTGCTGTATCATGGTGCTGTTGGCTGTGTCCGTTCCGTCAAGGACTGCCCTACGGCGTATCGGCTTCGCCTTGATCCTTGACCTCACTATAATTGTACAACTAACTTCATCATATAATAATATTCTTATCAAAATCGCCCAAATATAATTGATTATTGGTAAAAAACACGATATAACAACCAAAAATCTAAAAGCAAGGAGGATTGATTCCCATGGTATATGTGTAAAATATTAAGAATTCTTTGTTAAAATTTGTATTACATTCAGAAAGGAGCGTTTCTATGAAGATTAAGAAAAAATTAATGGGTATGTTATCTTGTTTATTAGTAGCAACAATTCTTCCAGTACAAGTATATGCTTCTGAATCAGCACAACCTTATGAACGAACATACTATTCTAAGGAAAACAATACAGAAGTTATTATTGAGTCTAATGCATATAATATGCCAGAAGAAGATATTTCCGAAATTGTACGTGAAAATCCTAATACAAGAATTATAATTTCAAATTATGTTGAAGCAGAACCAACGATTCAACCTCGATTAGTTATGGGCGTTGAAATCACACAAAAAAATACAACTCAATCGAATTATGTGGATAAAGATAGTTTTGTTATATCTGTTGCCAAAGGTTCTAAAGTCACATTAAGCGAAACTTGGACTCAATCACTTGCGGCATCTGTAACACATAAAGAAGCAAAAAACGCTTTAAAATTGAATGGTACTATTACCAAAACATATACTAAAACTAAATCTTTCTCAGGACCACCAGAAAATAGTGTATATAATAGTCGAGAGTATAGAGTAAAGTTCTATGCTGACAAAGGTACATATAAAGGCTACTATATCACAGATATGGGAAGAGGTCCTTCAATCAGCGGTTCATTTAAAAATCCTTTACGTTATGCAGAATATAGCATTGACAAAAAAATTTAATAATATGTAAATAAAGGTTGGGAAAAGCAGTCCCAACCTTTTATTTTTTCCTATATGCTTCATATCCACAAATCAATACTCCTATAATAAGGATAAGTATAGAAATTAAAAAGGGAAGTAGTACATCATTTTCCCTAAAAGATACGATTAAACCACTTTGACCATTTACAATACATGGATTTAAAATAGTATATACAAAGCAGGCAAATGAATATATAAATCCAATAGTAGATAAAATTATCCCTAAAGCAAATTTTTTCATTTCAATATCCTCCTATCTTTAAAATTTCAAACATTGAATTTATGAATTAAGTATATCACTTTTCAGTAATCGCAGCAATAAAAATTAACATATTTACCCAAATACATACTTTTGCATTTCTACAAACAATAGTCTCACATTTTTTTATCATTCAATTTAATAATTCTTTCCGATTTACTACACCATTTAGTACACCATTTTTGTATCAAACTACACCATTTTATGATATATTACATCACTTTACTATTTTCAAAATCTTGCAAAACATCAGTAAATACAAGGGTTTAAGAAGTTACATCAACTTATGGAAAAGCATTGTCAGAAAATCTATAAATTCTTTCTTATAACTTTCCATCTTTTCAACCTCCAAAAAATACCTTTTAAATCCTCTCAATCTTACCACAAATTGGGGGCGATTTCAATTGAGGAACTTTTTCTAATTGAAAATACTCATATAACTCCTGAACATAACGAAAAACGTAATCAGGATTCTCTTTTTCTAAGCTAATTGTACTTGCATGTCTCTTCCATGCCGCAGAAATACACATCACTCCTAGTTCTCTGCAAACCTTTATATCTTCAACAGTGTCACCTATGTAACAAAATTCATCTTTAGATATAGAATATTTGCACAGAAGATATTCCATATTTTCCTTTTTATTCGCAGCTCTTTCTGAACCGCATAGTATTTCATCAAATATGTTTGATATTCCTAATTTTCTCAACGTAATTGCACAACATTTTTCACCCTTCCCTGTAATCAACGCTACTACAATTTTTTGCTTTTTCAAAAACATTAATAGTCTTAACATATCCGGAAACATTTCTGTAACTTTATCATGCAGCTGCTCGTATTGGTCGTAAAAGTCCTTTATTGCAGATTCCCAATCTTGGGTAACAACAGATTTGACCATACCTATTTCATTAAGACCGAATGTTTTCATAATTTCCTTTTCGCCAAGTTCATGGTCTACATACGGCGATATACTGTTTTGAAACGCTTGTATACACATTGGAATTGTGTCTGCTATTGTTCCATCCATATCAAAAGCAACGATCTTAAACATTATATACTTTCTCCGTTAATCTTACGAATTACCCTGCACGGATTACCTACTGCCAGCGAATTTTCCGGTATATCCTTTGTAACAACACTTCCAGCACCTATAACAGAGCCATCGCCTATCGTTACCCCCGGAAGAACAATAACGCCACCACCTAGCCAGCAACCATTCCCAATTTTTATAGGTAATGCATAGGTACACCGGATTAATTGTTCTGTTTCTAAGTTTGCAACATATCTTTCTGCCAACTCGACAGGATGTGTTGCTGTATAAAGCTGCACATTTGATGCAATCAGCACATTATCACCAATGGTAATTTTATTGCAGTCTACAAAAGTACAGTTCATATTGACAGATACATTATTTCCCACATGAATATTCCGCCCATAATCGCAGAGAAACGGTAATGCAACTGATACCTTTGTACCGATTTCTCCAAATAGCTCCTTTAAAATATTTTCTTTTTCTTCTTTCTGTTCATATTCAAGTGCATTATATTTTTTCAATAATTTTGTTGCACGACTTTTAAAATCCAGAAAAATTTTGTCATGACAATTATAGCACTCCCCTGCCATACATTTTTCTAATTCAGTCAATCGTATCACCTCCTGACTTCAGAATAGAAAAAAAGCTGTTACAAAGCAAGTAACAGCCTGTTTCTTATATTCTCTTTGCCAAAGCTTCAACGATGAAAATAACCGGAATCTGTGTAGTTCCGTTATATCCCCCATTGATACGTTTGGTGCTCAAATGATACGAAAAATTCCAATCAGACATTTTTGCCAACGTTGATGCAGACGAATTCGTAATACTTAATATCGTGCATTGCTTTTGCTTGAACTGGTGAATAGCTTCAATCAACCGATCTATTTCGCCACTTTCAGAAAGAGCAATTACAACTGTATTTTTCCATTGAAATGTTGTAATCGGATAAAGCGTATCTTCTAATCCTACTGCAAAATGTCCCATATTTGCAAAATATCTTGCTCCATATTTTGCGAGTGTGCCGGATGATCCCATATCCACAAAAATTGTCAAATCTGCATTTCGAATAGCATCGACTGCAAACAACAATTTCTTTTCAAACGCACTCGAATTTGCTCTGGCAAAAAAATCAGAAAGTTCCTGCAATTCTTCCATTGGAGGATATGTATTTTGTAAGACAATTTCCTTTTTCAAGGCTTCTTTAAAATCAGAGTATCCCTCAAAATTATTTTTATTACAAAAACGTAATATCGTTGAAGTAGAGATATGTATTGCTTTTGCCAGTTCCCGAATAGTCATATATTGAACCTTATCAATATTGGAAACAATATACTTATAAATACAAATATCTGTTTCGTTGTATTTTTGTATCTCCTCATATGAAAACATAATACGATTCCCTCTCTTCCTTTATATATTTAAGCCTTCTGTGTGAGTCTAATTGTAGCATATTCCCCAGACTGACGGTACAGAACGCGCTACATCGGCGTTCCAACCTCAATCAAATTGCCATCCAAATCATAAAAACGAATTACTTTCTGTCCCCAACTGTGCACCATGAGACGATTAACATATTGAATCGAAGGATATAATGTTTCCAGTTTTTCAATAAACGCTTCCATATTTTGTTCCTCAAAATACAACTCACAAGAATTGTTTTTCGGGATAATATCTTTTCCAAGAAATTTTTTCCATATTTTTTCATCCTGTAACACAAGACCTTCCGTCAGAATCATATTTCCGTTATTGTCAAGTACCATATCAAGCCCAAACAAATCATGATAAAAGCGTTTTGATTTTTCAATATCTTTTACAACAATCAAAATATTCTTTAATTTCATTGCCCCGTTCTCCTTTATCTCCATATTTTTATAAAAAGTATGTCTTAATACATGCGTTTTGTTATACTTCTTGACTTCTCCTTTAAACGGAGTTTTACGCCTTCTTCCGTGTCAGGAAAATTCCAGCAACTGCTCCACCAAAGACTATCGGCGCTAACCTGAAAAACAACCATTCAAATGCATGAAAACCAACTCCCAAAACAGCTGTTTCCGGGTCATTATAATTCCAATTTAGATAGGGGCTGTTTAATTCAATTAAGACCGCTGAAATTATTACGATAACTGCACACAATATAATAAGTAATCCTTGAATAATTTTTCGTCTTGCAATCTTCTTTTGTGCGAGTTGTAAATTTATAATCTCCAATTTTTCTGAAATTACTTCTAAATCACTGATCTTAGTTTCAACAATAGTTTCTCCAAGCAAAATACTAACAGGGGTTTCTAGAACCTCTGATATGGAAATCAGCATATCGGAATCAGGAACCGACATTCCTGTTTCCCTTAGTTAAAGATATTGTTTTATCTGAGTGCCAGAATCTGCTGACACTCAGATTTTTGTATCAATCAATTTTACCGACAAAACGGTAATAAATCTCTATCTTTTGTTCACGAAAACCGTTATTGTATTTGACTGCTTCATGGACTACGATTCTATCAATCATGTTATTCAGCAGTTCTGCGGTCAGTTCCGTAGGCTCAGAATGCTGTTTGACAATCTCAATCCATTTCCTTGCATCTTCCACGGACTGTTTGCTTTCTGATAAGGCCGCTTTGAGTTTCTGGATTTTTTCATCCAGTTCAAGCTGCTCCATCTGGTATTTCTGAGACAGCATATTGAAGTTGTACTCGGTAATGCGTTCAGAAACTCTGTCCTCATACATTTTGGCAAACAGCCTATCAACCTCTGTCTTGCGCTTCTCAGCTTTTGCAAGCTCCGCTGTGTGTTTCTTCATGGCAGCGGCTCTTTCCTTGTCTCCAGCCTTCAGGATGCTCTCTAAGAGCTTTTCTTCATCCTCTCGGACAGCTTTTGTCCAATACTGAACTCGGAGCAATACATAGGTGTAAAGCGTATCGTAGCGGATATAGTGCATGGAGCATTTACCGGTGCCTTGTCCGTAATTACTGCAATGGTAATGACCATACGGCGTTTTATTCTGACGATTCTCACCATAGGCAAGAGACCAGCCACAGTCAGCGCATTTTATAAGACCAGAAAAAATTTTGGTAGTGCCATCTTTCTGCTTTCTTCTGCGGGAAGCAATCTGCTCCTGCACATGATAGAAAACATCTTTGGAAATGATAGGTTCATGTTTATTCTCGATACGAAACCATTCTTCCTTTGGCTTGCGGATTTTCTTTTTGTTCTTGTAAGAAATGTTGGTCTGCTTGTTGTGGACGCTGTTGCCGATATAGGTTTCATCTTTCAGAATTTCCTTTACCTGACCGATTGACCAATCGTACTGTTTTTCCTCTGGGGCATCTGCGTAGATGTGAGCAAATGTTCCGTATCGGGTGTAGTTGAGCCAACCGGATGTGGGAACCTTTTCTTCAATAAGCCTATGGGCAATACTTGCAGCACCGGAACCATGATAAGCAAGTTCAAAGATTTTCTCGACGATCCATTTGGTTTCCTCATCCACCACAATAGCATTTTTGATTTCAGGATGCTTCTTGTAGCCCAAAGGTGCGTAAGTACAGATACGTTGACCGGCAGCGTGCTTTGCACGAAGCGCAGCCTTTACTTTACGGCTGGTGTCCTTGGCAAACCATTCATTGAACAGATTTTTGAAAGGAACGAAATCACTGAGACCTTTTTCGGTATCCTCATTTTCTGTAACAGCGATATAACGGATATTCTTCTCTGGGAACACAAATTCCAAATAGTAGTCCATCATAACGTGTTCACGACCAAAACGGGAAAGGTCTTTTGTGATGATGCAGTTGATCCTTCCCGCATCCACATCGTCCATCATTCGCTGAAATGCTGGTCTGTCAAAAGCTGACGTTAGATAACGATACTTTTGAAAACACTGGAAAATCA
>CAJKQE010000112.1 GCA_905201915.1 uncultured Lachnospiraceae bacterium
TTTGTTCGTTAATCATTAAATCGCTAATAGTAGTGCACCTCCATAATATTGATAACCCTTACAGCCTTAGGCTGCTTGAACTTGATAAAAGAAAGAACAAGAATTCACAGAGCAGTTTCCTAATATATAAAAAAGGATAGTTCTACAAACTATCCACTGTTTATCCGCATAAGAAAACGCCTTGCGCCTCATTATCTTCATATAAACCATAGTCACTCATTTGTGCTAAGGTGAGAGTGGATACTCTGCTTTCTTTTTCTTCTTCAGACTCTCACAGTCTACCATATATATACATATTCGTCAAGTACATTTTATTTTTTTTGATTTTTTATTTTTTTTTGATTTTTTTAAGAAAATTCTTGTTTTTTTTACAATTCAGTGGCATAATAAGGGCTATATATACTAATCAATGTACCACTTTAAAGTGACATTGACTATAATATACATAAATAATTAATTTAAAAATTTAAGAGGTGATGTTTATGGACAAAAAAAGAGGATCTTTTTCAAACAAAATGGGATTCGTTCTTGCTGCTGCCGGTTCAGCTGTAGGTCTTGGTAATCTCTGGCGATTTCCCTATCTTGCTGCGAAATACGGAGGAGGTATCTTCCTACTGGTATATTTAATTCTTGCGGTAACTCTTGGCTTCACTCTTATGATAACAGAAATTGCCATTGGACGTAAAACAGGATTAAGTGCTGTAGGTGCTTTTAAAGCCCTTGACAAACGTTTTAAATTCGTAGGTTATCTGGCATGTATCGTTCCTTTCGTTATTACACCTTATTATTGTGTAATTGGCGGTTGGGTTGTGAAATATTTTGTAACTTTCCTGACAGGCAATGTTACTGCAGCAGCCGGTGATGAATATTTTACCAGCTTTATCAGCAGAGCTGATTCTCCTGTATTCTGGTTTGCATTATATATCATCGTTACTGCAATTGTAGTTATCTTTGGTGTAGAAAAAGGAATTGAAAAAGCAAGCCGTATTATGATGCCTCTTTTAATTGTATTAATCTTGGGTGTTTCTGTTTTTTGTATCACACGCCCTGGTGCTATGGAAGGCGTAAAATATTACCTGTTTCCTGATTTTTCTAAATTCTCCGCTACGACAGTACTTGCAGCTATGGGACAGTTGTTCTACTCCATGTCTCTTGCAATGGGAATTATGATTACTTATGGTTCTTATATGAAAAAGGACTGCAATCTGGAAAAATCCGTAAGACAGATTGAAATCTTTGATACAGCGATTGCTTTTCTGGCAGGTTTGATGATTATTCCTTCTGTTTTCGTATTTTCAGGCGGTGACGAAGCTGCACTTGGTAAAGGACCTTCCTTAATGTTTATTACACTTCCAAAAGTATTTGATGACATGTCTTTGGGTGGTGTAATCGGAACTGTTTTCTTCCTTTTAGTATTATTTGCAGCTCTTACATCTTCTATCTCACTTTTGGAAACCAACGTTTCTATTATTAGAGATAAATTAGGCTGGAGCAGAAAGAAAGCAACTATTTCTGTTACTATTTATGTACTAATCTTAGGTGCTATTGTTTCCTTAGGCTTTGGACCTTTGAGCTTCATCAAAATTATCGGTCTTGGTCTTCTGGATTTCTTTGACTTCCTGAGCAATAGTGTATTGATGCCAATTGTTGCAATTCTGACTTGTATTTGTATCGGACACTTTATCGGTTCTAAAGTAGTTTCTGATGAGGTAGAGTTAAATGGAGCATTTAAATCTAAGAAATTCTATAATATTATGCTGAAATGGATTGCTCCTATCTGTTTAATTCTGATTTTAGTATTTGCTGTATCAGAAGCTATGGGATGGATTACTGTTTAATAAAAAACTTTTAAAAATAGGACAGTCACTTTAACGATTGTATAATCGTGAAGCGACTGTCCATTTTTTATCTTCCCACAATGTAATTTTTCAAAAACTCATAAATTTCCTCTTCTGTAGGTGGGCAACCTTTTACATAATTCTGAAATCCTCTTGTACAATTTCCTACTCCCAGCTTGCCTTCTTTTCCATGGTATCCCTGTCCAATACAAATTTTTTCCTTCAAATTTTCTAAAATGCCTTCTTCTTTCAATTTCCAAAGAGCCGGCAAAAGATAACCATAGCAGGCGCTGCAAGACTCCACTTCCTCTACTGCATCACATACTTCTACTACTTTTCTTTCTTTTGGAATATATTCTCCCTGTTTCGGCATATTTAACTCGCGAAATCTTGCATTTTCCCATTGAGCATCTCCTGCTCCCAATGCCTCTGCCATTTTTATATACGGTACTTCCTCCACCTTATATCCCATAAAATGGCACACATAAGCATCACAAAGCACTGGATCTATTGCAGCCATAATACGATTTAAAACTACTGGATTTCCTCCATCTTCAAAATCCCAATCTCCGCAAATACTGTCAACCACAGTAAAATCCGGTGCAATTTCTGCTGCCAGATGAGCAATGGGCTCATGAAGTCCCATAGCGTGAAAATGTCTCTTTTCACAATTTGGAATCAATCCCTTTAAATTTTTCAATGCGCAGGTAATTTTTGTCTGACAATGTCCTTTCATCACCGGCACATTAATCAAAAAGTCTAAGCTTTTTACTTCGTCACAGATTTTCAGTTCCATTCCCTGACAGGAATATGTTTTATACGAGTCTTTCTGTAAATCTATAAAAGGCACACCATATTTTTCTGAGAGTTCATAGTAACCACAAACCTCTGCTGATTCTGCTGTTTTATCCCCTACCCATGAACTTTCCAGCATTACCAGATTAGAAAATCCCCTTGCCTGCAAATATTCAATAATTCCCGCTACAATTTCACTGTGGGTAGTCGCACCATAAGAAGCCTCAGAAGGTGCTACCAAATTTGGTTTTATTCCTATTCTGCACTCTTTATTTGAAATTTGACCTTCCAAATCAGCTTCCAGTAAAAGACCCTTCGTCATCTCTTTATATTCTGTTCCGTAAATTGCCAGAATTTCCTGTTTTTCCACTTAATCACTGTCCTCCTATGTCAATACTTATTTAATAGAATAGTATTAAGCGCAATATAAAGTCAATATATTCCTCTATAAATCATCCAAAAGAGCGGTACTTTTTGCATAAGCGGTACTTTTCGCCTCAAAAAAATCTGTTTTTACCATATTGGCATTAGAATAATAACTTACCCATTTCATACTCTCCGGCTCTTTTTCATATCCCGGATATACCACTTCAAAACCTAATCCTGTAAAACGCAGATTTCCTAAATATTTCATATATTCTGTAATCATCGCCTTTGAAAGTCCCGGAATTTCATCTCCCAGAACATAATGTCCCCATGCAATTTCCTGTTCTACGCCTTCCATAAGCATCCCTTTTAAAAGCTTTATATTTTCTCGTGTAAAAAGTTGTGGTTCTTCCTCTTTTAACTGCAAAATCATATTTCGAAACAGCCACAAATGTGTATTTTCATCTCTGTTAATATAACGAATTTCTTGAGCGGAACCCGGCATTTTTCCATTTCTGCTTAAATTATAGAAAAACATAAAACCACTATAAAAATAAATCCCCTCCAAAATATAATTTGCCATCATGACTTTCAACAATGTAAAACTGTCTTTTTTCGTCTGAAATTCATTATATAATTCACCTATAAAGGTATTCCTCTTTAATAATCTTTCATCTGTTTTCCACTGATATAAAATTTCATTACGCTTTTCCGGACTGCAAATTGTATCCAGCATATAACTGTAACTTTGACTATGCACACACTCTTGAAAAGTCTGAATAGAAAGACATAAATTTATTTCATTTGCCGTAATATACTCTCCAATACAAGGTAAATTTGCAGACTGAATGGAGTCTAAAAATACAAGAAAGCTTAAAATTTTATCATAAGCCTGACGCTCTTTTTCTAAAAGTTTTCCATAGTCTTTTCTATCCTGAGAAAGATTAATTTCCTCCGGTATCCAAAAATTATTCATTGCCTGGCGATACCAGTCCTTCACCCAGCCATAGCGCATATTATTGAAATCATTTAAGTTCGTAGTATTTCCGCCAATCATCCTGCGAAAACGCACATCTGTTTCTCCTTCCGGATTAAACAGTGGTTTTTTCTTTAATTCTGCCATCTCATTCTCCTTCTTTCTATGAAGCACAGCTTTCACATTCTTCTACCTCAAGGGATTTACTTCTGATATAATAAATCGTTTTTACTCCTGCTTCCCACGCTTCCACGTACAAGTCAAAAAGCTGACGCAACGTATAATTATTTGTAATATAAAGGTTTAAGCTCTGTGCCTGATCAATATGCCTCTGCCTGATACCACAGGATTGGACACTAAATCTCTGATCAATATTATGGGCATTCTGATAATAATAGTAGGTATCCACCGACAAGTCAGGGGCTACTCTGGGCAGCATACTTCCTTTCTTTTCTTCCATAAAAAACTTCTTCATAACAGGGTCAAGACCTGCCGTTGTTCCTGCTAAAATACTGGTACTGCTGGTAGGTGCAGCAGCCAAAAGATAACCATTTCGCATACCTGTATTTCTTACTTTATCTTCTAATTCCCGCCACTCTTTTGACACATAATTCCGTTTTGTAAAATATGCACCTGTATGCCAGTCACTGCCTTCAAAAAATCGATAAACCCCTTTTTCTTCTGCCAAATCTGTACTTGCCAAAATAGCAAAATAGTTTATCATTTCAAACAGTTCATCTGCAAATTTTAAGTGTTCCTGACTTTCCCAGAGAATGTTCTTCTTTGCCAAAAGATGATGATATCCGCTTACGCCAAGACCAATTCCTCTATACTTCTGGTTCGTAATCTGTGCATAAGGCACAGGATAAAAATTCAAATCTATAACATTATCAAGTGCTCTTATTGCCGTTTCTATAATATCCTTCATATACTCTTTATCATCTACGGGAAGATGTCCCAGTGAAAGACTTGCCAGATTACAAACTACAAAATCACCTGGTTTTGTAGTTGTAACAACGATGCTTTCTCCATCTTTTGTCTTAATTTCTGTGGAAACACTTTCCACTTCCTGCATATTCTGAGCAATCTCTGTACACAGGTTGGAACAATAAATCATTCCTTTATGCCCATTGGGATTTGTTCGATTTACCGTATCTCTGTTAAATGTAAAAGGAGTCCCTGTCTCTGCTGCTGATTTTAAAACCATACGCACAATTTCTTTCAAAGTAATGCAACGTTTTTCAATTCTATCGTCCTCTATACACTGTCTGTACTTTTCTTCCCATTCTTCCCCATAGCAATCTTCCAAACGCCATCCCTTCACCATAAAAATTTCATGGGGACACATTAAATACCAGTTCTGATTTAAATCCTCTTTTGCCATTTTCCAGAACAAATCTGGATAACATACTGCCGGAAAAATATCATGAGCTTTCATTCTCTCATCTCCGTTATTGGTACGAAGCTGCAAGAATTCTGGTAAATCTCTATGCCATACATCTAAATACACTGCTGCAGCCCCTTGTCTTACACCTAACTGGTCTACTGCCACCGCTGTATCATTGACAAGACGTATCCAACGAATCACACCTCCTGCTGCGCCTTCAAATCCTCGAATGGTACTGCCTGTTGCCCTCACCTTTCCGAAATACATTCCCATACCGCCGCCGAACTTGCTCACTTTTGCAAAATTATCAATGCTTCTGTAAATACCCTCCAAGCTGTCGGGAACAACATCAATAAAACAACTGGAAAGCTGATGGTATGGTTTTCTTGCATTTGACAAAGTAGGTGTAGCCATAGTTACTTCCTGCTTACTAAGCATGTCATAAAACTTCTTCACCCACTTCATTTTATCCTTTTTTTCTTTCATTGCCAAATGAAGTGCAATTCCCATATACATTTCCTGAGGTGTCTCCAATTTAATGTGGTCATGAGTCTGAATAACATAACGATTGAGAAGCAAATCCAATCCAGAATAATTAAACAAACCATTGCGCTCTGCTTTGATATAACCTTCCGCTTCCAGAATTTCCTCTTTTGAATAATGCTCTAAAATATAATTGCCGTACAGTCCTTCTTTTGTAAGATATTGAATTTTCTCATAAAAATCTTTTATTCCCCTTCTTTCTAATTCCCGTTTCAATCTTTTCTCAAATTTCATATACAAAAAACGGGCACCAATATATTCCCATTTGGGCTCCGTTTCCTGCGTCAGCTCTACAGCAGCCTTCATTAACGCCTGCAAAATATCTTCTTCGGTCATATCTGCCTTTTTTAACCGTTCATACCCCTGTTCCAATTTACAGACAGCATATTCTTCTTCAGAAAATCCCTTCATCGCCTGATTAATATAATCCTTCATTTCAGTACTCCTTTAATTTCTGGTATTTCAACATTCTATTTTTCATATATTTAGTAATTATTTTTCACCCTATACTATATCTGGTATTTTCTGTTACTTATCATAGCATATTTTCCGCTTCAATACTAGAGTTTTTTAATCCATTTTAAACAAACGAAAAATCAACTAAT
>CAJKQE010000113.1 GCA_905201915.1 uncultured Lachnospiraceae bacterium
CCTTATTTTTTCACTGTATTATCATAAAATTTTCCGCTGCAAGACTCATTACTACAGGAAGCGCAGCCGCCTTCCATACAATGAACAGGTTTTTGTTCTTCTTTTGGTTTCTTTTCCTGCATTTTCGCACGAAATGCTGCCAAAAATGCAAGAACAAAGAAAGCCCCCGGTGCCAAAATAAAAATTGTAGCCGGTTCATAAGCTTTCGGCATAATCTGGAAACCAAATAAAGTACCTGCTCCAATCAGCTCACGAAAGCCTGCAAGAATAGTAATGGACAGAGTAAAACCAAGTCCCATTCCAATTCCATCAAAAATAGAAGCAACCGGCCCGTTTTTAGATGCGTAAGACTCTGCTCTTCCTAAAATAATACAGTTTACTACGATAAGAGGAATATAAATTCCTAATGCATCATATAAAACCGGAATAAAGCCTTGAAGCAAAAGCTGAACAATGGTTACAAAGGAGGCTACCACTACAATATATGCCGGCATACGTACTTTGTCCGGAATAATATTTCTCAAAAGAGAAATAAATAAGTTAGACATTGCCAGAACCACCGTTGTAGTAAGTCCCATTCCAATTCCGTTTATGGCTGCTGTGGTAACTGCTAAAGTCGGACACATACCAAGTACCAGAACAAAAGTCGGGTTTTCTTTGATGATACCATTATAAAGACGTTCAACAGGTGAATTCTTTTTCATATCATTCTCCCTCCTTTACATAATTAAATGCGCAAATTCCGGCATTGACACCACCGGTCACTGCTTTTGAAGTAATGGTAGCACCACTGATTGCATTAATTTCATTGTCAGCGGATGCACCTGCTTTTGTAACCTCAAAAGCCTCTGCATTTTTATCAGAAAACTGATTTTTAAATTCATCTTTTGTGGCATTCATACCAAGTCCGGCAGTTTCGCTGATACTTAAAATAGAAATACCATTCAAAGTTCCATCAAGCTGGACACCCATAGAAAAGGTAATGTCACCGCCATATCCTTCTGAAGTTGTCACATTAACAGCATATCCTAAAGTTTCTCCTGAAGCATCCTTTGCTTCCATGATTTCATTGATTTTCTGAGCTTCAAATCCCTGTTCTTTTAAAGCGGATGCCAAATCTGCATCTTCTGCTTCCACGCATACTTCAAAAGTATCTGCATCTTCAAATACCGCCTTGTACGCTTCCTGTTTTGCTTTCTCCTGTTGATTGGCAATAGGCTTTTTCGTAACCTCATATACAAGTCCTAAAAGCCCTCCTGCAATTAGAGTAATTACAGTAAGAATCATGGCATCTTTTAATATTGTATTCTTTTTCATGCTTTTTTACCTCCTTTTCCGAAGGCACGTGGCATTGTATAGCGCTCGATTAAAGGTATCAACAAGTTGCAGAATATAATCGCATAAGATACACCTTCTGCAGAACCACCGAAAATACGGAACAGTCCTGTAAATATACCTAGACATACACCATAGACAAGCTGTCCTGCCTTAGTAATTGGTGTAGTAACATAATCTGTTGCCATAAACCATGCTCCCAGCATTAAACCACCACCAAATAAATGGCATAATAAATATTCTACATCAAATCCATGACCTCCGAACAGCAGAACAAATACTGCGAAAGTACCGATATAAGTCAATGGAATCCGGAAATCAATAATTCTGTTTATCAGGAGAATTGCTGCTCCGATGAGAATTGCCAAGGCAGAAGTCTCACCAATGGTTCCCTGTACATTCCCGAAAAATAAATCTACCCAGTTTACGCTTTCTCCTGCTTTTAAAGCTGCTAAAGGAGTTGCTCCTGATACAGTATCAACAACATTTCCCCAGCCACCTTTTGGAACAGTGAAATCTGTCATTCTTCCTGTGAAAGAAATCAAAAGGAAGCATCGGGCTGCCAGTGCAGGGTTCATAATGTTCTGTCCCAGGCCACCAAAAAGCTGTTTTACAACTAAAATAGCAAAAACTCCACCAATCACTGCAATCCACCAAGGTGCATTTGGTGGCAGGTTAAGTGCCAGCAAAAGACCGGTAACAGCCGCACTGCCATCCTGAATAGTTAACTTCTTATGTACAATTTTTTCATAACCGGCTTCTGTTGCCATACATACTGCAATGGAAACTAAAATCAACAGAAGAGCATTTAAGCCAAAATTATAAATTCCAAATAATGCTGCAGGCATAAGCGCTAAAAACACTGTACGCATAATACTGCCTGTACTCACCTTCGACCTTACATGAGGGGAAGATGAAACATGTAATAATTCACTCATGATTTTCTCCTCCTACTTTGGTTTTCTGCGATTTGCCAGAACCATTTTTCTCATGGAACGCATGGATTGCGTCAATGGTCTTTTAGCTGGACAGGCAAAACTACAGCAGCCACATTCTACACATTCCATACCACTATATTTTACAAACAAGTCTTCTTTGCCATTTTCAGAGTAAGTAGCTAATCTGGATGGAACCAGCCTTGCCGGACAAGCAGATACACATCTTCCGCAGTTAATACAAGCTGTAGGTTCATTTTCTGCAACCTCATCTTTTGACATACAAAGCATAGCAGAAGATGTCTTTACAACAGGAACGTGATAATCAAACATGGCAAATCCCATCATAGGCCCGCCGGAAATTATTTTCTTTGCAGGAACTTTCAATCCTCCTGCTGCTTCTAAAAGTTCTGCAAAAGAAGTTCCCAGACGCACCTTAAAGTTTCCCGGCTCTGCTACGGCATCTCCCGTAATTGTAACAATACGATCCATAACCGGCTCGCCCTTCATTACCGCACGATAGACTGCGCATACCGTATCAATATTATCTACCACACATCCTGCATCCGCCGGAAGCATAGAGGAATTGATTTCTCTGCCGCTTACTGCTGCAATCAAACAACGCTCAGCTCCCTGTGGATATTTTGTTTTTAAAGGAGTAACTTCTATTCTTGGCTCATCCTTTACCAATTCTGTAAGTTTTTCAATGCAATCCGGCTTATTATCTTCAATACAAATATAACCTTTTGCATGATCAAAAAGTCTCAAAATACATTTCAATCCATTGATAATCCAATCTGGCTGCTCCAACATACGGCGGTAATCAGAAGTCAAATAAGGCTCACATTCTGCTCCATTAACCAGAACATATTCGATTTTATCCGGCTCTTTTGGCGAAAGCTTTACATGGGTGGGAAAACCTGCTCCTCCCATACCAACAACTCCTGCCTCTTTAATCCTGCCGATAATCTCTTCTTTGGTAAGTTCTTTTAAAGATTGTACCGATGTAAATTCTACAGTTTCATATTTTTCATCGTTTTCTATAACGATTGCATCCACCATAGAACCTACATTATTCCTTACTTTCTTTAATTCTTTTACCACTCCTGATACAGAAGAATGGATAGGTGCAGAAACAAAGCCTCCCATCTCTGCAATTTTCTGTCCTACCAGAACATAATCACCCTTTTTCACAACAGGCTGTGCCGGAGCACCAATGTGTTGTGACAACGGATAAACCATTTCTTTTCCGGGAAGATATTCCCGTACAGGCTTTTCTTTTGACAGTTCTTTTCCATCATAAGGATGCACACCACCCCTAAAGGTTAAAAACGCCATATTTCGTCCCTCCTTTATTTTTCCTAATCAGTTAAAACCAATTAGCGTTTCTGATGTTTCTTTCTATATTTCTTAAACTGATTTTTCAGTTCAGGATATGCGTAGACCATACGCTTCTTCACAATATTTTGTTTCTTACGAATATCTGTATATTTTTTTTCAAATTCATCTAATTTCTGCTCCATTTCTGCCTTCTTTGCAAAATAACTGTCATCATCCAAAAGATGCTTTTCTTCAAATAAGGCTTCAAAACGCCCCATAAATTCCTGTCTTCTTGCAGATAAACGTTCCACAACCTCCTGTGTACGTATATGGGCTCTAACTGTTTCTAATCGTTCCTGAATTTCTTCTTTTGTCTCATACAACCTGCTGCTGTGAAGATATTTCGCAATATCCTCCATCATATCTTCTATCTTTGCAAAATTCTTTGTAAGTCCAAAAGCTGCCCAAGCTGAAGTAATGAAATCTAATATATACAAAATCGTAATCACAATCAGAAAAATTTCTCCTATTTTCTGTGGGTATAAATCTGTAAACCAGGAAACAACAGGCTGAAGTACTTTAAACAATAATACAGTAAATAGTCCCCATCCCAAAGAAGTCCCTAAGCTGATATATCCCTGAAGATTATACTTTCTATGGCTGTAGTCCCACCAACGGGTGTGAAAAATCCTTTCCATGAGCCATCCTGTAATGTACTCCAATATAGTAGCAACTACTACACCGCCTATGTATAAAACAGCCAGATTATCTCCGAAAGGCTTTAAAATCAAATAAATACTTACAGCCCCCATACCATAAATAGTACATAACGGACCGTTAATAAAACCCCTGTTTACAAATTTTCTTTTTCTTACAGATACATAAGCAGTTTCCCATAGCCATCCGAAAAAGCTATATACAAAAAACCAGCTTATGATATAATATAAAGATACACCTGCAATTTCTATATTCATGTTTTTTCTCCTCTGTTATATAATATACCACTTTTTTGCAGAAATCACTAGAAAAATTTAGTAATTTTTCGTATTATTTTAAAAACAATTTGAAAGGATTTTGTTAAAATGATAACAAATGTACGAATTCTTCGTCAATTTTCAACAGTTTTACCCGTCACTTTTTCCATTCTAAATTGTGATCCAAAAGATGTTCTATTCTTTGATATCGAAACTACCGGATTAAGCCCCAAAACAAGCCGAGTATTTTTAATTGGGCTTATTTCTTTTCAGCCTGATATAAAAGAATGGCAACTCATCCAGTTTCTTCTGGAGCATAACTGTGAGGAAGAAGAAAGCCAGCTTTTAAAAACTTTCTCTGCCTTTGTAGAAAACAAATCTCAGCTCATTCACTTTAATGGGAACTCTTTTGATATTCCTTACCTCATTTCTCGCTATGAAAAGCATCAGCTTTCCAATCCTTTTTCAAAGAAGGATTCTCTTGATTTATATCGAGAATTTTTGCGTATGCCTGCTTTTTTCAAGCAAATGCCCAATCATACCCAAAAATCTTTCGAGGAATTGACTGGCTATCCCAGAAAAGATCTTTTATCAGGAAAAGAAATGATAAAAATTTATCATAACTATGTTCAAACACCTTCTAAGGAAACAGAAGAGCTTCTTTTACAGCACAACTATGATGACCTTGTGGGTATGCTTTCTATTCTTTCTCTCTTTAATTTAAAACAGCTTCCCAAAGGGCAATGGGAACTTACTGAAGTAGAAGAATTAAAAAAGCAAGAAGTCAACCAGTCCATCACCAAAGAGCTGTTATTTACTCTCAAACTTCCTGTTCCTATTCCGGTCCAACTTTCTGCTGCTTTTTCTTTCGGCTATATAACAGCTTCAAAATGTGTGGTAAAAATAAAACTTCCTTTATACGAGGGAACTCTAAAATTTTATTATCCTGACTATAAAAATTATTACTATTTACCTTTGGAAGATGAAGCTGTTCATAAAAGTGTTGCTATTTATATCGATACCCAGCATAGACAAAAAGCAACTGCTGCCAATTGCTATAAAAAATATCATGGCATTTTCGTTTATTCTCCTAGCTCCTGTTCTTTACCTCTTTTAAAAGAAGATTTACATACCAAAGAATGTTATACTTTTTGGCCCTTTCAAAATTCATCTTTGTCCATACAAAAATATTATATCCAAGAAATATTAAAAACAGCCATCACATAAAGTGGTGGCTGTTTACTATAACTTTATTCTATAATTATTCTTCTGTTGTTTCTTCTTCTTCTTCCTGAGCTGGTTCAAGCACTTTCATGCTCAGGCTGATTTTCTTTTCTTCTTCGTTGAAATCTACTACTTTTGCAGTAATTACCTGACCTACTTTTAATACATCAGATGGTTTTTCAACGTGTGCTCTGGAAATCTGAGAAACGTGAAGTAACGCATCTACACCTGGCTCTAACTCGATGAATGCACCGAAATCTGTCATACGAGCAATTTTTCCCTCTACAACATTACCAACTGCATATTTTTCAGATGCATTTAACCATGGGTTCTGGTCTTCAAATTTCAAACTTAATGCAATTTTATCCCCATTGATTTCTTTAATCAGAACAGTAATTTTCTCTCCTGTTTTAAATACTTTCTTTGGATTTTCTACTCTGCCCCAAGACATTTCAGAAATATGAAGAAGTCC
>CAJKQE010000114.1 GCA_905201915.1 uncultured Lachnospiraceae bacterium
ATCCCTTCTTTATTTTCTATATTTGAAATATAACACCTTCTTATCTTAAAGTCAATTATGAATTACAATACCTAAATTAAATAAAATATTTATCTACGCAAAAAGAGCTGCCGTTTGAAAGATACGACAGCTCCCTGTTTCTTCTTGCATCTATTGACGAATATCAACCACTCCTGTTTCCAGTGCATCTTCTGTAAATTCTACACTTCCACCATAAGTAGACAAATTCAAATACATCTTATCCAAATCATTTTCATTTACAATCCATGCCATGGATACTTCTATACTCTCTCCCGGATGTAAAGATGGTATATAATTACTTCCTCCGTAATCTTCTCTTACACTGCCATAGCGCATTTCTGTTGCACGGGCAACACTGTTTCCTTCCACATAATCACATTCTTTTCCTGAATTACTGCAAGGATTATAGACAGAATATTCTTTATCTCTGTCCTGCAATAACATAAGATTTCCACTATACATCATGTGATTTATTGTAAAATCACTGTTATTCTGATACATCACAGTTACATATACCAGTTTCTGTTTTACTGTTTCTGTCTTTACCACTTCATCCAATGTTTTTACGCCATCTCCTCTTTTTATGTAAGAAAGTGTATTATCCACTAATTTCCCATCACTTCCCACAGCGTCCTTCCATTCTTGCTGCACAAACTCTTCATCTAAAATACTTAAATCATCTTCTATTTGAACAGAACAAACCTTTACAGAAATATCATCTGTGGAAATATATTCCCCCGCTTCGTTTTCTCCCGAACATTTCATTTGGAAGGTTTCTCCTGTTTTAAATACTTTTAATTCGCTTTTCGGAACTTCTGTAATAATTTTCATCTCACCTGTGTCTGTTTCCGGTGAAATAAATTCACTCCATGTATACATATCTTTTGTTTTCAATACACGTTCTGTCTCAACAAGGGAAATATTTTCTGCAACCTTGATAGCTTCTTCTTTTGATACATCATCTCCGATATACATAATCAGTACACGATATTCTTCTGGATATAACAAATACATACGTTGATTAAAGCTTCCGTCTTGTTCAAAATCCTGATACTGTAAATATATTCCCTCATTTCCTCCCCAGATACCTTTTTCACTTTCTACGACATTTACATCTTTCAAAGCTTTCCCAAAGTCATTCTTGTCCAAAAGAACTGTTTCAAGAGTAAATCCCCCTACCATAGGTGTGTCTTTATAAGAAATATGTATCTCATCTCTCCATTCCATTCCTTCTGGAATATATCCCGTTTCAATGGTAACCTCTTTCATTTCTTCCGGTAATCCTTTTTCTTCAGAAGTTGTGTCTTTCTCAATTTTCGTTTCTACACTATATTTTCCCTGTTTTTCCATAATTATCTCATATAACTTTGTGCCTGCATAAATAATCGTTGAGCCCCCTATTATGCAGGCAACTGCTACTGCTGCTGCATGAATACCTTTCCAGTTCCTTTTCTTCCTTTTTTCTGATAAGTCTACTACAACTTCATTTTTCCCAACTTGTTTCTTTACCTCATCCAAAACCATTTGATGAATAAACTCTGGTGTTTCAGGAATATCTTTTTTTACATCATCTAATTTCATACCAATACCTCCGTCTGTTCAAGCTTCACTTTTAATTTTGCACGTGCTCTGGCAAGCCGTTTTTGAACTGCACCTTCTGTTATATCTAAAATTTGTGCAATCTCCCTGATACTGAAATCTTCTCCATAGTACAGAATAACAGGCATCCTAAGTTCTTCCTTCAACGACCTGACTGCCGAATACAAATCCCCATAATCTAACCATTCCCCCACTTGTGTGTATGCTAATTCTTGTACATTTTCAAGAGAAACACACTTGCTTTCTTTTCGAATAATGTTATGACATTCATTTATTAAAATCCGGATAAGCCATGTTTTCACATATTTCTCTTTTTTCAATGTATCAATTTTCTGAAACGCTTTCACGATTGTCTCCTGAATAGCATCCGCACAGTCCTGGTCATCCTTTAAGATTGTTTTTGCCGTACAATACATCTGACGCTCACAGTTAATAATCAACTCTCCCAGTTTTTCCTTATTCAACACCATCTCCTCCTTTCTTTTTTCTATATACATTAGACGTTTTTCACGCAAAAATATCCCCTTTTATTGCACAAAAAAAGAACGCCTTCACGACGTTCCCTTCCTCTTTTATAAAAGCTGAAAATGGGACTCGAACCCACGACCCCTTCATTACGAGTGAAGTGCTCTACCAACTGAGCTATTCCAGCAATCCTACAAATATTAATTTTAATAGACTTACAACGGATTGTCAAGAACATTTTCCCTATGTCCTAAGAGAAAAAGAAGATGCACAACATCTATCTGTCATGCACCTTCTGCAATATCTTTTATTTACCACAATGTCCGCCACAGTGATGATTTTCTCCTTTGTGCTCTCCGCATTCACCTTCATGATGATGGTGATGATCACATACAGTATCTGGATTGTAATTCAAACTTCCGCCCAAATATGCTTCCACCTGTGCATCTGCATTGCCACATGCTCCTGGGAATAAACGAATTCCTGCTTCTGCCAATGCATTTCTGGCGCCGCCGCCAATTCCTCCGCAAATCAGAACCTCTACTCCCATCTCTTTTAAAAATCCTGCCAAAGCTCCGTGTCCACTTCCGTTTGTATCTACAACTTCTGCTGAAGTAATCTTTCCATCCTCTACATGGTAAATTTTAAACTGTTCTGTATGACCAAAATGCTGAAAAACTTCTCCGTTTTCATAAGTAACTGCAATCTTCATAGTATAAACTCCTTTCTTGCCTCTGCCATTTCCTGACATATCTTCTTCTATTAAAAAATTCCCTCCGCGAATACGTAGTCCGGCTGCTTCCACCAGAAATCGGGCTGTTTTTTTTCTTGCTTCTGTGTAAAGGCTCTGTACCGTTGCTCTGGCAATTCCCATCTCCTTTGCACACTCGGCTTGTGTCATTCCTTCATAGTCCAAAAGACGAAGTGTTTCATATTCCTCTACTGACATTTCAATTTCATGACACTGCTCTGCTTTTCCCTTTGGAAAAAAGCTGTCACAAACAGGCTCCCTTTTTACTCGTTTTGGTTTATTCGGTCTTGGCATAGGCTTTCCTCTCTCTTCATTATTGGCATAAATTTATTATTGCACTTTTATTAGTATATGTCAATAACTTTTTAAAATTTTTATTTCTGAATTATTCCTGTAAACGGAATGAACAGTAACAAAAAAAGTTATCAGATTAAGCCGTTTTCTTATATTCGCTTAATCCAATAACTTCTTCTCTCATTACTTTCTATTTAATTCATTTCCTGTTCTCTGTCATTTGTCAGTTTCAGCTTGTCCAAAACATAGAAAATCAGGCTTAAAATCATTCCCACAATACATGCAAGAACCATTCCCGTCAGTTCAATCTCACCAATGCTGATTTTAATTCCGGACAAACCTGTTACAAAAATAACAGAAGTAAGCGCCATGTTTCTGGAACGACTGTAGTCTACTTTTCCATCTACCAGAATACGAATACCGGAAGTTCCAATCATACCATAAAGCAGAAAAGAAATTCCACCGATAATCGGACTTGGAATTGTCTGGATAAGTGCTGTCAACTTCCCAATGAAAGAACAAGCAATAGAAAGTACTGCTGCTCCTCCGATAACATATACACTATATACTTTTGTCATTGCCATAACACCAATGTTTTCCCCGTAGGTTGTTGTTGGAACAGAACCGATAAAACCGGAAAGCATCGTAGAAAAATTGTCTGCAAACATGGAACGATGCAATCCTGGATTTTTAATTAAATCTCTTCCAATAATCTTTCCTGTTACAATCTGATGTCCGATATGCTCAGAAGCTACTACCAAAATCACCGGCAAAATAATTAAGATAGCCTCCACATTAAATTTCGGTGTTGTAAAATTCGGCAGTGAAAAGAAGGATGCCTCTGCTACCTGTGTGAAATCTACTATTCCACAGAGAATTGCAGCAACATATCCTGCTAAAATCGCAATTAAAATCGGAATAACAGACAAAAATTTTCGAAAGACTACAGAGCCAAATACTGCAACACCAAGTGTTACCAAAAATACAATAATACTCTCTGTCTGAATTTTTTCATCCAACAGCCCTGCATTCTTTGCCGCAGTACCGGAAAGTTCAAGACCAATCAATGCTACTACCGGTCCCATTGCTGCCGGTGGGAGTACAATGTCAATCCAATCAGAGCCAAACTTATAAATAATCAATGACAAAATACATCCACAAAGGCCAACAACTACAAAGCCACCCAAGGCATATTCATATCCAAACTTACTCATAACCACCAAGGCAGGAGCAATAAATGCAAAACTGGAGCCCAGATATGCAGGTGCTTTTCCTTTTGTTATCAAAATAAACAATAATGTCCCGATACCATTCATAAAAAGAACAATAGCAGGATTCATGCCAAATAAAGACGGAACCAGCACTGACGCACCAAACATGGCAAACATGTGCTGAATACTTAACGGAATTAAAAGTTTTGGCGGTACTTTTTCTTCCACTTGGATAATTTTACGATTTTCCACACTTTTTCTCCTTTTTCTTTTTATCCGTACTATATTAGCATAAATTGTGTTAAAATACTACAACAATTTCATTTAGATCTGAAATCCTAAATATTGTACCGCATTATTATAAGAAATTCCCTTTACAATTTTTTCTAAAATCTCCATATCCCTTGGATATTCTCCGTTTTCCACCCATTCTCCAATCAAATCACATAAAATCCTACGAAAATATTCATGGCGAGGATAAGAAAGAAAACTTCTGGAATCTGTGAGCATACCAATAAAATTCCCTAATAGTCCTAAATTTGCCAGAGAAGTCATCTGATTTATCATACCAGTTTTATTATCATTAAACCACCATGCTGAACCATGCTGAATTTTACCTGCTGCATCACTGTTTTGAAAACATCCTATCATACTTCCAATCATTTCATTATCTTTTGGATTTAAACTATACAAAATTGTCTTCGGCAAATTTTTCCTATCATTTACTGCATTTAAAAAATCTGCCAAAGCTGTTCCCGAAGCAATATCCCCAATACAGTCAAAACCTGTATCGGCCCCTAGATTTTTATACATTTTTCTGTTATTGTTTCTTTTGCATCCAAAATGAATCTGCATAACCCATCTTAATTCTTCATATTTTTCTGCTAAAAAAAGCATACATGCTGTTTTAAATTTTGCAATATCCTCTGCTAAAATTTCTTTGCCCTCAAGACGGGCAGAAAAAATCCTCTCTATCTCCGATTCTTTTGCAGGGATATAAACCATAAAATCGAAACCGTGGTCTGAAATACAGCAGCCCATACTTACAAAGTATTGAAGTCTTTTTGTTATTGCTTTTTTTAAATTCTGAAAACTCTGAATTTCCTCACCTGATGCTTTTGAAAGCTCTTTCAAATACTCTGGATAATCTGGTCTTTCTATATTTAAAATTCTATCCGGTCTCCATGTAGGCAATACCTGTACATCAAAGCTTTTATCTTCTTTTATCCTTTTATGCCATTTTAAATCATCAACAGGATCATCCGTAGTACAAAGGAGTTTCACATTAGACTGTTTTATTAAATTTCTGGCACTCATGAATGCTTCTTTTAATTTACTGTTACAAAATTCCCAGACCTCTTGGGCTGTATCTCCTTTTAAAATACCTGAGTAACCAAAATATCGCTGCAATTCCAAATGACTCCAATGATACAAAGGATTTCCAATTGCCATTTCCAGTGTTTCTGCCCATTTCTGAAATTTCTCCCTATCCGGTGCAGTTCCTGTGATATAATATTCCTCTACTCCGTTTGAGCGCATCTGACGCCATTTATAATGGTCTCCTCCAAGC
>CAJKQE010000115.1 GCA_905201915.1 uncultured Lachnospiraceae bacterium
CGCCACAAGGTGTCGGATTATACCGGCAAGCCACGGCTTGAAAAGTAAATACCCTATCGGGTGCTTTCTTTTCTTCGCACGTGGTATAATGTTTGCACGTGATAATGTTTACAAAATAGGAGATGAGAATGTATGTGGTTTGTTTTTGCATTACTATCTGCAATTTTCGCAGCGCTTACTTCAATCCTTGCAAAAGTGGGAATTAACGGAGTAAATTCTAATCTGGCAACAGCAATCCGAACTGTCGTTGTGGTAATTATGGCATGGGGAATGGTGTATTTAACGAACGCACAGAACGGAATAAGTGGAATAAGCAGAAAAAGCTGGATTTTTCTTATTCTTTCAGGGCTTTCCACAGGGGCGTCATGGCTCTGCTATTACAGAGCGCTGCAAATAGGAGAGGCATCGAAGGTTGTGCCTGTTGACAAGTTAAGCGTAGTAATTACAATTATTTTGGCAGTAATATTTTTACATGAAAAGCTTACAATAAAATCTGTCATAGGTTGCGGACTGATTACCTTAGGAACATTATTTATGGTGATGTAAGTATTTTAAGAAAAAAACAGATGAAGAGAACTTCAAAATGTGGTAGAATACCCCATTGTATGAGTGTGAAAAATAGAAGGGTGAACAGATGTTAATACAATACGGATTTTATATTGCATTAGGTTATTTGTCAGGAAGCCTGATGTTTGGATATGCAGTGCCGAAACTTATTAAGGGAATTGATGTGAGAAAAGAAAGCAGTGACGGAAATCCGGGAACTGCCAATGCCTTTCTCTGTGGCGGAGCTTTGTGCGGAATTTTAGTTTTGTTGGGAGATATTTTGAAAGGAATATTGCCTGTATATATGGCAGGAAAACATTTGGGAACAGAGTTTATGGGGTTTGCGCTTATTATGGCAGCGCCTGTGTTTGGTCATGCTTTTCCCCTGTCAGGAGGAAAGAAAAACGGAGGAAAGGGAATTGCAGTTTCCTTTGGAGTGCTTATTGGCCTATATCCGTTCTTGACAAATTTGTGGCTTTTGATTTTTTGGTATCTGCTGTTTTCCGTGGTTATTCGTATTAATCCACATAGTTATAGGACGCTGATTACCTATATTTGTTGGACAGTCAGTGCCTTGATTTGTAAGGTGGCGCCCGTTTTGTGTATAGGAAATATGTTGATTTCCTTTGTGATTGTAGATAAGCATAGCGCAGATTTAAAGAACAGAAAAGAAAGACAAATATGTTTTGGAATTAGGAGAGCAAATAAATGAAGGTTTTAATTTTATCCTGTAAAACAGGAGGCGGACATGATGCGGCAGGACTGGCAATGAAAGAGGCTCTGGAAGAAAAAGGACATGAAGCAATTTTGCTGGATTATCTTACATTAGCAGGACAAAAGGTGTCTCAGACAGTGGGAGATGTGTATGTAAATACGGTAAAAACAGCGCCTCATGTTTTCGGAGCAGTTTATAAACTGGGTATGATAATCAGCAAGATAACGAAGAAATCTCCGGTGTATTATGTAAATGCCAAAATGGGAAAATACCTGCAGAAATATCTGGAAGAAGAAAAATTTGATGCTCTTTTAATGCCCCATTTATACCCTTCCGAAACCCTTACTTATATGAAAAGACAGGGGATAGAATTGCCTTTTATGGCAGCAATTATGACAGACTATACCTGTATACCTTTTTGGGAAGAAACCAGATGCGATTATTATATTGTACCTCATGAAGATGTGGCAAAGGTCTGTGAAAAGCGTGGAATACCAAGAGAAAAATTGCTTTCCATAGGTATTCCGGTCAGTGATAAATTTACAAAAACAGCGGAAAAAGATAAGGTGAGAGAGTATTTAAAACTGCCAAAAAACAAAAGATTTTTTCTTGTTATGGGCGGAAGTATGGGAGCAGGTGATTTAGAAAAACTGACAATACAGTTGGAAAAAAAACTGGAAGTTTCTGATGAAATTATTGTTATTTGTGGAAATAATAAAAAGATTTTTCAGAAGATGAAGAAGGATTATCAACACCATGAAAACATACATATTGTAGGGCAGACAAAGCAAATGTCCTTATATATGAAAGCCTGTGATATTCTGTATACAAAGCCGGGAGGATTAACTTCTACTGAGGCAGCAGTTTCCGGTATTCCTATTATACATACCTCACCGATACCGGGTTGTGAAACAGAAAATAAGAAATTTTTTGTGAAATATGGAATGTCCATTGCACCGAGAACAATAGAGAAACAGGTAGAAAAAGGAATAGAACTTTTAAATAATCCGGAGAAAATTCAGAAGATGAAAGCAGCACAAAAAATTTATGTAGATAAAAATGCAGCACAGAAAATCGTAGAACTGTTAGAAAAACATAGTATAAAAAAATAAAGCAAGGAGTAAGAAAGACTGTTATTTGGCAGTCTTTTTTTAATTCCACGGAAAAATTTTTCTTATGAAATTAAATACTTGACAAATCAATTATAAGAAATTAAAATATCAGTTGACTTATCAAGAAAGGAGCGGATTATGGAAAACAGAGCTTTGGGTAAGAGCATTGCGATTTTGCATCGCAGAGAACAGAAATATATGATTTCAAAAATGAAAGAACTGGGAATAGGTTATTCCGGTTATAATTTTCTGCTTTATCTGGAAATTCATTCAGGAAGCAGTCAGAAGGAAATGTGTGAAGCGCTGGCAGTGGACGAGGCTCTGGCAGTCAGAACAATGAAACGGCTGGAAGAGACAGGGTTTATTATTCGCAAAAAATCGGAAAAAAACGGAAGGTGTTACGAAATTCATCTGACAGAAAAGGGGGCAGACACCGTTCCAAAGCTGAGATCGTTTTTGTTTCAGTGGTGGAGTCAGGTAACCCAGTGTTTAACAGGAGAAGAAAAAGACATTTTGCTGTCAAGCCTTGAGAAAATGGCAATACAGTCAGAAGGTGTTTTAAAAGACATAGAAGAAAAGAAAGGCATTTAAGCATGGAAAACAGAAATACAAATCCTCTTGGAACAGAGAAAATCGGGAGCTTACTGATGAAGTTTGCAATCCCCAGTATTATTGCAATGCTGGTGAGCTCTCTTTACAATATTGTAGACCAGTTTTTTATTGGTCGAAGTGTGGGTATGTTGGGAAATGCAGCTACCAATGTGGCGTTTCCTCTTAGCATTACCTGTACGGCGCTGGCGCTTTTGTGTGGAATTGGCGGCGCCGCTAATTTTAACCTTGCAATGGGAAGAAAAGAGAAAGAAAAGGCAGTTTCTTTTGCCGGTGGCGCTATTGGTATGATGCTTCTTGCCGGTTTGGTGCTGACAATTGTTGTAGCATTATTCTTAAAACCGATGATGATTGCTTTTGGAGCAACAGATAATGTGTTGGATTATGCACTGACGTATACAGGAATTACCTCTTTGGGATTTCCCTTTCTTATTGTAACTACAGGAGGAAGTAATCTTATAAGAGCAGACGGAAGTCCAAAGTATTCCATGATTTGTACTTTGACAGGTGCAATTATCAACACAATGTTAGATCCGTTGTTTATTTTTACTTTTGACATGGGAATGGCGGGTGCAGCGTGGGCGACAATTATTGGGCAGATTGTTTCCGGTATTATGGTTTTAGGTTATCTTACAAGATTTAAAACGGTACATATTCCTTTGAAATCTCTACTGCCTTCAAAAGCTTCATGGATTCCTATTTTAACCCTTGGAATTGCCCCATTTTTTAACCAGGTGGCAATGATGGTTGTGCAGATTGTCATGAATAATACCTTAACTTATTATGGCGGACAATCCTCTTACGGAAGCGAAATTCCCATGGCATGTGCGGGAATTATATCAAAAGTAGGTATGATTTTCTTTGCCATTGTTATTGGAATTTCTCAGGGAATACAGCCGATTATCAGTTTTAATTATGGTGCGGGAAATGGAAAAAGAGTGAAAGAAACTTATAAAAAAGCTCTTACAGCAGCTATTATTATTTCTACAGTAGCGTTTCTCTTATTCCAATTTTTTCCGCGAGAAATTATTTCTATTTTTGGTTCTGGAAGCGAAAAATATTTTACTTTTGCAGAGAAATTTTTCCGTATTTATTTATTTTTTACTTTTATTAACGGAATACAGCCCATTACTGCAAATACTTTTACATCCATTGGAAAATCAGGAAAAGGTGTGTTTCTGTCTCTTACAAGACAGATTATTTTCCTGTTACCGTTATTGATTATCCTTCCAATTTTTATGGGAATTGATGGCGTTATGTATTCTGCGCCGGTAGCAGATGGAATTGCAGCAGTATTTTCTGCATGGTTTATGTGGAAAGAATTTAAAATTATAGACAAGCAAATGCCAAATTAAATGAGTATGATAGAGTGAGACTGTTACATTAGATGTAAGCATAATGTGACAGTCTCATTGATATTTACATATTCCTTTTTTTAGTGTTTAAATATTTTTTTAACGTATTTCTTACGCCCCCAAATTCAGAAATTTCTTCTAAAAACATTTTTTCAACTTTGTCTCCAATTCCGGCTTCATAAAGATTTATCCCAAAGATAGAAGTATCAGAAAGAATGTTTTTTAGTTGTCCGGAATAAGATTTTGGATTGCCTATTTCAATCCCTTTGAGAGTTTGAGTAAGCTTTGGAAGCATAGGATCAGGAGAAAGTTCAAAGGGATTTCCTTCGTCATTTACCCCCATAATGTATCGGCACCATCCTGCAATGGCAAGAGGAATAGCCGTTAGTTTTTTTGCACTTCCGTATTTTTCAACGTAAGCCTTGATGGTTTCTCCATATCGAATTCCCACCTTTTGAGAAGTATCTGTTGCAATACGCTGAGGTGTATCCGGCATAAATGGATTAGGAAAGCGAACGTGAATAACTTCTTCGACAAAGGCAGAAGGAGACAGGATACCGGGGTTTGTTACTACCGGCATACCTTCTATCGGGCCGATTTCGCAGATTAACTTATTTAATTCTGGATCTTTCATTTCATCTGCAATAGAGGTATAACCCAGAAGGCAGCCATATACAGCCAGAGCAGTATGGAGTGGGTTCAGACAGGTGGTAACTTTCATTCGTTCTACATTATTTACGGTTTCTCTGTCTGTGAAGTAAACACCTGCTTTTTCCAATGCAGGACGTCCATTGGGAAAGTTATCCTCAATGACCAGATACTGGGGAGCTTCTGCGTTTACAAATGGAGCAATGTACGTTTTTTTAGATGTAATTACAGGTTTCATGTCTTCTACACCATGGTGTTTTAAATCTTCGTAGACAGAGTCTGCAGGTCTGGGGGTGATTTTGTCAATCATGGTCCAAGGAAAAGATACTTGATTTTCATCGGAAAGATAGGAAAGAAAGCCTTCGTTTACAGAACCTTTTTCCAGCCATTCACCGGCCACATCTAAAACAGCGTTTTTAAATTTTTCTCCATTATGAGAACAGTTATCCATAGATACAAGTGCAATAGGCGCCTGATTTGTCTTGTAACGTTCATAAAGCAGGGCGCATACAATGGCTATGGCGGAATCAGCTCCTTTTAGAGAGTATCCTTTTTCTGTAATGGTAAAAGAAACCATTTGTAAAGAAGGATTGACAAAAATTTTTTCTAAACGATGCCATTCTTCAGGAAAAGCAGAGTTGGCTCTGTAAGCTTCCATGAGAGAACCCAGGACTTTTTTATCTGTAGAACCATCTGCTTTTAAAGTAACTGCCAGTACCAGATTGTCAAATGGTTT
>CAJKQE010000116.1 GCA_905201915.1 uncultured Lachnospiraceae bacterium
CTGAGCCATTCACATAGCTTCCATCTATCCAAGTGTCTGATGCCATGTGTCCATCTTCATAGAAATAATAGCAACTACCATCTATCCAATTCCAACCTGTTTGCATATAACCATTAGATGCAAAATAGTACCACTCACCGTCAATGGACTTCCAGCCTGTCTGCATATAGCCATTAGATGCAAAGTAATACCACTCACCATCAATGGACTTCCAACCTGTCACATAATTACCATTCTCATCGTTATACCACCAGCCTACACTGTCAGATTGCCAGCCGGACTCAGCCATAGAACCTACAGGTTTATATATTGCACTAACTATAACGTCTTCATCGGGCATGATAAAGCTACATACTTTATCTTCCGGCTCATCTAGTTGTACGTTTCCCTTGGTAACCTCCCATCTTGCAAATTCCATACCCTCCGGAGCCATATCCTCTTCATAGTAAGCCCAGACCTGATCACCAGGTGCGGCTACATCAATATACCAGTCAAACTGATTGTCTGGAATCGTCTTACATGTAGATCCCCCTTCCACACTAAACGCATGACCGGGAACAAACTCTGCAGCAATTTCTATGTCTTCACTAGGCATAATATATGGACATAAATAAGAAGAATATGGGCTATCCAGTTGCACATTACCCTTCTTAACTATCCACTTAGAAAATGCCATACCCTTGGGTTTCGTATAAGGATTGATTTTCAAATACATCTGTGTCCCCGGAGCAGCAGTAGATGTCGACCAAACATATTCTCCATTAGGTAATTCATACTGTGCATATCCATTTTCTACAGAAACAGCATAGGCGTCATCATAAATTACGCCTATTTCCACATCCTCATTTGGAACTGTAAGCATGCAATTATTCATACTAGTCGGATCACTTAACTCCACATTTCCGGATTTTACATACCACTTTTTGAAGACTTTATTCTTCGGTGTTTTAGACTGTTCGAAATACAGGTAGATTTCTCTGCCTGCTGCAACAGAGGAAGAATTTAATATATTAAAATTTTCTCCTTCTGAAACCATTATTCCACCATTTTCCACGGTGACTGTAGGACAATTCTTCGCCAACTCTGCATGAATTTTCACCTCACCCTCCGGCATGGTAAAACTGCAGCCCCTATAACTGGTCTCATTTGTTAAATCTGTCAGATTTCCATTATCATCAACCCATCTGACAAACCCTGTTCCCGATGTCATGTTATAATCTGAAAATTCCAGATAAATCTTCTCACCCGGTACCGCACTATTTACTCTTTCTGTTATTCCGTCTTCGTTTATAACCTCTGCATAGGAAGAACCCTCTGACGTAGTGACAGAAATAGGATAACCATAAATTACGCCGATTTCCACGTTCTCATTTGGAACTGTAAACATACAATCATACTTGCTGGTCGGATCACTTAACTCCACATTTCCGGATTTTACATACCACTTTTTAAAAACTTTATTCTCCGGTGTTTTAGACTCATCAAAGTATAGGTAAATTTCTCTGCCCGCTGTAACAGAAGAAGAACTTAATATATAATGACCATTTTCTATTGGAACCTTTATTCCACCATTTTCCACAGTAACTGTAGGACAATTCTTCGCCAACTCTGCATGAATTTTCACCTCACCCTCCGGCATGGTAAAACTGCAGCCCCTATAACTGGTCTCATTTGTTAAATCTGTCAGATTTCCATTATCATCAACCCATCTGACAAACCCTGTTCCTGGTGACGTGTTATAATCAGAAAAACTCAGATAAATCTTCTCACCCGGTAGTGCTCTATTTACTATTTTTCTCGTTCCGTCTTCCTTTATAACCTCTGCATAGGAAGAACCCTCTGCCGTAGTAACGGAAATCGGATAGGTACCTTCTGTACTTTCATAAATTACACCAATTTCCACATCCTCATTTGGAACTGTAAACATACAATGATGCTTGCTGGTCGGATCACTTAACTCCACATTTCCGGATTTTACATACCACTTTTTGAATGTTTTATTCTCCGGTGTCTTAGACTCATCGAAGTATAGGTAGATTTCTCTGCCCGCTGTAACAGAAGAAGAATTTAATATATAAAAATCTTTTCCTCCTGAAACCATTATTCTACCATTTTCCACGGTGACTGTAGGACAATTCTTCGCCAACTCTGCATGAACTTTCACCTCACCCTCCGGCATAGTAAAACTACATCCATAATAACTGGTCGCATTTGTTAAATCTGTCAGATTTCCATTATCATCAGTCCATCTGACAAACCCTGTTCTTGATGATATGTTATAATCAGAAAAATTCAAATAAATCGTTTCACCCGGTGCAGCTCTGTTTACTCTTTTTCTCTTTCCGTCTTCGTTTATAACCTCAGCATAGGAATAACCCTCTGCTGTAGTGACAGAAATCGGATAGGTACCTTCTGTATTTTCCTGTACCTGTGCTGTTTCATTTCCCCTTGGCTGTGCTTTCACTGTAACTCCAGTATCTGGAATTATAGAAAAAACCATGGTCAATACCAGTAGTATTGAACCAAATCGTTTCCAGATTGTACTTTTCATTATAATGCCTCCTGCTTTCTCTTTTTTTAATTTTTAGTACATTTATTATTACTAATATTTTACTATCTCTATCATTAAAAATCAATATTCCCATCTATGTTAAAATTAGTTGATATTTTAAATAAAAAAAGCTATCACATTAGCTCATCGAAAACATTTACGCATTTCACATTCAATCTATACTCAAATTGCTTAAATATTCCAAATAATTTTCTAATATGATAACCTCTTTATAAATAATATTCTAAAATACAGATGCATCAATCGGTTCTGCACCAACGTATTCTTCTAATGTAAGATTTTGTTCTGTGATTTCTTTTGCTGCCTTTTTCCCTACATAACGATAATGCCACGGTTCAAAAATCACACCGGTAATCTCACTTTTGTCCATAGGATAACGTAAAATAAAACCATACTTCCATGAATTTTCCATCAACCATTTCTGATCTTCTGTTTCCATCTGTGCCTCATCAAGTTCCTGATATTCAGAAGACACAATGTCAAGAGCAAGACCTATCTGGTGCTCACTGGTGCCAGGTTTTGCCACCACAGTAGCTGCCTTCACTGCTGCCTCTTCATAACTTAAACCTTCTTCCTGCATAACTCTGGTAATTTTATTTTCATAAAGTGACACCTGCATGTCCCATTCCCGAAAAGCAGAGCAAATCATTGGATTTCTTCCTGCTGCTCTGGCATCTGCAAACATTGTCTCTAAATCCTGCATAATCCGTACATCTGCCTGATAGCCATTAGTATCCACTGTCTCTGTAGCAACTTCCGGCACATCAGTTTCCGTCATAGGATGGTCTCTGTTTACCAGCTTTAAATACCATTGCTGTTTTTCTATTTCTTCTGCCAAAATAAGACCTGTGGGCTCAATATTCACATTCTGCTCATTGTTGGCTTCATTTTCTTCCTTTTCATCCTGTTTTTCTTGGGCTTTCTGTTCTTTATATGCCTGTTCTAACTTCTCTTCTGCTTTTTTTTCATCAATGGAAATGCCCACTGTTATTGCACTAAAAACAATAAGACAAATGACTAAGAAAATTCTGCCGTTTCGCTGTCGTATTCTGCGTATATCTCCTTTATATCGTCTTCTTCTCATTCTCATACCGCCTTTTTTGTTGTGCAAACATTATACCATCTTTTTTTTCATTTCTCTTGTTTTTCTTACATTTTTCATAAAATTTTCGGGAATTTTTATCTATACTTTAAAAGAGCAGAGACTGCATTTATAAAAATGCCTTCCTGCTCCTTTATCAAATAATTTATTTTCCTACCACATACCCATAAAATGCTGCATAGTAAGTGTTACTGCAGTAATTCCTATCCAACAGGCCATTCCCATTAAAATAGGTTTTCCTCCGCTCTTTACCAATTTTACAATATCTGTATGAAAGCCAATAGCTCCCATTGCCATGACAATAAAAAACTTGGAAAGTTCTTTCAAGGGCTGAAAGCTTTCAATCGGAACACCTGCTGCCACAGCTACGGTAGTAATCACACTTGCTCCTATAAAAAACAGAATAAAGAATGGAAAAACTTTTTTCAAAGATACCTTTTCTCCACCTTGATTTTCTGCTTTTTTCGCTCTGCGAACTGCTAATACTAAAGTAATCGGGATAATTGCCAGTGTTCTGGTAAGCTTTACTGTTACTGCTTTATCTAAGGTCTGACTACCCAAATGATATATGCTGTCCCATGTGGAAGCTGCTGCTGTTACAGAAGATGTATCATTGACCGCAGTACCTGCGAAAACTCCGAAAGCCTCTCCTGATGTAGTAGAAAATCCGATGGCAGCACCTAATGCCGGAAAAATCAATGCTGCCAGAATGTTAAAAAGGAAAATAACAGAAATTGCCTGTGCAACTTCTTCTTCATCCGCATCTATTACAGGCGCTGTTGCTGCAATCGCAGAACCGCCGCAGATAGAGGAACCAACTCCTACCAGTGTAGAAATTTTTTCCGGAATATTCATAATCCGATGAAGCACAAAGGCAATCACCAGGGAAGTCGTAATCGTACATATTATAATAGGAAGAGATTGCTTTCCTGTTTCCATAACTACTTCTAAATTCATACCAAATCCTAACAACACAACTGCATATTGAAGAATTTTTTTCGAAGTATATTTCACACCGCCCTCAAATGGCTCTTTCTTTTTAATTACCAATGCTAAAAGCATTCCAATGAGAATGGCAAATACCGGTCCTCCTATGACAGGAAAAATTTTTCCTAAAACACAAGATGGAATTGCTAATGCCAAACATAATAATAATCCTTTTCCGTTTTTTAATAGAAAGTTCATCCTTTTCTCCTTTACATAGCAGCGTGAATTGCTGCGATTGTTCCATCTGCAACTGCTGTAGATACCTGACGAATATTCTTAACACGAATATCCCCTGCAGCATAAACTCCTGAAATCTCTGTTTCCATATTTTCATCTACCGGTATAAAACCATTTTGTAAATTCAACTCTGTATATAACTGTGTGTTTGGAATTGTTCCTGCATAGACAAAAACGCCACATCCTGGATCTGCAATCGTTTCAATTGCTCCTGTTTTTTCATCAGAAAACTCTAATGACTCTACCCGTTCCACTCCATACACCCCATACAGTCTTGTGTTTAAACGCACTTTAATGTTTGGTGTTTTTACAACTTTCTCTTTAAATTCTGCAATACATCCCAGATTTTCTTCAAAATGAATAATGGTTACCTCTGCTGCATATTTTGCCAAATATAAAGCCTCTTTCACCGCTCCATCAGCTCCACCGATTACATACACATTTTTCCCTTGATATCTTGCAGCATCTTTCGCCGCATTCATGCGCATACCTTTTCCTGCCAGCTGCTTTTCGCCTTCAATATTCAACATTCTTGGAGATGTTCCATTAGCAAGAATAACTTTTTTTGCCAGATATTCATTTTTTGTTGTGCGAATTTTTTTAATCTCACCTTTTAATTCTACTTCTGTTACATCTTCTTTTCTAATTTCTACACCTGCATTTTCTGCCTGTGTTTTTAATTTTTCTGCAAAAATATATCCTGTTTCCCCCTGAGACACCCCTACATAATGTGTCACTGTAGAAACTTTTCCAATT
>CAJKQE010000117.1 GCA_905201915.1 uncultured Lachnospiraceae bacterium
TATTGTTATGGTTTTATATGGCTTATAAAGTTGTAATTGATGCCGGACATGGGGGAGCTGATTTTGGCGCTACCTACAACGGCAGAAAAGAAAAAGATGAAAATCTGGATTTAGCGCTGGCAGTAGGTAATATTCTGTCTAAAAACGGCATTGATGTAGTCTATACACGTACTACAGACGTATATCAGACACCTTTTGAAAAAGCTTCTCTTGCTAATGAAGCCGGTGCTGATTTTTTTATTTCTTTTCATCGCAATTCCAGCCCTGAATCTAATCAATATGAGGGTGTTGAAACTTTAGTATACGATAAATCCGGCGAAAAGCTGGATATGGCAGAAAATATCAATGGTGCCTTAGGCGAATTAGGTTTTCGTGAAATTGGTGTAAAAGCACGTCCCGGTCTTGTAGTTCTCCGAAGAACAAAGATGCCTGCTGTTTTAATTGAAACAGGATTTATTAATACAGATGCTGATAACGAACGTTTTGATACTCAATTTTCTGAAATTGCCCAGGCCATTTCTTCTGCGATTTTAGGAACTTTAGATGAGGAAACTTTAGAAAATCAAGCTGACAATCAAGATAATTTCTACCGTGTACAAACAGGCAGCTTCCGAAATAGAGAACATGCCAACAATATGCTTTATACCTTACAGGATCAAGGCTATCCTGCTTTCCTTTTATACGAAGACGGATTATTCAAAGTGCAGGTAGGCGCATACAAAAATCTTTCCAATGCAGTGAAAATGGAACAGGCTCTTAGAAAATCAGGTTACAGCACTTGGATTGTCTTCGGCCCTGCCTCTTACTAAAAACAAAAAAAGAAGATTTATGGATTTTAGGTTTGCTCTAAAAATCTATAAATCTTCTTTTATATTACATAGACTCTGCTCTATCTTCTACATTTTTGTTAAAATTAATCACTTCATGGTCATATTCTGTATCCATATAAATAGATTTAATCATAAAATCTGCTGTAGCTTTATTCACTGCCATAGGAATATCATATACCTGTGCAATACGCATCAGTGCCTTTACATCTGGATCATGAGGCTGTGCAGTCAAAGGATCAGAAAAAAATACAATAAAATCAATGACTCCTTCTACAATTTTAGCCCCTATCTGCTGATCACCACCTAAAGGTCCACTGTTATATCCTTTAATGCAAAGTCCTGTTTTGTCTGCAATCAATCTGGATGTTGTGCCTGTTCCATATAAATTATGGTTTTTTAAAATATCATAATTATCATTACACCACTGGATAAGCTTTGGTTTTTCATTATCATGAGCAATCAATGCAATATTTTTCTTCTTTCCAATTGTAAATGTCACATATTCATTTGTTATCATCTGAAAGACCGCCTTTCTGAATTATTTTTATCTTCTATTCAGTTTATCATATTTTTCTTGTTCTCTCAACGTGAAACTGCTACAATGTAACCAAAACAAAAGAAAAAGCAGGTAAAAACACATGTATTACTTTATTATAAATCCTCATTCTAAATCCGGATATGGCATGTCTATCTGGAAAAAGGCTGAGGCTATTTTAAAGAAACGGGAAATCACTTATGAAGCCCGTTTCACAGAATACACCGGACATGCAAAAAAACTTGCCGAACAGATTGCCCGTCTCTCCCGCCCCTGTACCCTTAGTGTATTAGGCGGTGACGGAACACTGAACGAGGTGATAAATGGTCTGGCACAGACAGATTTTTCCCACATTACACTGGGCTATATTCCCACAGGTTCAGGAAATGATTTTGCAAGAGCTTTAAATATCGCTTGTGACGTAGAGAAATGTATAGAGGTTATTTTATCACCTTCCCAATGTACTGCTGTGGATATAGGACTTGCCCGAACACAGGAAACTTCCCGTTATTTTCTTGTAAGCAGCGGCATTGGTTACGATGCAGATATCTGTCGCAAGGTAATGGTTTCTCCTTTAAAAAAGGCAATGAACAAAATACATCTTGGAAAACTAACTTACGTGTTGATTGCACTAAAATTATTAATTCAATATAAGCCATGCCCTGTATCTATTCGCATAAATAAACAAGAAACAACTTCCTTATCCAAGTTTTTCTTCATCACAGGTATGAATATGCCTTATGAAGGAGGCGGTGTAAAATTTTGTCCTCAGGCAAACTTTCAGGACAATCTACTGGATATCTGCATGATTGGAAATCTATCAAAGCTTAAAATATTGGCTCTTTTTCCCACCGCTTTTATAGGAAAACATGGACGTTTCCGTGGTGTCACTCTTACAAATTGCAAGCGAATAGATATTTCCAGTAAATCACCCCTGCCCATTCATTGTGATGGAGAGTCCATGGGAATTGCAGATCATCTAATCTTACAGTCTACACAGAAACAGATTAACGTTATTATAAAATAAGAAACAGGTGAAAAATATGGAAAAAATACTAATGATTTTTGTTCTTCTGTTGTGCATCTATATTTTAGGAACTCTACCCCGCTTTTCCCGAAAAAAGGAAACTCAGGCATTTTGTCATTGTCTGTTTGCACACAGAGGATTATTTACTTCTGACCAGCGTATTCCTGAAAATTCTATGAAAGCTTTTCAAGAAGCTGTTCAACATGGTTATGGCATTGAACTTGATATTCAGAGAACAAAAGATAATAAAATTGTTGTCTTTCACGACCATACTTTAACACGTATGTGTGGTATCGACCTTCCTGTATGCGAACTTACTTATAAAGAATTACAAAAGTTTACACTGATGAATTCTAAAGAACAAATTCCTCTTTTTCAAGATGTTTTAAATCTTGTAAATGGTCAGGTTCCCTTATTGGTTGAGATTAAACTTCCCACTGTAAAAACTCTCACCTGTCGTCTGGCAGATGAACTGTTGCAGAATTATTCCGGCAAATACTGTATTGAATCTTTTAATCCTCTTGCTCTGCGCTGGTATAAGAAAAACCGCAAAGAAATTATCAGAGGACAGCTTTCTGCTAATTTAACAAAACCTGTTGCTGAAGGTGGATATTTTTTAAGTTTCCTTGTAAAATATCTTTTATTGAATTTTTTAGGAAAACCAGACTTTATTTCCTACTGCTATAAAGACCAGCATAACATCAGCTTTCTTCTGCAAAAATACATTTATAAAACCCCTGTTTTTGCATGGACAGTACGGTCTTCTCTTGTTTTCAAAAAGCAAAAAAATTGTTTTGACTCCATCATTTTTGACAGCTTTATACCTGCAAAAGAATATTAGAACGCAAGATTTTCTCAAGATTTTTCTAATAAAATAAACATATTCTTTAATTTATTAAACAACTGTAAACTACATTGTTATCCTATAATTGCTGTGCTATAATACCACAAAGAATGGTATAAATATTCTAACAGAACGTGAGGTGACACTTTGGAATTCCTAAAAAAATATAAACATACCTTAATTATACCTATTTACGGTATCTTATACATGCTTGCATTCAGATATGTCGAACAGCGGAATGTCCCTATTAACATTATTCACATGAAAATTGATGATTATATTCCATTTTGTGAATATTTTATTGTTCCCTATCTTCTATGGTTTGCATACGTTGCTGTAACTGTATTTTACTTTGCTTTTTTCAATAAAAACAAACAGGAATACTGGCAGTTCATTTTAACACTGGGAATTGGAATGACTTTATTTATTTTTGTTTCCCTTCTTTACCCCAATGGACAGAATTTAAGATCTGAATTAACAGGTGATAGTATTTTTATTCATCTAGTACAGTATCTTTATACCATTGATACACCAACTAATATTCTGCCAAGCATTCATGTATTTAACTCCATTGCGTGCTGTATTGCAATTTTTCAGCATAAGCCTTTTCAAAAACGAAAGGCATTACTTACCGGCACTGCTATTTTAACTACTCTGATTGTTATGGCAACTGTATTCTTAAAACAACATACTCTTGTAGATGTTATTGCTGCTGTAGCTCTTAATATTGTATGTTTTCAGCTTCTCTATAAACCCAAAGCTGTACATGCTGAAAAGCCTGCAAGAGTATAAAAAGAGGCTGTCGCTTTATAAACATTATCCAAAATATTTTTGGATAATGTTTATAAAGCGACAACCTCTTTTTTGTTATCTTAGGAAACTAATTAAATCCATAAAATTTTTGTGCTACTTTATACAATGCAACAGAAAGACGTCTGCCGCTTCTTCCCGGAAGGTTTACTCCCCTTCCTAAAACACTCATATAAAGCTTTCTGTAAATATGAATATCTGCACTTTTTAAATATCTCCAAAGTTCTTTTTTCTTTTCCAGATTTTCCTCTGTACCAGAACGAATTAGCATAATAGATGACACTGCCATAATAATATCCAAATATTTCAGCATATATCTTCGTGTATTTTTATCAGTAATTTTTTCCTCAGAGATAATATCAATCATCAGACGGTTTACTAAAAGCTGCTGGTCAATTCGTCTAATCATCACTTCTTCATTCACCGACTGATCGTTTCTTCCGATAAAGTAGCGATAAAAATTCACATCCATATAATACATGGTTTTTACATAGGGCAATGGCTTATATACAAAGATATTATCTACATAAAAGGTATGCTTCGGAAGCTCTAATTTACATTCTCTTAAAAGTTCTGTTCTGTAAATAACAGAATGCATTAAGATATATTTTCCAATAGGCATTCTGCCCATTTCTTTCCATGTAAAAATTTTGCCTTCCGGCATATAATTCTTATATTTCATTACCTTTTTATGTTTTGCACCCTGTTTTTCATACACAAAGTTACTAATCATCATATCCAGTGTTTCCGGTCCTGCAATTACTTCCAAAAGCTTATCAAGGATTGCATGATACGCTTCTTTATTCACCCAATCATCACTGTCTACAACCTTAAAATAAAAGCCTGTTGCATTTCGAAGTCCGGCATTTACCGCCTCTCCATGACCTCCATTTTCCTGATGAATTGCTTTTACAATGTTAGGATATCTAGCAGCATATTCATCTGCAATTTTTGCTGTATCATCCTTAGAACCATCGTCAACAATTAAAATTTCAACCAAATCTCCTCCCTCTAAAAGAGAGTCTATACAATTTTTCATATAATCCTGTGAATTGTAACAAGGCACAGTAATGGATAATAACTTCATCTAAAAGTCCTCCTCAATGTATTTTCTATATGCTGAAAACGCAGAAGGGATGGGATATTTCTTTTTTGAATTTCTTTTATCAATAAATATTAGTTGCCCCATCTGCTTTTCTTCTGTAGATGCCACTTTTACAAGATAACCCTTCATGTGCCATTCCACATGAGAAAAAATATGCTTTGAACTTCCTGCCTCTTTAATATGTACAGGCACCAATTTCATGTCTTCCACACAACGTATTGCTTCCTCCTGTGTTAGATATCCGGGTCTATTAGGAAACTCATAAAGTCCTGCCAAAAGTCCGCTTTGAGGACGTTTTTGTATAGCAAATTCTTGTCCATTTTGAATAATCAATATTGTTTTTTCTTCTATTTTTCTAGGCTTTTTCGCTGCCTTTTTTGGATATTCCAAAACTGTATCATGAGCTCTTGCCATACAAAATTCTGCTACTGGACAGCATTCACATTTTGCC
>CAJKQE010000118.1 GCA_905201915.1 uncultured Lachnospiraceae bacterium
GTAGTATTATTTTTTGACCAACTGAATTATGACAACTTTTTTAATTATTCCGATCCGGTCTTCCAAAGGTGTAAATAAAGTGTAAATTATTGGTTAATCCTCAAGAAATCCAATAAAATCAAGGCTTTCACAGCGTACATTAAATATTGCCGTGGCAGATGAATAATACTTTAATCATTATATTTTCCTCCTGAACTCTCTCTTTTTTCCCTATTTTACGCACTTTTTTTATTTTTTCAAGATATACTGTTTTTCAAAAAAATAGCAAAAATGGAATAACATGGCAATTCAAGACCAAGTATAATAATTTTGAAGGGTCAATTGTTACTCTCTGTTTAGAGGATGCATCACTCATCTTCATCGCTCTCAACCGTTTTTTCATCAAAATCTTCAATTGCTTCTGTATAATTTCAGCCGTCTTCACACTCTCTGCTAACATCTGCATTGTCGCAAAACTATTGGCAACAGCTTTTGATACCAAAAAACATTCTGCCATTGCATTCATACTTTTTATCATTTCTGATTGAGTTATTCCCAAATTCATATTTGCATAAGCTTTTCCGACAGAGTTCAAAGCATCTACTACACCACTCTTATAAACAGCTGTCATTGGTTTCAGCATTTCTTGAACCTTTGCATTAAAACCTATTACAACATCTTCAAATGTATCCAATCTCTCCGAGAGACTGGGAATTTATCTGGCTCATCAACATACATGTTAAATAATATTTTTCATAAATGTTTCTTCTATTATAATTTTTTACCAATCTCCTCAAGTTCTTTCATTGCATTGACATTTTTTGCAAGTTCATCTCTGGCATTAGCATAATAGGATTTCTGGAAAAGCATATCCCATGACAGGTAGCTAGCCATACAATCAAATTGCTTGCAAATCAACTCATACTGTATACTATCAATTGGAGAACCTCCAACGATAATAACACCTACTTTTTTATTTTTCAATTGCAATCCACGGCAATAGCATTTATCAATGATAAGCTTTAATTGTGCTGACATTCCCCACCAATACACTGGTGTAGCAAAAAGAATCATATCTGCTGCGGCTATTTTATCAATTGTTGGATTTGTATCATCGCTGTCTACGCATCCTTTATAACATTGACAAGTTTCACACCCCTTACAAGATGCTATATGAAGCCTATCTGGCTCAATAACTTCAATTTCATTCTTTTCCAACGCACCTTTCACAAATGCCTCTATCGCTGTCAAGGTGTTCCCTTTTCTTGCGCTTCCATTTATAATTACTATTTTCATACTGCTATCCTCCATTTACAATCCGATTTCTATAATTTAACAAGTAAACCAGTTGTCTCATTTATTTCATAAATTATAGCACAAACCTCTAAACTTCATAAAAGAAAAACTTTTTAGTATCAATTATCTGCGACATTCTGAAAATACACATTTAACTTCTACTGAAAACTCTGAAAAATGATTCAAGTTGCTTATTATCTAAGTCTTTCTCGTATAGAAATCTTATCTTCTCTCCATGCACTATATAATTCCTTATTTTCCTCCCATAGCTCCTTTATTTCAGAACTATCGGAAAGCACAGCGTCAATAGCTGCTATAGCCTTCTGTTTGAGTGGAGTAAAATCAAAAGACTTTAATGTTTTTACCCATTCAAAGTAATCTTCATCATCACATCTATATTGCTTTTCGTTAAACACACCATCAATGACTGCCGCCGATACCAGTGCATAACATCCCTCGTCATATTCAACATATTCTGCCCCAATCACAGCGTCAAAATATTTTTCCATATCCGTAATAATTTCTAATGACTCTCTCAAGTCGTCCAACGCATCATAAGCTATATCGTCATCAAACACACCATAATTCCATGCGCCCATTTTAATATTCTCCTAAATTCACATTATCTCTCTACCTCAGATAACTCTTCCCAGTCTTCTCTATTGCCACATCTTTTTAGATAATCTTGACCGCCATCTACAGCAACTGCACCACACTTGCAAAACTTAAAATCATGTACAGATTTACTTTCAATTACATCTCCGCATTTCTTACACTTTATTTTATTAACAATTATTTTCATATCTTTCACCTTTTCTTTCACCTACCATCTCTTATTGTGAGAACGCAAATAGTGTAGTATCCTCTCTTTCTATGGAAGACGAGCAAGATACAATCCACCATTTTCCTTAAGCCATTTCTGACATTTGCGGTATTCTGGAAATACACGCTCAACTTCTACATAAAACTCTGCTGAATGATTCATTTGTTTTCTATGACAGAGTTCATGAACAACAACATAATCCATCACATCTTCTGGAAATAACATCAAAAGACAATTAAAATTCAGATTACCCTTACTAGAACAACTTCCCCAACGTGAACGCTGATTACGAATTGTAATTCTGCCATAAGTGACACCCACAAGTGGAGCATATTTCTTTACTTTTTCTGGAATTACAACCAACGCCTTCTTTGCCAGCTCCCTAATCTCATCCCTAGTAAATAGAGGAATTTGTTCTAAGTCCTTCTTTCTGTCTTGCATTTTTACTAAGTGCTTCTCAATCCAGCCCCGTTTCTCATGAATGAAAGCGTTAATTTCACCACAGCTCATGCCCTTGGGAGCACGCACAAGAATACCATCCATACGTAATTCGATGGCGATTGACTTGCGGGAACTATAAATTATATTAAATTGTAACCCCTCAAAATAGTTCGCCATATCTTCGTTCTCTCCTTGCGTACAAAACTTGTTTTTAGACAATATTCAACGATTCTTCTATTTCTCCGGTACAATCTCAATCCAATATCCATCTGGATCACTGATAAAATAAATTCCCATTTTCGGATTTTCATAACAAATACAGTTCATTTCCTCATGTTTTCTATGAGCTTCTTCCATATTATCAGTAGTAAATGCCAAGTGTATTTCATTATCCCCTAAATCATAATGATCTTTCTCCCAATCACGCAGCCAGGTCAATTCCAATTGAAATCCTGTTTTCCCATCTCCCAGATAAACAAGAATAAAACTTCCGTCTTTCGCTTCTTTGCGTCTTACTTCCTTTAATCCAAGTGCTTTTTCATAAAACTGAATAGATGTCTCCAAATTTTTTACGTTGTAATTATAATGTGCAAATTGAAAATTCATAATATTCCTCCTATCGTATCAGCTAAATATATTGTGTATACATACATTACTAAATTCCTAATCCACCTTCCACAATTCATCCGGATAAATATTCCTTGCTCTCCCAATATCCGAAAATGTATTCACCTTACTTTTTGTAGTCTTAAATTTCACATAATTCCCCACCTGAAGATCCATAAATGCCCCGGCCCAATAAAACAGCCAATCGCTTTCTGCCTTCATTCCATCCGGCGGCTCTGCAATATGTCCTTTGATTTTATAACATCGATACTGATCATTATGTAATTTACGAACACCTTCAATCACCGCTTTATAATAACCTTCATGGTCTTTTTCCAGAATACAGTCTTCGCTTTCTAAATTTTTCAGTTTCCTCTGAAATTCCACAACACGTTTATGGAATTCTGCTGTCTGATAAGATTCTAAAATACCCTGCTTATGAAATTCATCATAAACAGCGCTTAAAGCTTCTATGCTGTCCAATGGACGCATCTGTATTCCCTGAAAAGGTGTATGATTTAAGCTTTCAAAAGGAACTGTTACAAGAGGAAAAAATCTCTTATTCTGTCCCCAAGCTGCCCCCATTTCCACAAGGCAAAAAGCACTTTTTAAATATTCTTCTGTAATCAAAGATACAAAAGCCTCGCAATTTTGAAGCTGCTGCCGTATTTTCTCACTAAACTTCCCCCCTGTTTCCAACATTTCCAAATATGCGGTGCAAAAAATATCCTGTTTTGCAATTCCCATTCCAAGTTGTAAAAATTCTATAAAAGCTTCTGCCAATTCTTTATTTTTTGTACAGTAACTGATAAATATTTTCTTCATTTTACAATACCTCCAGTTCTTTTAAAAGATGCTTTCTTTTGTTTTCATATTGTTTTTCCAGCATATATTTTTCTCTGTAAAATACAGTCTGATTTTCTTTTAATCCCTTCCCTATCTCTCTCATTTTTTCTAAATTATATTCCGGTATCTTTAATTTTTGAAGACTGGCATTGCTTAAAATTCGAATTGTAGTTCCTGATTGTATTCGTTCCAGAGAAATTTGCCCTTGTCTGGAATTTAAGTATTCAAAAAGCACATAGGGATGGTATTTTTCCGGATTGACCCGAATAAGCGTCAAATTTCCGCTAATATATGCTTCCGGTGGATAATCTTCCACTATTGCCAGTTTCATAGCCGTTCCCTTTGAAGTAATTAAAATATCATCCTTCTGAATTCTATATTTCCCTTTACAAACAGAATTTGTACTTCTTACTTTGTCTGCCCCTTCATACTGAATTCTTTTCTCCTGAATATCTTTAATATTCAAAAAATACACATCATCATCTTCTACAACATCTGCCCTTTTAGGAACCTGTGCTCCTCTTGTAATCTGTGCAATATCCTCTAGTGCAAGCTCTGATACAAAGTCCCACTCATCCTCCTGCTGAATATATTGAGATGGCTTAAAAGAATACTGATTTTTCTGTATCTGTTCTCTGCTGCCAACTGCACTGACTCCCTTTATTTCCCAGCTATGGACAAAAATCTTCCATGCTTGTAATAATCCTGACTCCGTAATCTCAACCGTTCTTCTTCCCTGCCGTTTAAATTCTTTGCTGATATCAATGAAAATAACATTGCCCCTTCTTGAACCTTCTTTATCTTTATTGAAAATCAGCAATTCTGTTCCCGCATAATATTTGGAATACAAATTTTCCGGCAATGTAATAACGGCTTCCAGCCAATCGTTTACCACAATCTGCTCTCTCAAAATTTCTTCGTTCACTCTGGTTAATGCTCCCGGTGTTACCAATACTGCCGCTGTACCTGTTTTTTTCAAACGATACAACACATCCTGAATAAAAATCCAATCTGCATATATGTTTTTCTTATTAAAACAAAGTAGCCTCGGGTCTTTTTCATCATATACCTCTGTCACATTTTGTCCTCTGGGAATATCCAAAACAATGATATCGTAGGATTGACTCTCTGTTGTATCCGGAATTGTCAAAATATCCCTTTCTTCAATTTCTCCATCCGGCACTTCATAAGCAGAAAAATAAAGTTGTGCTGCATCGCACAAATTTCGATTTAATTCCTCGCCATGAAAGCTTACCTCCTTATTTCGAATTGTTAATCTTTTCCAAAGCGCCAATCCAAGTCCTGCTCCTCCGCAACAAAAATCTGCAATTCTATGGGCTTTATTTGCACCGAGAATATTTACAATAAGCTTCTGAACTTCCGTAGGTGTAGGTGCATAAATATCCCATTTTCCTGCCTGTGCAAAAATCATCTGAAATAACTCAGATAAATTCCCTCCTTTTTCCAAATATTCACGAAACAGAGAAACTTCTATTTGAAACATTTCCTCTGTATCTTTATCATCAAGAGTTTCCCAATGAATAAACTGAAAAATCCTTGTAAAAGCAACTCTCAAATTATAGCCCTGTATTTTTTCTAAAACT
>CAJKQE010000119.1 GCA_905201915.1 uncultured Lachnospiraceae bacterium
GCCGAAATAAATCCCTTCCAACAAAACCACAAAAGCAGTAAGAAGTCCCGCTGCTTTTCGCCTTCCCAATTTTGAATACCAGGAATATTGCTCCATTTTTTTGTAAAAAGGATGTTCTTCCCAAGGCTGTGCATGAAATCTTGCATATACCGTATAAACAAACGCTATACTCCCAATCAGCTGCACACCGCCTGCATAAATTCCAAGAGCCATATTTACATATTCACTATAAATAAAAATACTGCTGATTTTCACAGCTTCCGCTTTAAAGAAAAATACACCAGCAGTAAGAATTACCATAACAAGTCCATAGGTTCCTACAATCGAAAGCAACATATAAAAATGCAGCAAAAAAAACTTCGCCAAAATTCTTTTCCAACGAGCTTTTAATAACTTCATACCACTTAAAAATCCCTGCCAATTTTTTTTCTTTTCTAAAATACAATAAGGCAATGCAAAGACAAACAGAAAGGATAGAATAAGCAATATACCTATAAATCCATAAATCAGTACCGGAGACTTTATTTCTTTATAAATCTGTCTTGCTGTAAATTCTAAAATTTTAATATAAGAAATTTCTCTCACCAAAAAATACGCTGCCAAAAAAGGAGCTGAACAAGCAGCACAAACAAGCCAACTTACTTTACTATTTTGAAAAAAGGAAAGTGTTTTCTTTATTCCCAGAATTAAAAAATCTCCTGCATACAACTTCTTTTCCTGATTAGAATACACAAATCCGCACAGTAATGATGCCACCTCAATAAAATACAGAATTAAAATCACAACAAAAACCAACACTAGAAAAACTGTGGATAAAGGATATTGCAAAAATTCCTTATAGTTCTCTGCCGTAAGATAACTGAATCCCTGCTGTTTTAAAGAAAAATCCACCAAAAAGCGCACCAACTGCATCACCAGAAAAAAAGAGGCAACACGATAGCCTGCTTCAAAAATAAGCAGACTTCCCATATTATATCTGATTGTTTTCCATGTCTGTCTCAAAATTTTTTTCATGTATCTGACCGCCCATTTCTCATTCATTCGTGCCTTGTTAGTGCTTATTTTATCAAAAAGTTTACGGCTTATGCAAGCTAAAGAAAATATCTGTGGATATTTTAAAATTCTTTTGATAGAATAAGGTATAAAAATACAGGAGTCTAAAAACATGAAATCAAAAAACACCATAAAAGATTTTTCTATTATCACTTTAGGGATGTTTATTGTCTCAGCCGCTGTGTACTTTTTCTTAATTCCCAGCAATATTGTAGTGGGAAGTATCTCCGGCTTGTCTATGGTATTATCTCAGCTTTCAGGTATTCCTATTTCCCTGATTACTTTCATTTTAAATTCTGCATTATTAGTAATCGGATTTATTTTTATCGGAAAGGATTTCGGTGCAAAAACCATTTACACCTCTATGCTGCTGCCTGTCTTCCTCTGGATTTTTGAAATGCTGTTTCCTGTTTCAGGTTCTCTTACCCAAAATCAAGTATTTGATTTAGCAGCTTATATTTTAATTGTAGCTTTAGGGCAAGCCCTTCTGTTTCATGTCAATGCTTCCTCCGGCGGGCTTGACATTATTGCAAAAATCATGCATAAATTCATGCATATTGAACTTGGAAAAGCAGTTACTTTAGCAGGACTTTTTACTGCAATGACATCTATTTTTGTATACGATATCTCCACTTTAATTATCAGTATTCTGGGAACTTACGGAAATGGTCTTGCTGTAGATTATTTTATTGACGGCTTTAACAAGCGAAAACGTGTATGCATTATATGTGATGATTATAAAGATATACAGGACTACATTTTAAATGACTTAAAGCGTGGTGTAACCCTTTATACTGCTCAGGGTGCTTACGATGAAAAGCATCGCACAGAACTGGTTACTATTCTTGCAAAACAGGAATATTGTCTGCTTTTAAATTATCTGCACACTGCTCAAAAACAAGTATTTGTAACAGTTTCTACAGTAAATGAAGTCATTGGAGAATGGAATAAACGTAAGTAACATTACTTTATTTCACCCAAAAACTAACACCTAAAGCTACCAGTAAAATCCAACCGGCATTACCAGATATTCTGCAGGATAACGTAAGTTTATAAATCACAAAGAATGTAATAAAAACACTGATAATAAAAATCAGTATGTCCAAAACAAGCAAATGTGTGCCTAAAATTGCCGTATAAAAATAAAAAAATGCCGGTATGGAAAGCGAGCCTGTCACAATACCTACAGGCACAGAAGGTATGATACAAGGATAAATTTGTTTCCACTTTTTTATAAGAAACAAACAATAAAACAAGGTTGGGAAAAACAGCAGTTTTACATGTTCCCATACAGACTCATCTATTGGAAAAAAGATGGATGCTATGGGATTTTCCCCCAACCATTCATAAACAAAATGTGACAATGTGCCTGCTATAACAGCGAATACAATTCCTATACCAATCTCTCTTTTCAATGCTTTCATAAAAAACCCCTTTTTCATTATTATATGGAGTTTTCCTGATTATATTATAAATACAGTCCCAGTATTTTAACTGAGACTGCATCTAAAATAAGCAATTATCTGTTACAATTATCCTTACAGCTTGCTTTGCATGGCATATCAAAACCCGGATTAAATGCGTAGAAGTTCTTAGAGTCTAATTCCTCCTGCACGCATCTTAAAACTTCACCGAAGAGTAGTTATGTAAGCATACGAAACGAACGACAAAACAAACAGGTAAACAGCTACTCTCCAGATCATCAGCGCTCATCAGGGCGCTTTTTTTCTTTAGGGAGTAATTGGGAAAGGAGACGTATGAACAAACTATTCTTAGAACACTATATGCACACAGCTCCGGAGGGAACGGAGCAGAAATATATATTTTTGACAGATGACAGGGAGATTGCATTTAATATCATTGCTGCCGGTTACAAGGCGGTTTTGATTTTGGAACAGGAAGATGGTTATTATAATGTGGATAGTTTTATTACATATATGGATAAAATTATGCTGACAGGAACTTATCAAAGCGAATATTGCTATATTCCGGCTTGTTTCGAAAAAAGGATCAATGATACATTGGAACAATATTTCCAACAAAATCTGATGAAGTATCATCAGGGATGGAGGTTATTTAAAAACAAGGAATATCTCGGGAAAACAGAATACCAGCCGGAATTAAAATCCATTCTATCTGATTTCATCAAACGATTTGAAGGCAGGCAGAATGAACTGCCGGATTTAACTCGATTTCATAAATATAACGAACAGGGCAAGCGAATTGGCGTATTCGACATGGAGATTGTGGACTATCTGATGCAGACGGTCCATTTTTTTATGCTTGGAAATACACCATATCTTTACGAAAATGGATGTTACCATGAGGATAACAAGGGGATTCGTTTAAAAGCAATGATTCAGAAATTGATTTTCCGGGATTGTATTAAGGCGACGACGATTCAGAGCATTTACAATCTTCTGGTGTCACAGCCACAGGTTCAAAAACGATTCTTGGATTTGAATAATCAGCCGTCTCATTGGATTAACTTTCAAAATGGATATTTTGATGTGGTGGAATGGCAAATGATGGAGCATAATGCAAAGTATCTGATGATTAATCAGATTCCGTTTTCCTTCCATCCGGAACAGGCAGAAACAGTTTTGACTGGTGGAGAAATCATCCGAAAATATCTGGATTATTCTATCCCGGATAAAACCGATCAGGAGACGTTCTGGCAATATCTTGGTTATTGCATGACCACAGACACTAGGTTCCAGAAGTTCTTAATGATAAAAGGAAAAGGCGGTACTGGTAAATCTGTTATGATTTCTTTTGCACAACGGCTCATTGGTGCAGAGAATTATGTCAGTATGTCTTTGCAGAATCTGAATGAACGCTTCTATCCAACCGGATTATTTGGAAAGCTGCTGAATGCCTGTGCAGATATTCCCAGCACTGCGATGGAACGGGTGGATGTAATTAAAAAAGCGGTTGGGGAAGATACGCTTCTCTATGAGAAGAAAGGACAAGATCCAACTCAGTTCAACAGTTATGCGAAATTATTGTTTTCCGCAAATGAGCTTCCGCTGAATCTGGATGATAAGACAAACGCCTATTATCGTCGCCTTCTTGTTTTGGATATGAATCATGTGATTTCAGAAAAAGAAAAGGATTCACAGTTAAAGGAGAAAATGTATCAGGAAGCGGATTACGGGATTCATATGGCGCTGCGGGCATTGAAGAAACTGTATGAGGAGCAACATTTTGTTGAGAGTAATCATAGCAAAGAGTGTATTGAAAATTTATATCGCTCTGCGGACAGTGTGAAAGCATTTACTGATGATATGCTATGCCATAAGAAAAATGAGAAGATGAAACGAAGTGATGTCTATAAAATGTATGCGGATTATTGTGAAGAGAATGGACGAACCCCTCATGGGAAATCACAGTTCTGGAAATATATGGGAGATAAGGGATATATCATAAAACGATATTCTGACGGTGTGTATTACTTCAAAGATACTACATCGAAAGAAACGGAATTTACGGAAATAGACGATACGATAGAGAATCCGTTTGAACAAATTCATCTATCCTCGTTTCCGGAAAATGACAAAAATGATAAAAATGACAAAATGAAAGAGGAACTTCTTGAAAATGGTGCTTGATGAAAAACGGATGGAACCATCAGCCTGTCATTTCTATCATTTTGTCATAACTGAATATGACCGCAGAGGTCAGATGAAGAAGTCGATGTATTTGAGCGAAGGCAAAAATATATCGGCTTTTTTGCAGGTCAAGGGCAGCCGCCATTGCCCAGTCAAGCGGCGTTTCGCCACTTAATACTGGGTATTATCTGACGAAGAACATGGAAGAAATCACTACTTTGTGAAAGCAGATAAAAAACATTTCTCAACAACGAAGCGGATTATTTGAGAAATGGAAAGGAGAAAATTTATGAGAGTATCAAGACACAATGGACGCTCCGGGAAGCACGGAGTCTATAACCCAAAGCACAATGACAGAAGATTCGATGTGCAGCACAGCGAACACATTGACCCGGAACGAAAAAAGGAAAATCTTTATTGGGATTGTTACCATGGAATTTCCAAGGATGGAAACTCGGCAGAGATGACCTTTGAACAGGTGGAAGAAAAATTCTATGAGGAAATCTTTGCAGATTTTATCAAAGGACAAAATGCCCGCAATATAAAGAACCGCCATCCGGAACGAAATCGGACAGCAAAGGATTTGCTGAATGATAAAAGAACCTGTCCGGAAGAAACCATCTATCAGATTGGAAATATTGATTCCTCGATTGATTATTTTGATTTATATTGCATCTGTCAGGAATTCTTTGATTTTATAGAAAGACTGTTTGGTAAAAATGTAAAAATCATAGATTGGGCGTTACATGTGGACGAGGGAACCCCTCATATCCATGAACGCCATGTTTTTGTATGGGAAAATCAATATGGAGAACTGTGTCCCAAACAGGAAAAGGCATTGGAAGAAATCGGGTTTGAACTGCCTGATCCGTCAAAAAAGCAGGGAAAGAATAATAATCGAAAGATGGTTTTTGATGATTATAT
>CAJKQE010000120.1 GCA_905201915.1 uncultured Lachnospiraceae bacterium
GTGAATAAATCATTTTAAAACTCCTTTCAAGTATATATACTTCAAATGCGTCAATAATTTAACGCTTTATTCAACCCTATTTTCTCATAAAGTGACAAAAAAATCCAGACCTATTTTTTCTTTTCTGCAAAATCTTGCAGGTTTCTTTTTTTGCGTATTCAGACAATTTTTTGTAAATGTAAAATATTTGAAAAACAGAACAGAAATTATACGCATATCTGGCAATTTAAAGGAGATTATGTTATTATATATAAAATAATAAAAATAACTTTATCAAGGAGGTTTTGCTATGAAAAAATATGAGCTTATTCGGGAAATCAGCAATATGTGTCGTGGAGAGATGGAATCTAACATTACAGAAATTGAAACAGATAATTTAGATGTGTATATGAAAGAGCATATCAGCAAAGCTGCTTCCTGTGAAAAGACAGTGCTGGATAATGGTTGTGTTACTTATGATGTTATTACAAATGGATTAAAAGAAAAATATACATTTTCTGAAATTTAATTCGGTACCTCCAAGTGTTTTGGATAAGAGCATTTGGAGGTATTTGTTTTTTTAAAAGAGACAGGCAGGAAATTGGATAAATTTTATCTATAAATCATAAAATGATAGACGGAAGGATAAACATAGAGTATAATGTAGAAATTCAAAAACCCTAAAAGGGAATATAGAAAGGAAAGAAGAAAGTGAAAAAATTATTTAATAACTTGCCTTTTCGCCTGCTTTTAGGCGTTGTAATCGGTATTCTTGCAGGGCAGGTGGCAAATCTTCCGGTAATGCACGTAATCGTAACTGCCAAATTTATTCTGGGGCAGATTATTACTTTTTGTGTGCCATTGATTATTATCGGATTTATTGCGCCGTCTATTACAAAATTGGGAAATAGTGCCTCTAAAATATTGGGGGTAGCAATTCTTTCTGCTTATACATCTTCAGTTTTTGCCGCATTATTTTCTATGGGAGCAGGATATACACTTATTCCTCATTTATCTATCGTTTCAGAGGTAGATGGCTTAAAGGAACTTCCAGAGCTAGTATTTAAACTGGAAATTCCTCAGATTATGCCTGTTATGAGTGCATTAGTTCTGTCTGTTATGATTGGCCTTGCTGCTACATGGACAAAAGCCAAAACTACGATACGGTTTTTAGATGAATTTCAGAAGATGATACTTCTCATTGTATCAAAGGTGCTTATTCCTATTTTGCCATTCTTTATTGCAGTTACTTTCTGTGCATTATCTTATGAAGGAACCATCACAAAACAGCTTCCTGTATTTCTTAAAGTGATTTTGATTGTAATGGCAGGGCATTATATCTGGCTGGCGCTTTTGTATCTCATCGGGGGTATTTATTCCGGTAAAAATCCGTGGAAAGTATTAAAAAATTATGGTCCGGCTTATTTGACAGCAGTAGGAACTATGTCATCTGCAGCGACATTGGCAGTTGCGCTGCGTTGTGCAAAGAAATCAGAACCGGAGCTTCGTGACGATATGGTGGATTTCGGAATACCTCTTTTTGCCAATATTCACCTTTGCGGTTCTGTACTGACAGAAGTTTTCTTTGTTATGGTAGTTTCTAAGATTTTATACGGAGAACTGCCGTCTGTGGGAAGTATGATACTGTTTTGTGTTCTTTTAGGCGTATTCGCCATTGGAGCTCCGGGAGTACCGGGAGGTACGGTTATGGCATCTCTGGGGCTGATTATCAGCGTTTTAGGATTTGATGAAACAGGTACAGCTTTGATATTGACAATTTTTGCATTGCAGGACAGCTTTGGTACTGCTTGTAACGTCACCGGTGACGGAGCGCTGACTATGATTTTAACAGGATTTGCGGAGAAGCATAAAATAGAACAACAAAAAATAGAAATCGACTTGTAAATAAAGCATATTGCACAGAAAAAACCTGGAAACATGGAAATTGAACATGTTTCTGGGTTTTTTATTATATTTTTTTCATTTCTGCATAGATATAATATAGACAAACAAAAGAGCACGTAAATAAAGGGAGGTAACCAATTATGAAATTTAAAAAAGTATTTGCAATGCTGATGATAGCAACTATGCTCACATCTATGCTGGCAGGCTGCGGTGGCAGCACAGAAAACGAAGACAAAGAAACACCAAAGAAAGAGTCTTCCGAAGCAAAAGGTGACAAGGAAAAAGGCGGAGACGGAAAGGTATATTATCTGAACTTTAAACCGGAGCAGGCAGACCAGTGGGTAGAGCTGGCAAAAACTTATACAGATGAAACCGGTGTGGAAGTAGAGGTACAGACAGCCGCAGCCGGCACTTATGAGTCTACCTTGAAATCTGAAATGGCAAAGGACGAGCCTCCTACACTGTTTCAGGTAAACGGTCCGGTGGGACTGGCTTCATGGAAGGATTACTGCTATGATTTATCTGGCTCTCAGATTTATAAAGATGTGAGCAGTGACGATTATGTATTAAAAGACGGAGATGCTGTTCAGGGTATTGCTTATGTAATTGAAACCTATGGTTTGATTTATAACAAGGCACTGCTGAATAAATACTTTGAACTTCCGGATGCAGAAATCAAATCCATTGATGAATTAAACAATTTTGAAGCACTGAAAAAAGTAGCAGACGGTATTCAGAAAAACAAAGATGAGTTAGGTGTTTCCGGTGCATTTACATCTGCCGGTATGGATGCTTCTTCTGACTGGAGATTTAAAACACATTTAGCAAACCTTCCGGTTTACTATGAATATAAAAAAGACGGAATTACTTCCTCAGAGGCAATCAAAGGCACTTATCTTGAAAACTTCAAAAATGTATGGGATTTATATTTAAAAGACTCCACTTGTGAACCTTCTATGATTTCCTCTAAGACAGGTGAAGATGCAGCTTCTGAATTCGCACTTGGCGAAGCTGTTTTCTACCAGAACGGAACATGGGCTTACAATGATATTAAAGACATGGAAGTAGCAGATGAGGATATGGGAATGCTTCCTATCTACATTGGTGCAGAAGGTGAAGAAAATCAGGGACTTTGCACAGGTTCTGAAAACTACTGGTGTGTAAATAAGAAAGCATCAGAAGAAGATATTCAGGCAACCTTGGACTTCCTTACATGGGTTGTAGAAAGCGAAGAAGGACGAGATATGCTTGCAAATGAAATGGGATTTATTACACCGTTTAAGACCTTTGACGAGTATCTGCCGGAAAATCCGTTGGTAAAAGCAAATGATGAATATGCAAAAGCAGGCAAAACACCGGTAAGCTGGAACTTTACAACTATGCCTTCCGAAGAATGGAAGAATAAGGTTGGTTCTGCAATGCTGGAATATGCACAGGGAACAGGAGAATGGGACGCTGTGAAAGCTGCATTTGTAGATGGCTGGGCTTCTGAATACGAAGCAGCACACGCAGAATAAAGAAGATGAGAAACAGGGCTGCTGTGTAAAAGTTTTTTATACAGGCAGCCCTTTTCCTGATAAAAGGGGGAAGAAAATTGGAAAAGTCAATTAAAAAATATTTTCCTGTGTTTGTATTGCCCACCATGCTGGCATTTGTTTTAGGATTTATTGCACCCTTTGCTTTGGGTATTTATCTTTCCTTTTGCAAATTTACAACGGTAACAGATGCCAGATGGGTAGGGTTTCAAAATTATTTAAAAGCTTTTCAGGACACAGAATTTTATCACGCTTTATGGTATACGGTTCTATTTACCGCAGTATCCGTTATTTTGATTAACGTATTGGCATTTACCGTGGCAATGCTTTTAACAAAGGGAATTAAAGGAACAAACCTTTTCCGTACAGTATTTTTTATGCCGAACTTAATCGGCGGTATTATTTTAGGTTATATCTGGCAGCTTTTGTTAAACGGTGTGTTGGCACAGTACGGAAAAACTTTAACTTTTTCATCTACCTACGGTTTCTGGGGACTGGTTATTCTGGTGTGTTGGCAGCAAGTAGGTTATATGATGATTATCTATATTTCAGGCATTCAGAATATACCGGGTGAGCTCATTGAAGCGGCAAAGATTGACGGGGCAAATGCAAGACAGCTTCTTCGTCATGTTACCCTTCCTATGGTCATGCCGTCTATTACCATCTGTACGTTTTTGACACTGACCAACGGCTTTAAGCTCTTTGACCAGAACTTAGCCCTCACCAACGGCGCACCGTCAAATATGTCAGAGCTTATAGCATTAAATATTTACAGAACTTTCTATGGTCGTCCCGGCTATGAAGGCGTAGGACAGGCAAAAGCCGTTATTTTCTTTGTCTTAGTGGGAATTATTGCTTTAATACAAAATCGATTGACCAGAACAAAGGAGGTGCAGCAGTAATGAAAGCAAGAAAAGCAAAACATGGTTGGCTGCTGACACTGATTTTTTCAGTTATCAGCGTACTGTATATGTACCCCATTATACTGGTATTTATCAACTCTTTTAAAAAGAAAGCATATATCAGCCGTTATCCCTTTAAAATTCCAAAGGGAAATATGTTTGTAGGCTGGGAAAACTATATCCGAGGTCTGGAAAAGACAGGATTTTTCGAAGCATTTTTATGGACCTTATTTATTACCGTATGCTCGGTGGCTCTGATTGTCGTTTGCTGTTCCATGTGTGCGTGGTATATCAGCAGAGTAAAAACCTTGAGTACAAAAATTATCTATGTTTTATGTCTGTTTGCGATGGTAGTTCCTTTTCAGATGGAAATGTATACCTTATCTAAAATTGCAAATATGCTGAAGCTGGATAATCCTTGGGGATTGATTATTATCTATCTGGGATTTGGCGCAGGACTTGCAGTCTTTATGTTTACAGGATTTGTAAAGGCAATTCCGATTGAAATCGAAGAAGCAAGTATGATTGACGGATGTACGCCGCTGCAATGTTATTTTAAGGTGGTATTTCCTATTATGAAACCTACCTGTATTACAGTGGCAATTTTGGATGCCATGTGGATATGGAACGACTATCTGCTGCCTGTGCTGGTGTTGGACACAAAGAAATATAAAACAATTTCCATTGCCATTCAGTATTTGAAGGGCGGATACGGTTCGATTGACATGGGAGCTATGATGGGCGTTTTGGTATTGTCCATTCTTCCGATTATTGTGTTCTATCTTTTCTGCCAGCGTTATATTATCGAAGGTGTTGCAGCAGGCGCTGTAAAAGGTTGATTTCGTTGACAGAATAAAAATACATGTTACAATAAAAGAAATATAGGAAAACAGAAACAGGACTGGCAGAGAACGTCAGTCCTGTTTGGTGATTATAAAGGTGGGAGATATGTACAGGATTTTAATTGTAGACGATGAAAAGCTGGAGCGAAACGGCATTAAGTTTTTATTGAAAAAGACAGGAACAGAGCTGGAGGTTTTTGAAGCATCAAACGGAAGGGATGCGCTGGAGCTTTTGAAACATCAAACAGTGGAAATTCTTTTGACGGATATTAAGATGCCCTATGTGAGCGGTTTGGAGCTGGCAGAAAAGGTATCTTCACAATATCCGGAAATGAAAATCGTGATGTTCAGCGGATATAGTGACTTTTC
>CAJKQE010000121.1 GCA_905201915.1 uncultured Lachnospiraceae bacterium
AAAACGTATGAAAAAAGAAGAAATAAAAGAAAAAGGAATTCAGGGAGTTAAAAAGATTATATTCGGAAGAACGCTGTTTGTAATATTTGCGTTTTTAATTCAGTTTGCTCTGTTGGCGGTAACCTATATTTGGCTGAGAGATTATAGCTATGTTTTTTACTTATTGTTTGTTATATTGAGCGTCAGCGTGGTTTTGCATCTTTTTAACAGTAATGAAAGTCCTGATTTTAAATTAGTATGGATGTTGCCACTGGTTATTTTTCCGGTATTTGGTGCATTTTTCTATTTGTATGTGGCAACTCAATTGGGAACAAAAATGATGTTTCGGCGATTACAGTTTCTTTCTAAATTTACAAAACAGTATGCACCACAAAATGTAGAAGTGAAAAATCGCCTGAAAGAAGAAAATTCTCAGATGGGACATTTTGTCCAGTATATGGAGGAATATGATAATTGCCCTGTTTATGACCATACACAGGTAAAATATTATCCTCTTGGTGATGACCAATTTCCGGATATGTTGGCAGAATTGGAAAAGGCAGAAAAGTTTATCTTTTTAGAATTCTTTATTGTAGAAGAAGGAAAAATGTGGAATAGCATTTTAGAGATTTTAAAGAGAAAAGTAAAAGAGGGCGTGGAAGTACGTGTTATGTATGATGGTATGTGTGTACTGGCATTGTTACCTTATTTTTATCCGAAACTTTTAGAGGCAGAGGGAATTCGCTGCAAAATGTTTGCTCCTATAAAACCTGTATTCTCTACACATTATAATAACCGAGATCATAGAAAAATTATGGTCATTGATGGAAAAGTTGCGTTTACAGGAGGAACAAATTTAGCAGATGAGTATATAAACCAGAAGTTACGTTTTGGACATTGGAAGGATACGGCTGTGAAGCTTACCGGAAAAGCGGCAGAACGATTTACATATATGTTTTTAGAGATGTGGAATGTGTCTGAAACAAAAGAAGAAAATTATGAGCAATATAAAACACCTATGAACTTTACTATGCCAAGTGACGGATATCTTATTCCTTATGAGGCATGTCCTTTTGGAAAAGAACGTGTGGGGAAAAAGGTATATCTTGACATTTTAAATACGGCAAAAGATTATGTGCATATTATGACACCGTATTTAATTTTAGATTATGAAATGTTGATGGCACTTACTTATGCTGCCAAAAGAGGTGTACAGGTATCTATTATTATGCCCCATATTCCTGATAAAAAAGCTGCTTTTGCTGTGGCGAAAACGTATTATAATGAGCTTTTGGAAGCAGGAGTAGAAATTCACGAATATGAACCGGGCTTTGTGCATGCGAAAATCTTTGTTGCAGATGATGAAAAGGCGGTAGTGGGAACTGTTAATCTGGATTACCGAAGCTTGTTCCATCATTTTGAGTGTGGTGTGATGATGTATAAAAATTCACAGATTTTAGAAATTGAAAAAGATTTTCAGGAAACTTTACAAAGATGTATTAAGATGCAGCCGTCTGATTATAAACGCCAGAAATTGATAATGCGTATTGCAGGAAAAGTTTTGCGTATGTTTGCACCTCTTATGTAGAAAAAAGAAAGGGAGAAAGAAAAATGCCCATTAAAATTCAGAGTGATTTACCAGTAAAAGAAATATTAGAAAAAGAAAATATATTTGTAATGGACGAAAAAAGAGCGGTTCATCAGGATATTCGACCGGTACAGATTTTAATTTTAAATCTAATGCCTTTAAAGGAAGATACGGAGTTACAGCTTTTACGTTCCTTATCCAATACGCCTTTACAGGTTGATGTTTCTTTTATGATGGTGAGCAGTCATGTCTCAAAAAATACAGCTACCAGCCATTTAAACAAATTTTATCAGACTTTTGATGAAGTAAGAAATCATAAATTTGATGGTATGATTATTACGGGAGCGCCAGTAGAACAGATGGAATTTGAAGAAGTAGATTATTGGCAGGAAATGACAGAAATCATGGAATGGTCCAAAGAAAATGTAACTTCTACAATTTATCTTTGTTGGGCAGCACAGGCAGGATTATATTATCATTATGGTTTACAGAAAAGAAAAATGGATAAAAAGGTATTTGGGATTTTTGCGCATAAAGTGAAAAATAGAAAAATTCCTTTAGTAAGAGGGTTTGATGATGTGTTTTTTGCTCCACATTCCAGACATACAGAGGTATCAGCCGAAGACATTCATAATTGTGAAGAACTTACAGTTTTGGCAGAGTCAGAGGAGGCCGGTGTATTTCTGGTTATGGCAAAAGAGGGAAGACAGATTTTTGTCATGGGACATCCGGAATATGACAGAGTAACTCTTGACGGAGAATATAAGAGAGATTTGAGTAAAGGGCTTCCGATTGAAATGCCAAAAGGCTATTATCCGGAGGATAATGCAGAGAACAAACCGCTTCTTATGTGGCGTTCTCATGCCAATAATCTGTATACAAACTGGCTGAATTATTATGTTTATCAGGTGACACCGTATAATCTGGATGGAACACCGTTTTAATGCTATGAGGGTATATTGTGTTTAGCAATATGCCCTTAAATTTTTGGGAAAGTAATGATAAAGAGTAGAAGATGTGCTAGAATGGCAGAAATAAATAAATTTTTAAATTCGTGAGGTGATTGTTTTGATAGATATTTCTGCATGGACAGACAAGTTTTTACAAGTCTTGACCCAGAACTTTGGAGAGCGGATATGGTTTGTCGGATTACAGGGAAGTTACGCTCGTGGTGAAACAACAGAAACAAGTGATATTGATATGGTTGTAATACTTGATGAAGTCTCTGTTTTGGATATTCAAAAATATAATGCTATGTTAGATACGTTATCCAATCGAGAACAGATTTGCGGTTTCCTGTCAGGAAAACAAGAACTTTTACATTGGGAACCATCTGACCTTTTCCAATTTTATAACGATACAAAGCCAATCAAAGGAAGTCTTGATGAATTATTGGTACTGCTTGATACGGCTGCTGTAAACAGAGCAATTAAAATTGGGGTATGCAATATCTATCATGGCTGTGTACATAATATGCTGTACGAAAAAAGTGAGGAAATTTTGAGAGGATTATATAAATCAGCTTCTTTTGTTGTACAGGCAATCTGTTTTAAACAAACAGGAAGATATGTTTGTCAACAGAAAAAATTGCTTCAAATAGTTGAGCCAGATGAGCAAGTGATTGTTCATACATTCTTGGAATTAAAGAGCGGAGGTCTGACTAATTTTCAAAAGATGTCAGAAACTCTGTTTGAGTGGTCTAAGAAGTGGATTACAGAATAATTTGAGGGGGAAAAATATTTTGGTTATATTGCAGATTGACGAAAATAATGTAGATGAAACAGCGACGTTAGTTGCTGACTTTCGAGTGGAATTAAATTCTTATAAAGGCATAGAAGCTCGACCGGATATTCAAGAAGGAAAAGAAGATTTGCTTTATTTTTTAAAAGCTCAATATCCTGGTTTTATTGCAAAAGAGGATGGAAAAGCTGTCGGATATCTTGTATGCAGGATTGAAGATGAGGTTTTATGGGTAGAACATCTTTTTGTAAGCCATGATTATAGAAGAAAAGGTATTGCTTCTTTGCTGTTTCAAAAAGCAGAAGAAATTGCCGAGTCAATGGGACAGGAAACCGTTTTTAATTATGTGCATCCCAATAATGACAGAATGATAGAATTTTTACGCTCAAAAAGCTATACAGTATTGAACTTGATTGAAATCCGAAAGCCTTATAAAGATGAGAAAATCAGCACTACGATTAAGGTGGATAAGCATACGTTTGATTATTAAGAGGATTTTCTGAGGAAATGGCCAATTCTCCAGCTGTTCGATTGTCAATTTGTGTGTTCTAAGATAAAATTGGCATACGGAGGTGGTAGAAATGTTTGAAATTGACAAGCAAAGGTTTGGAAAATTTGTGGCGGAGCTGCGGAAAGAGAAAGGTGTTACTCAGAAAGAGCTTGCAAAAGAATTATTTATATCAGATAAAGCAATTAGCAAGTGGGAAACGGGTGTTTTCCAAACTAAAGGATATTGAGGAACAACCTGTGTTTACCTGTTTGCAAATAAAAGAATATTACTATTAGGTTAAGAGATACTACATAAACGTGTTGGTATCTCTTTTTCGTTAATGCAACACAGTAAATTATTTCATTTTCCTAATTATTTTAGACTGATAAGTAACTTTTTAAACGAAGAAAAGAAATGACAATGCTTAAAGGAGCATGGTATAATAAAAATAGAATTTCATTAAGGAGGAAAAATAGAATGTTTAATCTAATAGAAATGTTATTTCCTATAATGTTTATACTGATTTTTACAATAATTGTTTTCACTTTTGTAAAAGGAATAGCTACTTGGTTTAAAAACAATAATTCTCCTCGCTTAACTGTGTCAGCAAGAATAGTAGCAAAACGTCAGAATACCACGCATAACAATCAACCAAACGCTGGTGATATATCAGGAGCACATGGATTTCATACAATTTCCAGCACCTCGTATTATGTGACATTTCAAGTAGATAGTGGTGATAGAATGGAGCTGTCTGTATCAGGCTCAGAGTACGGAGTGCTTGCAGAGGGAGATAAAGGACAGCTGACATTCCAAGGCACAAGATATTTAACATTTGATAGGGAAAATTGAATCTAGAGGTGCATTATGAATAAGTTTTTGAATAAGATAAGGAGTATAGAGAATGAAATACCCATTACTAGGAAAATTATAAATACAATACTTATACTGTGTTTTGGAATAGTTTTAGGAACTTTTGCAAAATTTTTAGATACTACAGCAAGCAATACTTTACCATTTATATTTGAATATTTAGATATTAGTAATTTTTTGGGTCGTTTTGCTATATGGTTATTGATTGCTTTGTACATTGCAATTTATAGTCATTCTTCCATAAGAGCATCATTAAATGTGTTAGTATTTTTCATTGGAATGGTTTCAAGTTATTACCTATATTCATATTTTGTTGCTGGATTTTTTCCAAAAAATTATGCAATGATTTGGCTTGGTTTTACTGCCATTTCTCCATTGTTAGCTTTTGTTTGTTGGTACGCTAAGGGGAAAAGCAAAATATCTTTTATACTTTCAGTAATAATAATTGCAATTTTATTTGATTTTACATTTATTTATGGTTGGATTTATTTTGATGTGTATTCAATTTTAGAAGTGATAGTCTTTGGTGGTGCATTAATAGCTTTAAAACGTAACACCTTTAGGGAGACAACGTATATGATATTGAGTGCAGTTGTTATTGCTGTTATACTTAATATGTTAGTTCCATTTCATTTTGGTTAGGCAGATTTTAAGATTATAGATAGAATATAAATTTCACGAACCGCCGAAGTGATCCGCCAGCGGTGGCGGTCGTAAGACATATCGCCACGCCAGCTTGCTGGCGAGAGGGCGGTTCACTTTGGTGGTTGGGCGAGCGTTAGCGAGCCGTTCAAAGCCCCCGTTATCTAACAAGGGGGGCACAAAAAACAA
>CAJKQE010000122.1 GCA_905201915.1 uncultured Lachnospiraceae bacterium
CTTCCTGATCTATTATTGGACTTACAGGCTGCCAGGGACAATGGAACTTTCTCGACTGTCCTGAAGAAATACACCAAGCCAATAGTACTGATCATTGATGAGTGGCTGCTTCTTAAACTGACAGAAGCTGAAGCCAGGAATCTTTTTGAACTGATACATAAAAGACGAAAAAAATCTTCAACGATCTTTTGTTCTCAGTTCCGTGAAAGTGAATGGTACCAGCAAATCTGTGATGGTGAAAGTACTCTTGCCGATGCCATCATGGATCGTATTTCGTATGATTCCTATAAAATCGATATTGAAAGTGTTGACCCAGCTAAAGACCTCTCTATGAGAGAAGTATATGGACTGGATCCAGCAATGGCAAAGTAACTTAATAAACAAAATGGGGTGGCTCCGTTAGTCCGGACAGGTGGCTCTCGCCACACCGGACTGGCGGCTCTGCCGCACCGTAATATTCAAATGCTGATAAAATGGGCATTTCCGGGGTTCTTTTATGTCCTTTGGATCTAAAATGGCTCTAATTTTTTTTAGGAATATTGAATTACATTTCTTGAATCTCAATAGTGTCAATGATAATAGTTTCTTCTTTCGTAGGGTGGTACTCAGGGTTACTTAACAGTGTATCACGCAAGGAGTCTTTTAACTTATCACAACAAGGCTTAAATGATAAATATGTAATACCACCGTCAATTACGTCTCCAACAACAAATGCTAAATTATATGAAAGTATAAAAGCTGTAAAAATCTACGTTGAATTTTACAGCTTTTTGTGTATAATATAAGTAGTAGAAATAATATGAAATCAAAGGAAGGAGCTGAAAGAATATGGCAAATATTTTACCAGTGTCTGATTTGAGAAATTATAATGAAGTTTTGAAAAACTGTCATAAAGGAGAGCCAGTATATTTGACCAAGAATGGCAGAGGACGTTTTGTAGTTATGGATATTGAAGATTACGAGCGTGACCGTGCAGAGAAAAAACTTCTGATGAAGTTGCAGGAAGCCGAAGAAGCAGTGAAAGACGGTGAAGGTTGGCTGGATTTGGACGAATTGAAAGCACTTGTGGGGGAATAGGATGTTAAAACTGCGGATCAATCCGATTGTTGCAAAAGATCTGAAAAATATCCGGGATTATATTGCTGAAGATAACGAAGAATATGCTACAAAGACCATAAAGGAAATTTACGGTAAATTTGAAAATCTTCAGATGTTTCCGGGAATGGGCTCAGATCTTTCAAAACGAGTCAGCTTTCGGACAGATTATAAATATGCGATATGGGAAGATTATGTGATTATCTACAAGGTTGGAGATAAATATGTGGAGATTTATAGAGTAGTTAACCGATATCAGGATATTACGAGAATCTTCGATTGATAACATAATCATGATAACAAATTGATAACACCATTCAGTACGGTCTGTGGACTTTGGACAGTGGAACACATATAAAATCAGATAGAATTATAATTTCTATACAAAAATGTATAGTAACAAGATTTTATTTGCGAATTTGAGTAGCAGGCAGAACCCCGGAAATGCTGATAAAATAGGCATTTCCGGGGTTGATTTATGTCCTTTGGCTCTAATTGTTTTTTATGCAGTTATTTTCGGAATAATAGGGGAAGGCTTTTACAATATATTCGCTGCTTCCTGCACCATGTTTTGTGTCAAATACTTTGCTGAGATAATCATTTGACAGTAGGTTTCCGCATTGTTGGGCAGCAGATTGGGGGAATTTGCCAGTGCGCCGGTTATAGTATCCCTTACAAGCTGTTGGACAGCCTTGGAGGACACATTGTCTCCTTTATGGGAAGCCAACTTAAGAAATTTATCTTCTCTCCGTATTTCTTCCGATATCTGTGACTGCCACTTTTCCATAATTTCAGAGAAATGCTTCAGATTATGCTTCATTTCTTCAGTATATTTCTCAATACTGCCAAACTGCTGGATGGCGAGTTTTGCCACATGTTCTTCAGCATCTCTGATTTTCTGGATGAATCTGTCCTTTTAGCGAAGACAGGAATGGTGTTTGGAATCTGAGTGCGATAAAATGAGAAGAAGAGAAATAATTTGGAGAGGTGTTTATAAATGGTAGAAGTAAAGTTTTACGATAGCATAGATGATAAATTATTGAAATTTGCAGTTATTATCTCCAAAACAAATGGTAAATGGATATTTTGTAAACATAGAGAAAGAGATACTTATGAAGTCCCAGGAGGGCACAGGGAAAGTGGCGAAGATATTTTATCTATTGCTAAGCGAGAACTGATGGAGGAAACGGGTGCGATAGACTTTACTATCAAACCGATTCTGTCAAGGGAAAAACAAGAGTAAATGAAAGCATTGACGATGAAACATTTGGCATGCTTTTCTTTGCAGATATATTTTCTTTTGAAGAAATACATAGTGAGATAGAGAAAATATTAATTACGGATGATTTAGTAGAAAATTGGACATATCCGCTAATTCAACCCAAATTAATTGAAGAGGCAAAAAACAGAGGATATTTATAAAATTTAGGTTGTAGAATTGAAAAATCCGAAAAGTCTAAATAATCAAGAATATAATGAGTATTGAGAAACATGGTGAAAACAAAAAGTATTTTGTTCTATTTATTGCATATTAAGAAAGGTTGGACATCCAAAACAATTTGTGTCAACACTGTTGACACAAATTAGTTGGAGTAACCATCTTGCTATTATGTCCAAAGCAAAAACTGCAGAAGAGAGACATTTTTATATAACCCTTTGCATAAAGGAATTATATTCAGCCCGAGAGCTGGATGGACAGATTAATAGTGGTTATTACGAAAGATATATTCTATCCAAAGAAAAACTCCTGCCGGAGCCAATAAAGGGATTGAAAGAAAATCCTTTTTTGGATTCTTATGTTATTGAATTTCTTGATTTACCAAAGAATTTCAAGGAGTCTGATCTGCGAAAAGGTCTGATCCAGAATATGAAAGATTTTATTCTTGAAGTAGGCAAAGATTTTACTTTCATAGATGAGGAATATCGAGTGCAGGTCGGTGGCGAAGATTTTCGTATTGATTTGTTATTCTTTCATAGAGGTTTGCAGTGTCTGGTTGCCTTTGAATTGAAAATCGGTAAATTCAAACCGGAATATATTTCAAAAATGGATTTCTACTTGGAGGCGTTGGATCGCCAGAAGAAGAAAGAGAATGAGAATCCAAGCGTGGGAATGATTCTTTGTGCTTCTAAGGATGATGAGGTAGTAGAATATGCGATGAGCAGAACGTTGTCTCCGATGATGGTAGCAGAATATAAACTGCAGTTGCCGGACAAAGCGGTATTGCAGAAAAAGTTGCAGGAATTGATCAATATGCCGTTGATCGAAGAATAATTTTCATTGTGTTGTTGTGAGTTCATTTTGAGTACAATTTTTATGCCAGTCAAAATCATGGCAGAAAATATAGCAAATATAGCAACAAAAGTAGCGAAATGCTATTAAAATCATTGTAATTAATCTCCTGTGAGACGAGTTTTAATAATAAAAATTGATACGAAGTATCTTAAACGACAGGTAGTCTATGTGATTGTCTGCTGTTTTTCTAATAACTGTATTTTTAAACCGGATATTGGGATTTTTTTAGTGTAAATTAAAGTTAGTAATTCATTGTTTTTTTGTTGTTCTTTGCTATAATTGATTCATAGTGATTGCTCATTACTGATTATTCTGGGGCTTGTTACACCGGACTGGCGGCTCCACACCGTAAGATTCAATTGCAAGAAAAAGGAAATTATATAATCAGAATAGAACACAGAGTAAGTATATTTATTGATAAAATATGAATAGATTCAACTAAGTTTTATGGAAGTGAAAGTGTATGAGAAGTCTGGTTCTGGCATCCCTGTGGGATTGTCTCATGAGAATATTCAGAGGATTTGGATAACCTCATTTTTATCCGCTTTCTATGTATTTCCATTGTTGAAATCACCCACCGGAGGCAGGCGTATGATACGAAAAATGAAGTTAACAGATCTTGATAAAGTTATGGATATATGGCTTTTTTCTAATATACAGGCTCATGATTTTATCCCGGAGGAATACTGGCGGAGCAACTGGCAGCAGGTGCGTTCCATGCTTCCGGAGGCGGAAGTATATGTGTATGAGAAGGATGACGATATCAGGGGATTTATTGGAATGATGGAGAACTATATTGCCGGTATTTTTGTGGATGAAAAGTTTCGTTCCTGTGGTATTGGAAGGGAGCTTCTGGATTATGCAAAATCCGTGAAAAAAGAGCTGAGTCTGTCTGTATATAAAAAGAATCAGGCGGCGGCCAGATTTTATTTGCGCAATGGATTTGAGATTAGTTCTGAGGCAGAAGATGAGGCTACGGGAGAAATAGAAATGCTTATGAGATGGAAAAATGATGAATAAATATACAAAAATGAAAGAGAATTCTCAAGAATATGAATTGATCCGTTCCAAAAGAAAAAGTCTTGCTCTTCAGGTGAAGGGGGACGGAACAGTGGTGGTGCGGGCGCCGTTGAGGCTGTCAGAAGATAAAATTGATCGTTTTGTCAGGGAGCATCTGGATTGGATAGAAAAGCAGAAAGACAGGATTCAGGAACTGAGCGGTAAAAGGCATGTGATCACGGAACAGGAGAGGGCAGACGGGATTCAGAAGGCATTGAAGATTTTTCCGGAGAGGACAGCGTTTTTTGCTGAGAGAATGGGCGTAGATTATGGAAGAATTACAGTTCGGGAGCAGAAGACAAGATGGGGAAGCTGCAGTCAGAAGGGGAATTTGAATTTTAACTGGAAGCTGGTTCTGATGCCTCAGGCGCTTTTGGATTATGTGGTGGTTCATGAGCTTGCGCACAGGAAGGAAATGAATCATTCAGCCAGATTTTGGGCTATTGTGGAGCAGGAACTGCCGGATTATCAGAAAAGAAGAAATGAGTTGAAAAAGCTGGGACAGTTTTTATAATCATACAGAGTTTAGGCTGCTGGAATTTACTATGAATATGTCATATTTAAAAGGTAAAAGTATATGAATGTTTTTTTGAAAGGTTTCCAGAATTTTGTAATTTTACTTATACGAAAGAAGCAGAGAGGAGATTACCGCTATGCAGAGGGATGACAGATATAGAAAAATTATTCATGAAAATGAATATGTTTTGAAAATGCAAAATGAGGTTTTACCGTATCTGGCGGAGAGGGTAAGTGAGGCATGGATTCCATGTGCGCCGGAAAACAGGGGGAGAGTTCATGTGTTAAGATATCTGGCAGATAAGGCCAGAGGTGTTGTGGTCATCAGTCATGGATTTTCGGAGTCTGCGCAGAAATATCCTGAGCTGATCTATTATTTTTTGCAGGAGCATTATCATGTTTACGTTCCTGAGCATTGCGGGCACGGACTGAGTTATCGTCTCACCGATGATCCGTCGCTTGTTCATCTGGAC
>CAJKQE010000123.1 GCA_905201915.1 uncultured Lachnospiraceae bacterium
CTACTTCATTCTTTTCTAAAATCAATGCTTTCTTTCCTCTGCTTACTGCATAAATTCCTGCACTGATACCTGCCGGTCCTGCCCCAATAATAATCATATCATACATATTTTTTCTCCTCCATATTCTCTGTTTTTCTACATCCTTACTATATTTCATATTTATCATTTTGTAAAATTATAAATATTGATATAATCATAAATATTTGTTATGATTATACTAGAAATTTCCTATTTTCTCGGAGGTACTCTTTATGTTAGATTTTCGAATGGAAACTTTTTTAACAGTATGTGAATATATGAATTTTACCCATGCTGCTGAGAAATTAAACCTGACACAGCCTGCTGTCTCACAACATATAAAATACTTGGAAAAAGAATACGATTCACCCTTATTTATCCGTGATAAGAAAAAACTCTTGCTTACACCTGCAGGAGAAATTCTCCGCTCGGCCCTAGAAGCTATGAGAAATGATGAAAACACTTTAAAAAAACGCATGAAAGAAAGTTTTTCCCAAAAAAGAGTTCTGACCTTCGGCGTAACTATGACAATAGGCGAATATGCCATTGTCCCTGCACTGGCAAAATTTATTCAGGCACATCCTGATACTGATTTTCATATTCGATATGGAAATACTCAAAAATTACTTTCTCTTTTATGTGATGGATTTATTGATTTTGCTATTGTAGAAGGATATTTTAAAGGAGACAACTACCAAACCCGCATCCTTCAATCTGAAGAATATATTGCTGTTTCTGCAAAAAAACACATTTTTCAAAAACCTGTTCATACCTTACGAGATTTGACTTCTGAACGCCTTCTCATTCGAGAACATGGCTCCGGAACAAGAGCAATTCTCACAAAAACTCTCGCTTTAAAAAATATGTCTATCTACGACTTTCCTCGTATTATCGAAATAGAAAATATCCATACCATTGTTTCCTTGCTGTGTGAAGATTGTGGTATTTCTTTTCTCTATAAAGCAGCTGTAGAAAAAGAAATTAATCAAGGTGTTTTAAAACAAATTCCATTATCAGATTTTATGGTAATGCATGATTTTACATTTATCTGGAATAAAGACAGTATCTTTTCAGATGAATATGAAAGAATATTTCAGGAGCTACGCAGGCTGTCCTTCCAAACAGAAAAAGTGCTATGATACTCATTGCTGAGTACCATAGCACTTTTTAATCTTCTTAGCAGGTTGCTCCACCTTTTAAATGTTTCTGAGCTTTGATGTTTTCTTCTTTTCTGCTTAACAAACCATCTCCAAGAAGCTGTTCCTGCACATTTTCAAATCCGATTCTTGCAACTGTATCTGCAAAACGTTCTCCTGTAATTCCCTGTTCTCTGAATAAGAGAATTGCTTTTTCTACAACAGACAGCACTTCTTCTTTATCTGTAAATACTTTTTCCAAATAACGTCCCTGTGCTACTTTCTTGCCCCAACGTCCGCCAATATAAATGCGGTAGCCATTTGTATAATCCTCAAATGCGTTGAATGGACATTTTCCAATACAACGACCACAGTGATTACATGCGTTTTCATCAATAACAATTTTTCCGTCTACCACTTTTGCTACATTGATTGGACAGTTCTTTTCTACACGACAGATTTTACATCCACGACATTTTTCCATATCTACCTGTGGAATTCTCTGACCGATAATACCTAAGTCATTTAAATCTGGTTTTACGCAGTTATTTGGACATCCACCAACAGCAATTTTAAATTTGTGAGGAAGCTTCACATCTGCGTATCCATGGAAAAATCTCTCATGAATTTCTTCTGACAATCCAAAGGTATCAATCAATCCATACTGACAAGTTGTTCCTTTACAAGAAACTACCGGACGAACCTTAGAACCTGTTCCACCAGTTTCCAATCCTGCCTGCATCAGATATTCACGAAGCGGCTCAATATTGTCAAACGGAACTCCCTGAATTTCCATAGTCAGACGAGATGTCATTGTAACTTCTCCGCTTCCGAAAAGTTCTGCTGCCTCTGCAATAGTTCTGGCTTCATCTGCTGTAATTTTTCCATTTCTTGTAATGACACGTCCGTTGAATTTATCTAAAGTTGTTTTATCTCTTAAAAATCCAAGAGCTTTTACTCTCGTTTCTTCCTCAGGAGATACTGCATTTTCTGCATTCTGAACTTTTACATCATTAAAGAACTGTGCCCCTTCCAGCACCATGGTGTTCTTATATCCATAAGAACGTAATCTGTTCTGTAAGAAGTATCCACGTTTTCCTTTTGCACATACAAGCAAAAGTTTTTCATCTTTATCCAGACCTTCGATTTCTCCGTTCACTTTAGAAAGGTCTACATAAACTGCTCCTCGAATAGATGGTGCAAGACCTACATCTACTACTTTATAATCTTTGGCTTTTCCTGCTGCATATTCTGCCGGTGTCATACTCACAAGATTTCCGTTAATCTTGTTCAGTAAAATATATACTGCCTGTACAAATGGATGAATTGCTGTAGAAAATGGTGGTGCATAAGCAAAATCTGCATTTTCAAAATCTTCCAGAACAGCACCCATATTAATACCCATAACAGCAATATCTACCATCTTATCTACAGCGCCTGTTCCCAACACCTGAACACCTAAAAGCTTGTGTGTTTCTTTTTCTGCAATCAACTTTGTAATGAAAAATCCTGCATCCGGATAATAATGCGCTTTGTCATCTGTAGGAGCCACAACTGTAACAACATCATATCCGGCGTTTTTTGCCTGTTCTTCTGTAAGACCTGTACGTCCGATATTTAATCCCGGTAATTTTACTACACCTGTTCCTAACACACCAGGATGTTCTTTCTTCGTACCTGTAAGAACCTGTGCCAGAGTTCTGCCTTCCAGATTTGCAGAAGATCCCATTGGAGACCACTGCGGTTTTCCTGTAATACGATTAGTAACCATCACGCAATCGCCTGCAGCATAAACGTCTTCTAAATTTGTTTTCATTGTTTTATCTACGATAATTGTTCCCTTGAACATCTCTAAACCAGAGTCCTGAAGGAAATCCGTATTTGGTCGAATACCTGCTGCCATAATCAAAAGGTCACATCTTAATAATCCTGCTGATGTCTTTACTCCTGTTACATGGTCTTCTCCCATAATTTCTTCTGCTTTTGTACCTGTAATAACACGAATGCCTTCTTTTAATAAATGTTTTTTGGCATATACAGCCACTTCTGTATCCACAATATTTGGTAAAATCTGAGATGCAAAATCAATGACAGTCACCTGAACGCCTTTTGCTTTTAAATTCTCAGCCACTTCCAAGCCTATAAATCCTGCACCGATTACAACCGCTTTCTTTACCTGATTTTCCTCTACATAAGTACGAATATTTGTCGCATCATCCGGTGTGCGCATCTTGAACACACCTGAAAGTTCTGTTCCTTCTATCGGCAACTTTGCCGGAGAAGCTCCCACTGCTAATACTAACTTATCATAGTTGTAAGTTTCTTCTTTCCCTGTTTCAACATCTTTTGCAATTACCTCTTTTTTATCCGCATGAAGGGCAATCGCTTCTTTTCCGGTCTTTACTTCTACACCAGTAAGTCCTGCATATTTTGCCGGAGTATTAACAATTAATTCCTCACGGTTTTCAATCAATCCGCCAACATAATATGGAAGTCCACAACCTGCATAAGAAATATCTCTGTCTTTTGTAATTACAGTAACTTCTGCACTTCTGTCTTCTCTTTTTAATTTTGCTGCTGTTTTTGTTCCTGCTGCAACACCGCCAATAATTAATGTCTTCATAGTTTTCTCTCCCATTCTTCTGTGAATTGGTCTCTAAATTTCAGTATTTGTAAGTTCCTTTTCGCCTATCTGTGACAGCAATATTTCTTTCCTGCACATTCCGGGCGCATTTCTTCACATACGGTAACGTCACCGCCGCTGATTGTCATTCGTTGTCCATTTACCAGCACATCTGCTATTTTCTGTCTCGCTTCGTTGTAAATGCGTGTTACAGTTGGACGGGAAATGTTCATTTTTTCTGCACATTGCTCCTGCGTCAGTTTTATATAGTCCAAAAGACGAATAACCTCATATTCATCATACGTAAGGTTAATATTTCCACTTCCCGGACAACCCTCTGGTATTAATCCTGTCACTTTGGGCTTTGAACAAATACATCTGATTTTCTGCGGTCTGGCCATGGCTCCTCCTCTCTTGTATGGCATTAAAATAAATATTTATTTCTTCTTTGCGATTTTAAAATACTCCTGTTTTGAACTTATGTCAATATCTTTTTTGAAAACTTTTTATGAATTTTATTAACAAATGTTCAAAACCTCTGCTTTTCTGTTACATCTACCCTTAACAAACTCCTATCATTTCTTGTATTCTATTGATAAGATGTCCTGTCATAAAAAAATCGTTTCATAATGCATATACTCCAATATATTCTCATCTCATTGCGCATAATTTCATAATTCGATAAAGACATTTTCTTATCACCCACGCCTTCCTATCAATGAGATTACTCTTTCTGCAATATTTTCTCCAAATATTTGAAGCTGCTCTGCATCCTTATCCATGGTTTCAGCAATTCCAACAGCCCCTAACTGGAACTTATTTGTTGTCCTTTTATCTGCTCCAGAAAAAACCAACATTTTCTTTAACATCATGTTTCTGACAACATCCATAATGGCCATATCTACCCCTCCTATCGGTGACTGTGCTGTTACAAATGCTGCGCCTAATTTTCCACTTAAATCTAATTTTACATTGAAATCAAACCATTTTTTCAATTCCCAACTCATTCCAGCACAGTATACTGGCATTCCAAATATCACTGCTTCACTTTGCTGGAGAAATTCGTAGTCTACTTCATCATCTCGAATAGACATTAATTTTACCTGTGCAAATGGAAATCTTGTCAAAATTCCTTCTTCAATATATTCCGCTACAATTTCTGTGCTCCCACCTTGACTTACATAAACAATTGAAATCTTCATAATTTTTCCTCCTAGAAATGTAGCTTTATAATAAATTTTTGTTTTACAGTAGTATTTAGAATTTTCATAAAATCACAAAAAACCCTCCCAAAGAAATCTTTGGAAGGGTTGTAAAATACTGTTTGAAATTGTACGTTCTGAAACGTATGATTAACGTTTGGAGAACTGTGGAGCACGACGAGCTGCTTTGAGACCGTATTTCTTTCTTTCTTTCATACGTGGATCACGTGTTAAGAATCCAGCTGCTTTTAATGCAGGTCTGTATTCGCTGTCAGCTTCTAATAATGCTCTGGAGATACCATGACGAATAGCACCAGCCTGTCCTGTAAATCCGCCACCATGAACGTTTACTAAAACGTCAAATTTATCAAGTGTTTCTGTCAGTGTTAATGGCTGACGAACAACAACTTTTAATGTTTCTAATCCA
>CAJKQE010000124.1 GCA_905201915.1 uncultured Lachnospiraceae bacterium
GATATACTCCATGTATTCTTCTTCTATCCCCTGCAAACCGAGGATAAGCGAATTCAACAACAATTCTGTCTCATTGGAGTAGCCTGCATCTATTTTAAAATACAATTCTCCCAAATCTTCATTTACATCTACAGTAAAAGTATCTTCAGTAAACTGTTCAATAGAATTCACTGTATTCTGTGCAAGCACAGATACTGCTGCACACACAATGTCACTGCCGATTTGGGCGTAACCTGCATGTCCCTGCATGGCAAATCCTGAAATTTTCTGTTCTGAATTCTGATAAATCGTCACTCTAATCATACTGATTAAGCATTGATTTTTTCAATTTTAACTTTAGTAAACTGCTGTCTATGACCGTTTTTCTTGTGGTATCCGGTTTTTCTCTTATATTTGTAAACGATAACTTTTTTACCTTTACCGTTTTCAACTACAGATGCAGTTACAGTTGCGTTAGCTACGTCTTCGCCAACTTTTAAACCATCGTTGCTTACAGCAAGTACCTGGTCAAATGTAACAGTTTCACCAGCTTCTACTCCAAGCTTTTCTACTCTGATAACATCGCCTTCGGCTACTTTGTACTGTTTACCACCTGTTGCAATAATTGCGTACATATGGCACCTCCTATTATCATTACTCGCCAAATATGGTGACTTGTTTCCAAGTTCTTATACCTCTTTGTGCGGCATACGCTAATATCATAGCAGTTATTTTCCTATTCGTCAACAACTATTTTAATTTTTTTTACCTATATATCGAAAAAAAGGAATTCGTATCAAAAAACAGCCCATATACGAAAATCATCATGCCTAAAATAATAGGCAATACTGTTAAAATAACCAGTGTAATTAACATACCATTGGATTTCATATACCGTTGTTCTTTCCCCGGATCGCCTTTACGAAGCAAGTAATTTGCCGTATAAAAACCGAAAGGTACTACACATGCCATTGCCAGATAAACACCTAAAAATGCAACGGGAATTCCTTGCTGTACAAGTATTTCTGATGCTGCCTCTGCCTGCGGAGTATTTCCGGAAAGACTTGCCAAAAAAGAAGGCAAAAAGTTATTCGTAAAATGAAAAAGTGCCGGATAAAATATATTTTCTGTTTCCAACATGATGTATGTCAAAATCCCTCCCAAAATCGCTGTTGGAAGAAATCTCCATATACTTCCATGAAAAACTCCAAAAATAATTCCCATCAACAATGATAAAAACCATTTATTCTTCCATTTATTTTGAAAACTTTTTAAAATAAATCCTCTGTGAAGCGCTTCCTCACAGACAGCCGGCATAACACTACTGATAAAAACAGATAAAATCAATGGCACACTATAAATAACTTCATTTAGCCCTTCACTAACCGCAAAAATTTCTTTTGGAAAAAAATATGCCATAAACATCGTCACAGGCATCATAAGGGCATAAGAACTTGCCCACATCAATAATACCCCTAATGTTTTTTTCCATTTAGGTTTCTCTAATGGAAAAATTTCTTTTATTGGTATTTTTAACAATTTTACCGCAACTATACTCAGCAGAAGAAGATACAGTTCTGTCAGAGCCAGTCCATACATTCCCCATTTCATCTGTGCCCATGCAATAACCGTATAAAAAGATACCATTACAATTCCAAAAAGTAGTAATCCGTGCCATGGTTTTAATTTTCTTCTATTATCTGTGTCAAAGTTCCTGTCTTTCTCCATCCAAAACCGCCTCTCTTAATTTATCATCCTGATATACCAGTTTTAAAGAAAAGAATGGTCTTCCTTCTTCCAGCAATCGGAAAAAGAGCTTATCCCCTTCCCAGAGATTCAAAGAAAAAATATCTTTTTTATTTACCCATTCTAAATTTCCTTCTGAGCATGAAATCAATTCTCCTTCATATTCATCAGCTGTATAAAGGCACATATACTCTGTATCTGTCCCCTTTCCCTGCGAAGAAAAAACGAAGGTAATAATTCCTCGAAATTGATAGGCAGTTAAAATCAAACCTGTTTCTTCCTTTACTTCACGTAAAAGACAGTCTTCGGGACTCTCTCCTTTTTCAAAGTGTCCCCCTACGCCAATCCATTTATCTTTATTAATATCATTCTTTTTTAATACTCGGTGAAGCATGAGATATTTCTCATTTTTTTCAATATAACACAAAGTCGTCAATTTTGTTCTTCTCTCCACAGGCACCTCCTGTTCTTCACAAAAGCTCTTTTAATTCTTCTGCGAGAGATTTTCGCACTTTTTTCCTTGTAACTTCTACGATATTCAATTCGGTCATATCTACCACCGTTCCCTTTATAGAATCCTGCCACAAATATTTTTGAAGCGTCAACATAAGCTCTTCTTTATCTTCATCTCTTTCCATATTAATGAAATCGATTAAAATAATTCCTGATAGATTTCGAAGTCTTAGCTGCCAGGCTATCTCTTTTGCTGCTTCTAAATTAATCTTACGAAAAGTTTCCTGTATATCTTTTTTTGCTATAAATTTTCCGGTATTTACATCAATACACACAAAAGCTTCTGTTTGCTGTATCACTAGAAATCCCCCTGATTTCAACCATACTCTTTCATTTTGAGCCTGTTCAAATGCTTTTTCAAGATTATACAGCTTATATAATGGCAACAGCTTGTCCTCATAATAACGCACAATTTCTTCCTGTTGTTTATAAACTTTTAAATATTGCACTGCGCTTTCATATAATTCTTTTTTATCTGTTATAATTTCTTCTAAGTCCTGACCATATAAATTTTGCAAAATCTGCACATATTCTGGCATACTTTTTTCTAAAAGGGAAAAACAAACTCTACTTTTTCCCTTTTTCAGAACTTCTTCATAACGTTTCATCAGTTCTTCCAGTTCATGCAATATTTCCCCTTCTTGTGCATCTCTGCAGTTTGTCCTGACAATCACACCTACATTTTCCGGTATTTTATCTTTGAGAATTTCACGAATTTCCTTCTTTTCTTCTTTTTTTAATTTCCCTGAAAATCCCAGTTCTTTTCTTTCTGAAGTCAATACCAGATAACGTCCTGTAAAGTTTAAATTACTGGTTACATAAGGAAGCTTACTTTTAATTCCTTCTCTGGATACCTGAACAATAATTTCGTCACCGATTTTCAGCACATTGTTTTTCTTCACATTTACAAAATAGGGGGAAGCCTTCTCTGCCATAGAATAATAGCACATAATTCCATCTGCAATTTCAATAAATGCCGCCTGAATATTCTTCTGAATATTTTTTACTTTTCCTACATAAATATTCCCCAGAATACTGTCTGAATTCAAGCTCATGGGATTAAGCTGACAAATACGCCCCTCTTTTTCTAATGCTGCCACTAATATAGGAGTGTTCCTATATTTCATTTCTGTCAATATCAGTTTACTCAATTTCTTCACCCAAGTCTTCCAGTGAAATAAGATTTCTGCATTCCTCTGTTCCCTTGTCCGCATAAACCTCTGCTCTGCGAATGGTAAATTTGAAATTGTCAAACTCCTGTCCCAAGAAAGCAAAAAATGCTTCCATTACCAACTCCGGTTTTGTGTTTTTTACACTTCCGGCTGCAAGCTTCAGAAAAATACGATTTTCTTCCAGATACATATCATAAATATATGGTCTGATATCTACTTCTTTTTCATTCTTTTTGGTTTTCTTCACAATAAGTATTTCAGACTGTCCAATAAAATCACCTATTTTATTTTTCCAGTCTGTTTCAGGTTCCATTCCTTCCCGAAACTCTACATAATAGTCCGCAGCAGCTACTAATGCCATAGCAGCATTAGCCTTTCCATCAGGAATTTTTCGGAAACTCTTTACTTCCATTCCTTCCACCATTACCTCATTCAATCGTTTTACTGCTTCTTTTCCTGAAATTGGTGTATTAATCTCCATATCAAAATATTCTGCTGTACTGGTCACGCCAACTCCTAAAGGAGCCGCAAAAGACATAATCATGTGAGGACTGAATCCTTCCGAATATGCCACATCAATTCCTGCTCTTTTAATTGCTTTTTGGAAGTACCGCATAATATCCAAATGTCCGATAAATTTCATTGCACCTTCCTTGGCAAATTTCACTCTAACCTTCAATGCAAATTCCTCCTTTATATTTTCCTGCACCACAACCGGAACATTGCATTTTACAGTTTGGTGTCACAACTTCCTGTTGAGCTTTTTTCCATTCATTTTCCAAAAACTTTCTGGTAACTCCGATAGAAATAAAGTCCCAAGGGAAAACTTCATCTAAAGGACGTTCTCTTAAAGTATAGAATTCCGGATCGATTCCTGCTTCTTTAAATGCTTCCATCCACAGGTCATATCGGAAATATTCTGACCATGCATCGAAAATAGCACCTTTTCTATAAGTTGCTTCTAATACATCAGCAACTCTTCTATCACCTCTTGCTAAAATACCTTCCAACACAGTTACATCTGCCTCATGATAATTGTATTTAATACTCTTTTGATTTAATTGTGCCTTAATTTCTTCTTTCACAATCTTTGCTTTATCCAAATAATCTTCCTTGCGGAACATGCTTGCCCACTGGAATGGAGTAAATGGTTTTGGCACAAAGAAAGATGTACTAACTACAATCTGACATTTTCCATGTCTTTGCTCTTTTGGAATTTCATAATATCTCTTGGCGATTGCCTCTGCTAAATGTGCAATCCCTTTCATATCTTCCTCTGTCTCTGTAGGCAATCCCAGCATAAAGTATAATTTTACCCTTGTCCATCCGCCTTCAAATGCTTTTCCTGCACCTTCTAAAATAACTTCCTCTGTCAATCCTTTGTTAATAACATCACGCAATCTCTGGGAACCTGCTTCCGGAGCAAAAGTCAAGCTGCTTTTCTTAATATCCTGTACCTTACTCATAACGTCTAATGAAAAAGCATCAATGCGCAAAGATGGTAAAGAAATATTTACTTTTCTTTGAGAACATTCTTCAATTAAATAATCAATCAGTTCAGGAAGTTTAGAATAATCACTGGAACTTAATGAACTCAATGAAATTTCTTCATGACCAGTGCTTTCCAACATGGCCTTTGCTGTTTCTTTTAACATTTCTACATCTTTTTCTCTTGTAGGACGATACAACATACCTGCCTGACAAAAACGGCATCCACGGATACAACCTCTCTGAATTTCCAAAGTAACTCTATCCTGTGTTGCTTTAATAAACGGAACTACAGGCTTTGTAGGATAATAAGTATTTGTTACATCCATAACAACCTGTTTTTCTATTTTTTCCTTTGCATGGGAATTATTTGGTTTAAAAGAGGCAATTGTTCCATCCTCATGATATGCTACATCATAAAAAGCTGGTACATAAATTCCCGGTATTTCAGCTGCTCTCTCTAAAAATTCCTTTTTACTCTTTCCAGCT
>CAJKQE010000125.1 GCA_905201915.1 uncultured Lachnospiraceae bacterium
TAGAGCAGAGGACTGAAAATCCTCGTGTCGCTGGTTCGATTCCGGCTCTGGGCACTTTAATAAAATATATCTTTGACATAGAAAATGGGGCTTAAAATACCGTTGTTAAGGCAGAAGTGCTTTAGCAACGGTATTTTTTTGTTTTATAAGAAATTGTGTCTTATGAAATAAAAATGTCTCGCAAGCGACTGCGATTGGTGCGAGAATGTGTCATAGCACATTCTTTGTTTTCATGATATATCAGGAGGGGATTTGTATAAAATGACTAAAATAAAAAGAATATATTTATTATAGATATACGACAGTAAAAAATTCTATATAAAAACAAAAATTTTATATGTTTTTTTTTATGCGAAGTGCTATAATAATGCTTACTGTTAAATTCGAAAGGAGATATTTATGAGGAAGCAGAGATTAGCACGCATTGGGGCGGCAACACTTGCAGCTGTACTTTCTGTACAGGGAATGGGATTTACTTCCACAGTGTATGCAAAAGAAGGAACAATTAGAGTAAAAGCAGACTCTCAGAGTCAAATGAGTTCAGAACCGGAACATGTAACGGTAAAAGACTATGGAAACAATTCTGTCAGAACACAAAATTTTGACAGTGATTGGAAGTTTAATTTGGGAGATGTATCAAATGCACAGAGCCCTACTTTTGATGATTCAAAATGGAGAAAATTGTCTTTACCTCATGATTACAGTATTGAGCAGGAATATTCACAGTCTTTAGAAGCAGAAAGTGGCTATCTGCCGGGAGGCATTGGCTGGGACAGAAAGAATTTTACACTGAGTGAAGAGACAAAAGGTAAACGTGTTCGCATTGATTTTGATGGGGTTTATATGAATGCAACTGTTTACGTGAATGGGAAAGAAGTAGGTACACATCCTTATGGATACACACCATTTTCTTTTGATATTACAGATTATATTAGTTATGACAAAGAAAATACAATTGCGGTAAAAGTAGACCATCAGACACCTTCCAGTCGTTGGTATTCAGGAAGTGGTATTTACAGAAGTGTGAGTTTAACTACTACAAATGATGTCCATGTAGATTTGAATGGAATTAAAGTAGAAAGTAACAAATTAAAGGATGAAGTAGGAAAAACAGTAAACACAGATGTAAAAACAATTATTGTAAATGAGTCAGAAGAAGCAAAAAACATTACAGTAACACATACAGTATTCAAAAAAGGTGAAAAGCCAAATACAGCAATTGGAACTTTTACAACAGAGGCAAAAGAAGTAAAAGCAGGAGAAAAAGCTGAAATTTCCGCAACAGTTCCTGTGAAAAATCCTGAGCTTTGGTCTGTAGAAAATCCAGAGCTTTATACAATTCGCACGGAAGTAAAAGCAGGGGACAAGCTTTTAGATACTTACGACACAGAATATGGTTTCCGCTATTTGAATTTTGATACAGAAACAGGATTTCAGTTAAACGGAAAAAATGTAAAATTAAAAGGCGTTTGTATGCACCATGACCAAGGTGCATTGGGAGCAGTTGCTAATCGCCGTGCAATAGAGCGTCAGGTGGAAATTCTTCAGGAAATGGGATGTAACTCCATTCGTGTAACCCATAATCCTGCATCAAAGGATTTAATTGAAGTTTGTAACGAAAAAGGTATTTTAGTAATTGAAGAAGTATTTGATGGATGGCATCGTGCAAAGAATGGAAACAGCAATGATTATTCTGTATGGTTTGAAAAAACTATTGAAGAAAATAATACCATTCTGGGAAAAGAAGCAGGTATGACATGGGCTGAATATGATATAAAAGCAATCATGAAACGTGACCAGAATGCACCATCTATTATTGAGTGGTCTCTTGGAAATGAAATTCAGGAGGGAGCCGGCGGCACCGGATATGCAGAAAGAGCAGATAAGCTGATTAAGTGGGCAAAAGAAGCCGATGCTACAAAAACTCTTACTATTGGAAGTAATGCAGTGAAACGAGGTGACTGGGAACAGGTTTCTATTGGAAATAAGCTTACAGCAGCCGGCGGCACATCAGGAACAAACTATTCTGATGGAGCAAGCTATGATAAACTGCATAGAGACCATCCGGATTGGAAGTTATATGGTTCTGAAACCGCGTCATCTGTAAACAGTCGTGGAATTTATTCTGTTACAGGTAATCAGGAATCTACTGCAGATCAGCAGCTTACTTCTTATGACAATTCAAGAGTAAACTGGGGAGCGTTGGCAAGTCAGGCATGGTATGATGTTGTTCAAAGAGACTTTGTAGCAGGAGAATATGTTTGGACAGGCTTTGATTATATAGGTGAACCTACTCCTTGGAATGGTACTGATCCGGGAGCAAAAGGAACATGGCCTTCACCAAAGAACTCTTATTTTGGTATTATTGATACCGCCGGTTTCCCGAAAGACAGCTATTATTTCTATCAGAGTCAGTGGAATGATGAGGTGAATACTCTTCATGTATTACCAGCATGGAATGAAGATGTTGTGAAGAAAAATGCAGATGGGACTGTTCCGGTTGTAGTTTATTCTGATGCAAAAGAGGTTGAATTGTTCTTTACACCAGCAGACGGAGGAGAAAAAACATCTCTCGGAAAGAAAACTTTTAAGACAGAAACGACAAAAGCAGGATATAGTTATCAAGTATTAGAAAACGGTAAGAAAAATCATAAAGATTTGTATATGGAATGGCAGGTTCCTTATGAAGCAGGCACATTAGAAGCAGTTGCCAAAGACGCAAAAGGAAATGTGATTAAGGATACAGAAGGTCGTTCTGTAGTAAAAACTACAGGTGAGGAAGCGAAGCTGTCAGCAGAGGCAGATAGAAAATCCATCAAGGCAGATGGAAAAGACCTTTCTTATATTACTGTAGATGTTACAGATAAGGATGGAAACATTGTTCCGGACGCTGCAAATCGTGTTACTTTTGATGTGCAGGGTGCAGGTGAATTGGTAGGTGTAGATAACGGAAGTTCACCGGATCATGACTCTTATAAAGCAGATAACAGAAAAGCTTTCAGCGGTAAAGTTCTGGCAATTGTACAGTCTACAGAAAAAGCAGGAGAAATTACGGTTACTGCAAAAGCAGATGGATTAGAGTCTTCCACAGTAAAGATTACGACTACACCGGTAAAAGAAGAACCATCTGAACGGTATATTGAAAGCTATAAGTATTCTAAATCTTATTATGTAAAAACAGGTACAAAACCACAGTTGCCTGAGAAGGTTGAAGCACAATATTCAGATGGTACAAAAGAAGATGTGGCTGTTACATGGGATGAAATCAGTAATGAACAGGTTTCTAAAACAGGAAGCTTTACTGTAGAAGGAACAATTGGTAATAGAGATATTACTGTGAATATCAATATGATTGACGATGTTGCAGCGTTATTGAATTATTCTGGTGTCACACAAAAAGGTGTAAAACCACAGCTTCCTGATGTAAGACCTGCAGTACTTCCGGATGGAACTGTTTTGGCAGCTTCATTCCCTGTACAATGGGAAGAAAAAGATGTGAATGCTTTCCAGAACCCAGACGAAATTGTGACTGTTAATGGATCTGCTGATATTTTTGGAAAAACAATTCCGGTAACAGCATCTATTCGTGTACAGAAAGAGGAGATTAAAATTGGAAGCAGTGTAACAAATGTTGCAAAACTTTCACAGAACATTCAGGGTTCTGATACATTAGAAGCTATTAAAGACGGAAAAACAGAAATGTCTTTAAATAATGATGGCGGTCCAAATAAAAGTGCATGGAGCAACTGGGATGCTTCTCAGAAAGGAACTAAGGAGGCTGAGATTACCTTTACCTTTGATACTCAGCAGAGAATTGGTGAAATTGTCATTCATTTTGCAAAGGACAACAATAGTATTCGCTTCCCGGAAGCAGGAACTACTAAGCTTTTTGTATCTGAAACAGGAAAAGATGGTTCATGGGAAGAAATCGAAGTAAATGAACAAATCGGCGAAGAAAAAGACAGAGTAAAAGCATATCGCTATGAAATGGCACCTGTTACAGCTACTTACGTGAAAGTGAAAGTAGTAAATGCCAATGCAACAGATACAGGAAACAGAAAACCATGTACAGCAATTACAGAAGTAGAGCTGAAAAAAGCAGAAGGTTCTTTTAAAGTAAATGAAAAAGCAGAACTTGCAGAAGTTAAAGTAGGAGAGAGAGTTCTTCCAGCAGCAGCTTATGCATTAGATAGTTATTCTGTTCCGGAAAAAGATGTAGAAGTAACTGCAAAAGCAAAGGACAATGCTTCTCTTACAATTTTACCGAAACACGAAAATGTAGTACGCATGATTTTAGAATCAGAAAACCACAAAGTGACAAAGAACTTTGCGGTGAGAATGGGAGAAAAAGAAACTGAGCTTCCGGAGGATAGCAGCAGAGATTATCCAGTAGAAAAAATCACAGCAACAGCAGGAAGTGCATATACACCTGGAACAGCGAATGAAGGTCCTGTAAAATATGTTCTCGATGGAAAAGCAGAAACACATTGGCATACAAACTGGAGTGTGGCAGGGGAAGGCGGAAAGCCAGAACATAGAACAGTGACATTAAAACTGGGAAATGATGAAGAAGAAGCACCAGTAATTGATGCTTTGCGTTATCTTCCAAGAACTCAAGGTGGAGCAAATGGTCGTATGACTGAATATGAGCTTCAATACAGCTTGGATGGAAAAGAGTGGCAGACAGCTGCGACAGGTAAAGTGGATAAACAACAGAGCGGTTGGATAATTTTAGGATTTGAAGAACCGGTACAGGCAAAATATGTACGTCTGATAGGTGTTCATACATTTTCTGACCAGGGTAGTGACAAGCACATGGCAGTGGCAGAACTTCGTGCAAGAGTAGCGGCAGAAATTCCTGCACCATCAGAAAAATTCACTATTAGAACAAGTGTGAATGATGAAACAATGGGTACAGTGAAGCTTGACAGTGAAACTGGAGTATATGAAAAAGGTGCAAATGCAACATTGACTGCAAAAGCAGAAGAAGGTTATAATTTTGTAAACTGGACAATTGACGGTAGCGAAGTAAGTAAAGAAAATCCTTATATTCATACAGTGGAGGCAGATGCGACAATTACTGCTAATTTTGCACCTGTAAAAGAGGCAGATGGATGGAAGAGTACTGAAAATGGATGGGAGTACTACGAAAATGGACAGAAAGTAATTGGCTGGAAAGCAATTTCCGGAGAATGGTACTACTTTAATGCAGATGGAGTTATGGAAACTGGCTGGGTATTTGTAGGTGATACATGGTATTACCTGAATGCCAGCGGAGCTATGGAAACAGGCTGGGTACTTGTAGGTGATACATGGTACTACATGAATACAGATGGAGCTATGGAAACAGGCTGGGTA
>CAJKQE010000126.1 GCA_905201915.1 uncultured Lachnospiraceae bacterium
AAAGGAATAACGCCAGACCGCCTAAAAGGCTGAAAAAATCTGTAATTTTCACTTTGTTCCTCCCATTTTGCCTTAACAAATTTTTTATTCTTTTTTTAAGCTTTCCTTACATTTATACCTTTTATAAAAGAATACTGCAAGACGTTGAACAAAGATTTTACATTGTTTTACATAGATTTAACATAAGGACAAATTATGCGCCCATTCCGATAAATACCCCAAGCACATAAGGAATTAACCAAATCAGCCATACCACAATACTAAATTTGTGGAAATTCTCCAGCTTTTTGCGTTCCTGTCCTTTGAATACAACAGTTGCCCATATTGCGTGAAATAACATGAGAATAATTGCCAATGCACCTGTAATTCCATGAGGACTTAAAAGACTGGCCCCTTTTGCCATAGAGGACATAATCGTTGTTCCTATGGTATCAAAAACAAGTCCCATCCAAAAAATAATCAAATGTGGCTTTTTCAAAATACCACTTTTTCTCTCTGAAAATACACCGATTGTATAAAATACCAGTGCCAATGTAATTGTTATAATTGCCATAATTAATTTTGTGCTCATTTTTCTACCTCCTTAAATTGAACATTGTTCATTATAATTTCCATTCCTCCTATTGTCAATATCTTTTTAATTATTTTTATTGACTTATTTTTTAAAAAGGCATATAATGAACATTGTTCAAGTAAAGAGAGTACAAAATGCAAGGAGTTTCTATATATGAATACAAATAATACATTACATGATAAAATTCTTACTGCCAGCAAGGAAATTGCTGCAGACAAAGGTTTTCAGGCTATCAATATTCGAGCAGTAGCCAGTAAAGCAGAAATTTCCGTTGGTTCTGTATATAATTATTTTCCAGATAAATCAGCTCTATTGCAGGCTACCATTGCAGATATCTGGTGCGATGTTTTTCACCGCACAGGGCAATGCACTGCTTTAAATTCTTTTCACGACTGTCTTCTTTGGTTCATTGTTTCTATTGATAAATGCAGTTGTCAGTACCCTGATTTCTTTGTTTCTCATGCCACCTGCTTTAAACAAACTGCTAATATAGAAGAAAACCGTGAAAAAATGCTGGAATATTGGAAGCACATTCATGACGGAATGAAACTTATTCTACAAAAAGATAAAAAAATAAAAGCCGGAGTATTTTCAGAGACTTTTACAGAAGATGATTTTATTGATTTTGTATTTTCTAATATTATTTCCGGGTTAAGTGGAAAAGATAAATCTTGTTCCTTCTTACTGAAACTGACAGATAAATTATTATATGACTAAGGAGGTTCTATGATTTCTAAAAAATATTTGTTATTTCTTGCCGGAATTGTATGGTCTATTGCCGGCTATAACGTACTTCATATCGGTTTACAATCTTATACAGAATATTTGTCACCTATACTGTTTTTCGCTTCTTCTATAGTGTTTCTTTTCTTCCAGTTTATGATTTTTGGCAAACTGGTAAAAAAGCATACAAAGCGAATTAAAAGCTATCAGGAAGAAAAAAAGTGGTTCTGGAATTTCTTTGATCTAAAGTCTTTCCTGATTATGGCATTTATGATAACCGGAGGAATTCTCATCCGCAGCTTAAAACTATGTCCGGAATGGTTCATTGCTTTCTTTTACACCGGACTTGGTGCATCTTTGTTTCTTGCCGGAATTAGCTTCTTTTACCAGTTCTTTCAGGCATATAAAGAAGCTTTTTAAAAATACACGACCGTTACTTACTTTCTATAAAACAGAAAAGCTATTACACTAAGCAACATATTTTTAATATGCGCCTAATGTAATAGCTCTTTTTTATATAATCATGGTAATCACACGGAACACAAACAGTGCACATACCACGTACATAATCGGATGAATTTTCTTAATCTGACCTGTACATACTTTAATACCAAACCATGCCAATACACCGAACATAATTCCGTTTGCAATAGAATATGTAAGAGGCATAATTAAAAACGCCAGATATCCACCTACACAGTCTGCTGTATCGCCTTCAAAATGCATCTTTTTAATAGAAGATGCCATGAAAAATCCTACGATAATGAGAGCCGGAGCTGTTGCAAATGCTGGAATTGCAAGGAAAATCGGTGACAGGAACAAAGCAACTAAAAACATAAAACCTGTTGTCAGCGCTGTCAAACCTGTTTTTCCTCCCTCTGCAACACCTGCACTAGACTCTACAAAACTTGTAATTGTAGAAGTCCCCATCATAGAACCTACTACAGTACCTACAGCATCTGCCATAAGCACACGACCTACACGTGGAAGCTTACCATCTTTATCCAGAAGGTTTGCTTTATCCGCAACACCAATAACAGTTCCGATTGTATCAAACATATCTACAAATAAGAATGAAAATACAATAATTACAAATTGTGATAAATTCTGTCCAATCCATCCAAAATCAAATTTAAAGAATGTAGGTGCAATGGACTTTGGAATAAAGGAAGCTGCTGTAAAGGAAGGAATTAAGGAAAAAGCTCCTGCTTCCGGATCTACGACATACCATCCTGTTATTTCTGCACCAATACCTAAAATCCAAGTAATGAGAATTCCCCATAAAATATATCCCTTTATCTGAAAATGATACATAATCACAGTAATCAATACACCAATCAGACACAACGCCACTCCTGGCTCAGAAAAATTACCTAACTTTACTAAAGTAGACTCATCCGCTACCACGACACCTGCCCCCTGCAGTCCGAGAAATGCAATAAATAAACCAATCCCTGCTGTAATACCGTATTTCAGATTTGCTGGAATCGCATTTACAATACTCTCACGTACTTTAAAGAAAGATAAAATGATAAAAACAATTCCTTCTACTAAAACAGCTGCAAGCGCAATTTTCCAAGGATCATCCATACCCTTTAGGTCACCGCCGCACACAGTAAATGCAAAATATGCATTCAAGCCCATACCAGCTGAAAGGGCAATGGGATAGTTTGCCCAAAAAGCCATAATAAAAGTTGCCAGAGCAGATGCCAATGCTGTTGCTGTAAAGACTGCACCGGAATCCATACCACATACAGGATTTCCAAGCAAACTTGGATTTACAGCCAGAATATACGCCATTGTAAGAAATGTTGTCATACCGGCCATAATCTCTGTTTTCACAGTGGTATTATGCTCCTTCAGTTTAAAAAATTTCTCCATGATTTTCCTCCTAAAATATGAAATGCTGTAACTTATTCATTCTATTAGGAAAAACAACTTTCGTCAAGCAATCTGAACAATTTGACGAATTATTAAGCCTTTTTTCAAAAAATCCCCTGTATAAAAATTTCTATTCCTATCAATATCAGAATAACTCCGCCAAAAATCTGAGATTTTCCGGAAAGCTTTGTTCCGAATTTACGCCCAATCCGAATACCTGTCGCACAAATCACAAAAGTAACTGCTGCAATCACAGATACTGCCAACAGCATCATTCCCCAGTTATATTCTGCAATGGTAAATCCTACTGATAGGGCATCAATGGAAGTGGCAATTCCTTGTATTATAATTTCCATTGCTCCCACAGTCTTTACCTGTTGTGTCTCACTGTCCTCATGGCGTCCTTCAAAAATCATTTTTCCACCAATATACACCAGCAAAATCAGAGCTATCCATGGGATACACTTTTCAAAAACTGTAAAATACTGCACAATGGTATGAACGCACAGCCATCCAAGAAAAGGCATCACTCCCTGAAATACAGCAAAAACTCCTGCCATACCGTACATCTTACTTTTCTTCATTGTAGGCTCGCTCAGACCGTTTGCCATAGAAACAGAAAAAGCGTCCATGGCAAGCCCTACTCCCAACATTGTATTGTTCAGTAAAAACGATATCATGTTCTTCCTCCTGTTGTAAAATTACTTTCTTATGCAATAAAAAAAGACGCATGTATAACCTGACAGTTACACATGAGTCTTGCAATTTAAAGCAAGCCAGACTATAAGGTCAGTATGTTGACTTGCTGCGTTTTCTTACGCCTGCTACTCCCTCAAGGAAATCACTTTTCATATTATAAGCTTTTTCCTTGGGAGAAGCAAGGCTTTTTTCATTTTACAAAAAAGTTCTACAATACCGATTTCACCAGCATCTTTGTATACTTGTCTTTTGGATACATAATTACTTCTTCCGGCGTTCCCTCTTCTACAATTTTGCCGTCTTTCATAACCAATACACGGTCGCAAAACATCTGCACCAATGCCAGATTATGACAGATAAAAAGATACGCAAGATTTCGTTCCTTTTTCAGCTCCCTTAAAAGCTCTATAATCTGCTGCTGCACAGTCACATCCAAAGCGCTGGTTGCTTCATCGCAAATTACGATTGAGATTTCACCTGTTTTAGGGAATTTAATAACTGTTATATTTTGTTATTAAATTCTCTGCAAACCCTTGAAAACACTGGATTTATCGCAGGTGAGCTTTCCCTTATTGTTTCCCTTGTGTTATATCGTCCCGTCAGCGTTTACGAACTCTGATAAGGGCAAATACAAGGGCAAGAAAAATCTATAAAACAGTATAACACAAAATAAAAGTGACATGGTGAACTGATTGAAATGCTTCTGATTTTTGTAACAAATGACTGATTGAATGATAAGGAGATTCTATACGATGAGAACAATATTTGCAGAATACAATCCACACAGAAACAGCATTGATATTTATACTTCTGCTGGTTATATGCTCCGCATTGACTGTTGGGAAGCCGAAAAGGATTTAAAAACCACACCCGGATCAGACTGTGCATTGAACGCACTTGCCATTGATAAACCGCTTGAATATGCAAAATTATATCTTGATGAAACAATGCAGATATGGGTAGATGCAGAAGATTCATTAGAACTATGGTGATTTTTTCAACAGCACTAAGGTTACTTTTTCCCAATCTCATTTATTGAGAATCGTCTTTTTACCGTGCATATATATTCAATATCTTTTTATCTATTATAATGAAATCAAGGGCTGGTCTAATGCCAGCCCTACAAAAATGAAAATTCACATAGAAAATAAATTTACAATTTTTCCGATATAAACCTGTTATCAACAAATACAAACATAATTTATATTATCGTATCTATTGATATGATATGTATTTCAAAGAGTTACCAGAAGTTTTTGAAAACTTTTCCCTTGTGATATTATCTAAAGCTCCTAATTTTATACTTTTCCCATGATGGAGCAGCTTATTTGACCGTATCTTTAATAGCTGTATTTTTGTAATTAGATGTAACACCACCGGATTTTCATCCGTTGAATCATCCGCATATTTAAGACAATAAGAAAGACCGGTGCCATTACCTCCTGTCCACAACATAT
>CAJKQE010000127.1 GCA_905201915.1 uncultured Lachnospiraceae bacterium
TTTGCCGGCAGATGCATTCAAAGAGTATGGTGTGACATCTTTTCGGACAAAAGCGATGATCTTACAGAAAAAGAGTCAATATGTAACAGAAAGACCTTACACCACAAAGAAGGTGGTTCTGAAACATCCCCAAGAAATTTATCAAACTTATGTGTTACCGGTTCTTCAGGAACGGAGAAAAAATGCTGCAAATATTTATTTTGAATGCCAGAATACAGACTTAGAGGGAAAGCAGAAACAGGCATTTCAAGAAAAAACAGTGAAACTGTTGTTTGATATCAAAAGAAATCGAAAGATTACTCATAAAACGGGACAGGCAGAGAAAATTTTGCAAGAGTACCTGAAACAAACAAAACCAGAGGAACTATCCTGGCAGGAGTGGGAAAAAATCAAGATACAGCCGGAAGATGTTTTACGGAAATTAAAGGAAATTTTATCTTCTGCGAATAAGACTTACAGGAATGAAACTCGGATTGTAAAGACAAATTATAGATTTAAAGTAAAAGATTATCGCGAAAATGGAAGTGGTGTAGAGTTAGGTTCTATCCATTCGTTTGTTTTAACAAAAGCGGAAGTTCCAGGATTTGAAAAGTTTTTGGAAAAGAAACGACGGAACTTTGAACTACAGGAAATACCATTAAAAAAAATAAAACAGGATCAGAAAATTGCAGAATATCTGGAAAAGTGGCATGTAAAAAGCCAGATGACAGGAGAAGTCAAATATCTAAATCCTATACAGAAACAAGAAGTGAATAAACTGTTGCAGAAACGATATGCAGCCCTACAGTTTTCTATGGGAACCGGAAAAAGCCTTTGTACGCTGGCGATGGCACAGTACAGAATAAAATATAGCCCTGTTCGGAATGTGTTTATTGTTAGCACAGCTCTGGCAATCAATAATACATGGGAAGAAATACTTACAGACTATCAGATTGATTTTTACCGTATCCGAAAAAGAGAAGATATTAAAAGGGTGCAGAAAGGGCAGATTGTACTTTTGACAGTCAACCTACTGACAGACTTAAAAAGAGAGATGAAAAAACTGGTCCGTATCCGTTGTCAGAAGGTCATGTTGATTTTCGACGAAAGCGATACAATCAGCAATGGAAGTTCCAAGAGGACAAAAGCAATGCTTTCTGTCTTCCGAAAGTGCAGATATAAAGTGCTGGCGACTGGAACAATGACGCGAAACAATGTTGTAGAAGCTGCTCCACAATTAGAGCTGCTTTATAATAATTCGATTCATTATCTTGCAAAAAATGAGTGGATTTTCCGATTCGGGAATGGACAGATGGAAAAATATGCGAACCCTTTTTTTAATCAACCATTTCCTGCCTATAAAAAGGGATATGAACTATTTTCTTTCTCTTATTTGCCAAAGAAGATTACGGTGTTTGGCCTTGAAAAGGCAAACCAAGACATTTATAATTCCTCATTTTTAGATGAATTATTAGAAAAAACCGTAATAACGAAAAATTTTGAGGAAGTAGTTGGTAGAAAAATTTATAAAATTTATCAAGGAACTTGCTCTTTTAATCAGACAGAAAAGGAAGTTTATCTGACTGCCATAAAAGAATTTGATAAAATCCGCAGGAAATACTTTGTGGCTTGTAAAAACGCAAGAAAAGATGCTATGTTTCGGATTTTACAACAATTGATGCTGCTTCTGAAAATATGTGCAGATCCCTCTCTTGCATACGAATATAACAGTAATGAACCGCCTACAAAAGTTAAAAAAGCAATACATCTTTTACAGATGTGGGAAAAAGAAAGAGTTGCCATTGGAGTTCGCAAGATAGAAGTAGCGGAGTCCTATTACCACTATTTAAAACAGGCATTTCCGAAAAGGCCAATTTTTATGATCACAGGAAAGAAAAATCCTTGTAAACAGCGGCAGCGGATTGTAGAAGAACTGAGAAAGACAGAGAATGGAATTTTGCTTTCTACACAGCAAAGCTTATCAGAGTCCATGAATATTGATGATGTGGATAAAATTATTTTGCCTGAACTTCATTATAACCATGCAGCTATGGAACAATACTATTTTCGGTTTATTCGTTATACATCTCAAAATTTTAAACAAGTGGTATTTTTGATTTACGAAAATTCCATTGAAGTGAATCTGCTAAAAATGATATTGGCAAAGGAGAAAATTAATTTGTTCATGAAAAATCAATTAATAGAGAACGGAGAATTATATGAAAAATTCGGTATCAATCCTCAGATATTTTCTCTTTTAATGACAACTGGTGTGGATCAGGAAGGGAAACTTCAAATTCAATGGGGTGAGCAGAAAATCCGTTAGAATCGATATTTTACTATTTGTAAACTCTTAAAAGAGGGAACAGAGAAAGGGTTATTTAACTATTTTTAGGTTTTAATAAATTCAATTCAGATTACAAATCTTACAGAAAGAATTCATGTTGTCTAAATGTATCTAAAATAAAATCCAATTATTTACAAATAACTAAAAATCAGAAAATCCAAATGAAATTGGCATCTTAGGAGGTGAGCATATAGGTACACATTCAGAAGAAAAACGTGTATACGAAGTAGAAGATATTCAGGAAATCTTAAATATTGGTCGTACAAAAGCCTATGCTTTTATACAAGAGGTGTATGTAAAACAGAAACCTTTCAAAGTTATAAAAATTGGAAATATTTATCGTATTCCCAAAGCTTCATTTGACCGTTGGCTAGATGAAGGAAACTAAAGCATGTTTACAAACATAGATGCAGGTATTGACACACACAAATCAATTATGTTACGGTGCTTATATGGCAAAAGAAAGCATATAAGCACCTACCAAACAGGAGGTACTTTATATGGAAAAATCAATGATTAATAAAGGAGCTGTATTTTATGAAAATGGCACATGGAGTTTTCTGACAAAGACAGTTAACTGTAATACCTATACAATTGAATATGAAAAAAAACAGGATTTTCCTCTATTGAAGAGGCAAAGCATGCACAAGAGCAGGAAAATGAACGATATCAAAAACAGATGAAACGAATTAAAAGTTTGACAAATATGAGATATACGTTCTTTGAATATTTAGATTACTGGTGTCAAAAAATATTTCTTCCTAATGCAGATAGTTCTATTAAAGTGGGGTATTCATGGACGATTTATAAAATCATTATTCCAAATACACCGAAGGATATTTTAATAGGCATGGTATCTTCCAATTATCTAAATGAAATTTTAGAGAATTGTAAAGACTATTGTAAAAGTGCAGGGCCAATGATAAACAAAGTATTTAATGTAGCCTTGAAAGATGCTCTTGATGATGGCTATCTTGAGACCAATCCGTTGCTAGATATGAAAAAGTATTATTGGGATGTTCCTGCAATGGTTATATATTCTAAAAAACAGATACAGACATTGCTTCAAGCAGCATATGAATACCATTCTGTTTATTTAGAGATTTTACTGGCTTTGTTTGTAGGTTTACGCAAAGGTGAAATTTTAGGTTTAAAATATTCGGATTTTAATTCGGAAAATCAAACGGTTAAAGTGGAACGACAGGTTACGAGAGATTATGAAATTGTTGTAAAAGGAAATTTATCTTATAAGATACTATCTTCAAAGCAATCTGTAAAACCGCCAAAATCATTATGTAGTTATCGGACACTGCGTATCCATAACATTATTTTTCAAGAATTAGAAATTCGAAAAAAGGAAAATATGCAGTTGTTTGAAAAACTTGGAGAAGATGAACCAGAATGGAAAGATTTTATCTGTATTGGACCAAAAGGAAATATAAAAGGAGAAACTACCTGTAACGCTGCTTTAGAGCGTATGTGTGAAAGAAACTCACTTCCCAAAATCGGTATGCATGATTTGCGTCATATATTTGCAACAATTTTAATTGAGCAAGGAATGCAGTTGGAAGAAATTTCTAAAATAATGGGGCATAAAAGTATTGCAACAACCTTTGAAATTTATTGTGGCATTATTGAAGCGAAAGGGAAAATTTCAGCATTGATTGATTCCTCATTTGATCCAATTAATGCCGCTTCCAAATCTGCTGCGGGAGGGTGTACACATGAATAAAAAGCCAATTATAAAACCTGATGTTAAAGAAAGTTTTCAATATGGTGATATCGTTTCATGGAAATTTAGAGATACAATTACTCCTGTAAGAGGAAAATTTGCATACCGTTTTTCTCTGACGTTTTCCACTGGAATTGTAATTCCTATGCAAAAAGGTGGATATAGTACGAAAACAGAAGCGCTGAAAGCAAAGGAATTTGCGATTGCTGAGTTGCATTCAAAAAGGTTTATTCCTTTTGAATACACGCTAAAAGAATTTTTTGACTACTGGCTATATTATTATATGATTGATGAAAGAAAGATATCCTATCATACATTTTGTAGCTATCGCAATGTAATCTACAATTACTTTTTAAAAACATGGGATCCAAACAGCAAAATTACAGATATCGAACGTGACGATATTAAAAAAGGGCTGGATTCTATTGAAAAAGTGAGTGTTTTGCTTTTATCCTATACTGTTTTGAAAGGTGCTTTTACATACGCAAAAAACCATCAGATGATACGAATAAATCCTGTTCTAACTGCAATTCGTATGAAAAAAAAGGCTGTGAAAAAAGCTTATAATCAAGCGTTAAGAGAAGGCACTATAAAACATCAAAAAAAGGAGTATCCAATTCTTTCCATTCCGCAAATTTCATTATTGCTGTTAAAATGTAAAGAAACCAAAGCAGAAATGTATATACCATTACTTTTGACGTTAACAACCGGCCTTCGAATATCTGAAGTGATTGCAATCAAATTCTCGGATATTGATTGGTGGGAAGGGGAATTACATGTCAGACGACAGTTAGGGAGAACAACTTCAAATGATGGTGAGGCAGACAACCGATTATGTACACAAGAGGTGAAAACAAAATCTCATTCAGGAGAACGTGATATTCCTTTGGGTGATTTTGTTATAGATGAATTGATTGTGGCACGCCATAAGTATGAAACAGTGCAGAAATCCAATCCCCAATTTCAGGATCTGGACTTTGTATGTTTTAGAGAAAACGGTTTGCCCTATAACAGGGGTAATTTGGGGAAATCTTTTAAAGAACTGTTAGCAGATTGCAATTTGCCCAAAATGCGATGGCATGATTTGAGACACCCGTATGTCAAGCCCACGACAAAAAATTTATAACTTTTTTTGCAGTTTTTC
>CAJKQE010000128.1 GCA_905201915.1 uncultured Lachnospiraceae bacterium
AGATGGCAGATTCCTGAAGCACATAAAGTTCCGTTTTCCGGTGTATTTTGGAGATAGGGAAATACAGGAACTTTGTTGGGACAATGAAAGTACCGTTGAGACGGTTTGTTTGCTGTCAAAAAGAGATTGGTTAAAGCCCAAAAAGTATAAAAAATAGCGTATTTCCGGGCTTTTTCGGGTGTTTTTAAGATTCCGGATTTGCTCGGTTTTTTCTATGGAAACATATCTACTAAAGTAATTTAATTAGGGTTGAAGCTGTAAGAAAGTTTAAACAGGTTGTGGCACTAAAATAGATGGCATCTAGGGTGCAAACTCAATTTGAGTGAGTGATTTAGATGTTGTCAAATCCGACAACTCGACTGTTGGTATTATGTAAGGCAGTGGATTAGATGTTATGGAAGGAGAAAAGTATATGATTGATACAAAGGAAAGAATAGCACGTTCAAATATTTACAGCATTTTCGGAAAACTTATGAATAGACTCATTGACAATAACGATGATGGTGAAGTATTGCTTAAAAAAGCAGGATTATCATCATTTGTAGAAGAATATGAAAATAAATTATGTCCTTATTGGTATAACAGAGGTTATCCAAACAGAAATGACCAGTATAATCCAGAATACGCATGTATGGCTATCTGTGAGAAAATAGAATCCGATGAAACGGCGTTGTTAAGATTTTTAAACACAATTTTGGAAAGTATTCATCAGATAGATGAACAGCAGTATGAGAAGTTAACGAACTACCTCAATGTAATTGGATATGAGTTGCTTGAAACTGTCGAGGAGGATGATTATTACGAAACAATAAATTATTCTCTTATTCCTGCTTCTGGTGGTGCGCAGCAAAGAAATGCAGATGTTACATATTTACGTTCTATGTTAGTAACGCATCATTTAGATTTGGTAATTCTTTACGATGAAGCTATTTCAAATTTTGGTTCAGGTCAGTATGTAAGTTGTATTGAAAACTGCAGGTCGCTTTTTGAGAGCTTTTTCAAAAAATTAGATACAGTTAATAATGATTATATTAAAGGAATTCTCAATGCAACTGGTGAGACAATTATAGAGAACGGTGCACAGCTTACATCTATAAAGAAGATATATACATATTGGATTACTAACAAAAAAGGTGCAAACAGATTCCGTTTATTTCAAACAATGTATAGTGTGATGTCTGGATTGGGGACACATCACGAAGATGTCGCTAGCAAAGAAGATGCATTATTGTTATTACGATATGTAGAAGACTGCTTGTTGTGGTGTTTTAGAAAAGGTATTAATTGCTAAGTGAAAAACTTGGAGAAAGGAAAAACTATGATTTCCGAAGAATTAAAATTGATTGTGGATAAATTCAATGAACAGGGAAAAATGAATTTTCTTGAAGAAACCACAGAAGAAAAGATATCAGAATTTGAGAAAGAGCGTAGTGTAAAGCTTCCAACAAAATTCAAGGAATGGTTGTTGTTTTCTGATGGTGGGGAGTTTTTCTTACCAGCAGGCATTCAGTTATATGGTATTGAGCATAAACCATTAATTGATGTAGATAACAATGACAGACCTAGTGAAGATTATATCGTCATCGGTGCTCTTGCATCAGGAGACCCTATTCTCTGTGAAAAAGATGGTGAAAGAATCGCTATTTACAATCAGGAGGCTGGAAGAATTGAAGATGACGAAATCTATGATGATTTCATAGCTTTTTTGAATGACCTGTATGATTTGCTTGGCATAGGAGGTTGATTCCATGTCAAGACGAACAGCAGAATCCAATAAAGCGATACTTGCGGCTTGGAATAAGGAACAAGAACTTGTTCAGGAAGGTAAAGGAACAAGAGAGTGGACTCCAAAACAGCAGCAAGATATTCTTGAAAAAGGCAAAGCTTACGATGACGATGGCGTTGCATTTCAAGGTCAGCACATGAAGAACGCTGAAATGTATCCGGAATATCAAGGAGACCCCGGAAACATTCAGTTCCTTACAAGAGCTGAGCATTTAGAGGCTCATAACGGAAACTGGAGAAATCCAACAAACTGGTATTTTAATCCAGTAACTAAAGAAAAATTTGACTTTGGTGATGGCCCATTTATTCCGTGTGAAGTAATCCACTTACCTGAGCCGATAATGAAACCAAGCATAACTGTAGAGCAAAAAGAAGAAACAATAACAAAACCGATAGAAAAGGTAGAAACAGAAGAAATACCTAAAATCAAACCAGAAGCGGAAACGATAACTATAAAACCGGTAAATACGCCAAAACCTGATATCAAGCAAGCTGGAGGTTTTGGTAATACGGTAAAAAAGGCCTTTAAAGCAGTAGTTGATTTTTCTGACCGTCATCCCGTTCTAACAGGAATAGTTAAGGCTGTGGGAGTAGCTGGATTGGCAGTCGCTGCAGATGCAGTAGCAAACGGAGGTCGTTCTAATTCTGGTAATGGCAGTTCAGATGATTACAGCTATACACCATCCCAAAGTGGAAGTAATTATTTTAGTGATAGTTATGACGAAGTGCAAGTTAATTCAGTAGATGACGATACTTCGTTGGAACGCAAGTCACCTAAAGCACACATGGTTAAAGGACACAGTCAGCGATATCATTATAAAGATGGTAGTGTTCGCTGGAAGGAAAAAGAACCATATTCAAGTGGCGGTAATAAAGACGAATAACAAAATACCCTCCAGGCCACAATAGCTTGGCGGGTTTCGTGCGTCTAGGGTTTGTCAAGAAAAGTGTGTAAGTAATTTTTAATTATCTTTTGATGATATCAGAAGTTTCTTAATTTAAACAAATATTTCATACATATGCACTAAAAGCAGGACGCTCTCTTCTAGAGTTGCCTGGCTATTTTTTAGAACTTTAATCTTAAAACTGTATGTATTTATCGATACGTTCTTTGAGAGACTATGAAGAAAAATCTGTAAATATGATCTTCTATGATAAGAATGGGCGAGAGGCTTAAACAAAATCAGCTTTTCGCCCTTGCTTTATATATAACAGTTACAAAATTGCATGTCAACAGCAGGCGGGTAATCCGCCTGTTTTTCTGCTTTTTTTATTACTCTGGTAAGCGACCTTCATACATGATACTCAGCTCTCCATAAACCTGAGCCCAGTTCTGGATCATTGCTGTCCATTTTTTCGTAGCTTCAAAGGTAGCCAGATAAAGGGCTTTTAAAAGGGCTGTGTCACTTGGAAAGACGCTTCTCTGACGGTTCAGCTTCCGATAAGTGGAATTCAGCGATTCAATGGTATTTGTTGTATAAATGACCTTTCTAACCGTTGCTGAAAACTTGAAGATTGGGGAAATAGCATCCCAGTTATCCTTCCAGCGTTTCATGGAATTCGGATATTTCGGAGTCCATTTTTCTGTCACTCTATCTAAAGCTGCCAACGCTTTCTTTTCATCAGCTGCCTGATATATCGTTTTTAAATCTGTAGCAAATGCTTTTCTGTCTTTATCTGGAACATATTTCAAGGTATTTCTCACCTGATGAACGATACACCTTTGATATTCTGTCTTAGGAAATGCTGCAGCGATTGCTTCTTTGATACCAGTAAGCCCATCTGCACAGATGATCAGGACATCTTTTACACCACGATTTTTTAATTCGTTTAAGACGGAGAGCCAATACTTGGAACTTTCATTTTCTCCAATACGGATGGTAAGCACTTCTTTCTTACCTTCCGCATTAATCCCAAGAATGACATAGGCAGCAAGCTTCCGGATCACTCCATTATCACGAACGGAATAATGGATGGCATCAATATAAAGAATCGGATAGACTTCATCCAAAGGGCGATTCTGCCAGTCTTCAATCTGTGGAAGAATCTTATCTGTAACATCTGATATAAAGCCTTCCGACGTTTCAAAGCCATAAATATCTTCGATTGTTTCTGAAATCTGCCGGGTTGTCATACCTTTTGCATACATAGAAATAATCTTCTGATCGATATCTGAAATGTCTTTCTGACGTTTCTTTACTACTTGAGGTTCAAAAGTTGATTTTCTGTCTTTTATTGAAATTTGTGCATGGCAGGGTACAGTACTGTATGCCGAAATTTATGTAAAATTTTGTTGGCATTCAGCGTTTTAATTCTTATAATATTAATATGGAAAAATGGTGTTGAAAAGAATATGTTGGAAAAGAAAAATTGGAGAATATTATGAAACAGGCAATTGTAAATTTTTGCAAAGCAATGGATACAGGACTATTCTTGTTAGATATGCCGACGGGCTTCGGAAAAACATATAGTGTACTTGATTTTATGGTTGACAATTACGATTCGCCTGAATTCAAGGATAAGAAGATTTTTTTTGTTACAACCCTTAAGAAAAATTTACCAGATAAGGAGTTACGAGAGCATTTTGCAAAGCGTGGTAAGGCAGGAGATTACGATAAATACTGTCTGCGGATAGATGCCAATGTAGATATGGTTGTGGAAAAATTGGATGAACTATATCGTGCAAGAAAAATCCCACCGACAATTACTATGAAGCAAGAATTTAAGGATTTACATGGTTCAGTAAAATTGTTAAACGAATATGGAGATAAAAAGTGTGAATTAAAAGGAACCAGTAGGGACATTATAAATGTTTTGTGCAAGAGCGCAGAAGATGTTATTCGCAAGCAGCAGGAAGGTGCTTTTCGTAGAGTGATAGAAAGCGAACTAAAGCAGTTCAAGACACCAAAGGAAAAGTTAAAGAATATTGCTAATAATCCGGATTATCAATGGATAGGAGAATTATATCCGGCAGTGTATACGAGAGAGAAAAGGATATTTTTTATGTCGATGGACAAGTTTTTCTTGGGGAACACTACAATTATTGAACCTACATATAGTTTTTTTAATAATGATATTACAAAAAATGCAATTATTTTTATAGACGAGTTTGATGCAACGAGAGACAGATTGCTTAATCAGATCATAACAAGAGGTTTAGAAAATCATATTGATTATTTAGGCTTGTTTCATCGTGTATATGCATCTTTGAAGACTAGTACAACGAATAATAAATAATTGCTATATTAAACAGAGGCCGCTTCATCTT
>CAJKQE010000129.1 GCA_905201915.1 uncultured Lachnospiraceae bacterium
AAATTCCCCTCCGAATCTGTAACCTTTACTCCAAAATGTGGAGTAATTCGTCTGCCGCCGTTAATAATAGAACTTACTGTTGTGGCAAGCTGAATAGGTGTAATCTGAAAAGACTGCCCAAAAGAAATGGTAGCAAGTTCCACTTCTCCAACATTTTCTTTTTTATGCATAATTGTTGCAGCCTCACCGGGAAGGTCAATCCCTGTTTTCTTCATCAATCCAAACTGCTGAAAATACCGATAATAATTATCCACTCCAAGACGCAATCCCACCTCAATAAATACAGGGTTACAGGAATTCATAGCGCCCTGTACAAAGTTTTCAGCTCCATGTCCTGTCCTTTTATGACAATGAATTCGTCTATCCTCCACCACTTTAAATCCCGGACAGGAAAATTGATCATCTGGATGCACCACTCCCTGAGAAAGCCCTGCTGCCATTGTTATAATCTTAAAGGTAGAGCCTGGTTCATAAGTATCGTTAATTGTCAGATTTCTCCACATCTGGTTGCAGGCATCCTGCTTCTCTTTTTCTGTCATTCCTGTGGTATCTACATTTAATTGAAAAGGCTCATTCAAATTAAATTCAGGCACATTGGCATTTGCATAAATTTCTCCGTTTTGAGGATTTAAAAGCAAAATAGACACCGCATCCGCCTGTTTCTGTTCCATGACTTTTTCAGCTGCCTGCTGTGCATACATCTGAATATTTTTATCCAGACTCAGATGCAAATCATACCCCGATATAGGCTCAATACGGCTTTCTCCAAGCGCTGACAGCTCAATGCCTCTGGCATCTGTAGTCGTGAGAATTTTCCCATTAACACCTTTTAACACATCCTCATACATCACTTCCAGACCAATAATTCCCTGATTATCCCCTCCGGTAAATCCCAGCACTTTTGACGCCAATTCATCAAAGGGGTAACTTCGTTTAAAGTCTTCATCTACTTTCACACCTTCTAATCCATAGCTTCGTATTTTGTCACCTGTTTTCTTGTCTACATTTGTCTTTACCCTTTCTATGGCAGACACCTTTTTTACTCTTTTTTGAGCTTCCTCCAAAGATATTCCCAATTCTTTATGAAGCATTTTGACTATCTTTTCCGGCTCCTTTATCTGACTATGAATAACAGAAATCGTACAGACTGCTTTATTATCTGCCAAAATCTCACCTTTGCAATCTAAAATACGTCCTCTGGCAGCTTTTATATCTCTTTCTCTTTCATGAAGCTGTTCTGCCTTCTTGGCGTAATAATCTGACTGAATAATCATCAAATACACCATACGTCCCATAAGACCTGTTAAAAGAAAAATACACACAGCAAATACCAATACCGTTTTCTTTTTATGATAAGTCCTGTTTTTTCTCATAAATTCTGCCTTTTCCTGTTATCCCTATACTATATGTGTTTTCCTTTTTCTATATGAACTTAAAACTGTAAATAAAAAACGCATTTTAGGATATTGATACATTTTACGCACAGTGTACGTTTCTGATGTATCAATATCTCTGAAATGCGTTTATCTTTGGATATCATCCTCCAAATCTTCCATTCCGTAAGGATCGTCCTCATATTCGGGATCATCTTCCTCTATCCCTGCATCCTCATTTGTAATCCCATCTGAATGTTCATCATTTTTTTCTACATCCTGAGGATCTCCGTCTCCAAATCCCTGATCCAAAATTGTTCCATAAGGGTTGGAAACACCATCTTTTTCAATATCTGTAAGCTTTGGTACTCCGTAAAATCCTTCCCACAAAACAGTTTCTTCCGTTGTAGGCTCGTCCATATAAATATTCATATAAGGAAGAACCTCTGACAAAATTGCCTGTGCAAGAAACTGAGGATAAGAACTGGTTGCCTGTTCTTCCACATTTGGTGTATCCACAACTGCATAAATCAGCAACTCCGGTTTATCAAGAGGAGCAAATCCAATAAAAGAAACAAGATAATTCCCCTTTTCTTTCTCATTCAGCTTTTCTGCTGTTCCTGTTTTACCACCCATGGAATACCCTTTTACTTTTGCTTTTTTACTGGTACCATCCGTCACACTCATTCCCATGTATTCACGAATATCTGCTGAAACTTCTTCTGATATAGGTTGTTTCAAAATATTCGACTGAATACTTTTTACCACTTTACCATCTTCATCTGTGATTTCCTTTACAAGATGAGGCTGATAATAAATTCCACCGTTAATAGCTGCAGCCATTGCTGCAATTTCCTGTATCATGGTACAGTTAAAACCCTGACCAAAAGCTGAGGTAGATAACTCCATCTCATACATATTGTCTTCTGTAAACAAAAGACCTGTTTCTTCATTTGGTAAATCAATACCTGTTCTGGTACCAAAGTTAAATCGATGCTGATACTCCAAAAACTGAGTCACACCCATTTTTCTTCCGATTGCCATCATTCCATCATTACAGGAATTTTGAATAACTTCTCCCAGACTTTCTGCCCCATGATTATCAGGATATATTGCACATTTGACATAGTCTTCTCCGATTTCTTCTCCACCATCACACAGAAAACGGCTGTTTTCTGTAATAGCTCCAGACTCTAAAGCTCCTGCCACTACAATAGGCTTTACTGTAGAACCCGGCTCAAAGTTCTGACTGACACAGTAATTTTTCCACATTTGAAACAAAGCATCTTTTGTCTGTTCATCATCCATTACTTCGATTTCTTTATCTGTATAACTGCCTGTTAAATCTCTGGGATTATTCAAATCATAAGTTCCTGAGCTTGCCATTGCAAGAATTTCCCCATTATTAGGATTTTCTACAATAACAGCTATATTTTCAGCACCTTTTTTCTTTGCATCTTTTTTATTATTTGGTCCTGCTGACAGAGCACGATCAAAAGCTGTAATATATTTTTCTACAATACTCTGAATACTGGCATCCAAAGTAGTTGTAAGATTTTTACCATTTACTGCCTCTACAATGGTTTGTTCCAAAGAAGCATTTTCATTTAAATAACCAAATTTTCTTCCGTTACTTCCGTTTAAAGTACTGTTATAATATCCTTCCAGTCCCCATGTAGCTGTATTTCCTGCATCTGTAAAACCAATCACATCACATGCCAGACTTTCCAGAGGATACACTCGCTTATACGTATCCTCAAAATAAATTCCTTTCACATTCTGACGCCTTTTTAATTCTTCGTCCCCCAGTGCCTTCCTTGCGTCTTCATCTGCCGGTACCTTATTCGCTTCTTCAAAGCTCTTTTTTTCTTCCATAGTGACTTCTTTTTTCAAAATCTGATACTGGCTCTCTTTTGTCTCTTCATTTTCCAAAAGATTTTCAATTTCACTATTTTCAATTCCAAAAGCTGTTTCCAATGCTTCTTTTACCGGTTCTTCATAGGTTTCATGCCCATTTACCTCTTTACAGTCTAAAATAAGGTTATAAACTTTTACACTATTTGCCAGCATCGTTCCGTTTCGGTCTGTAATACTACCTCTTTTAAAAGGCAATGTCTTATTCGTATACTGCTGCTGTGACTGAGAAAGTACCTGCTGCGTATACTTATTCCCAAATTTTGCATTGATAATGGTAATTCCTACCAATAAACTGACTAAAGCCAGCAGAGCTATTCCAAATACCCCCGCCAGCTTTAATTTCATCTTTTTTGTAAGTTTTCTCTTTTGAGATTCTTGCTTATTCAATCTTCCACCTGCTTAATTTTCCGGTACATCCTGATATTGCCGCACATAGTTGTTATTTCCCGGTGTATAATATTTAATCTGTTCTTCTGTTGCATACTGCATACCCAGTTCATTAATGGCTCTGTCCTTAATCTTATTCAAATCCACATTTGTCATTACATCACTATAATATGCATCGTTCTCGGCTTTCAGCTCATTTAACTGAAGCTCCTTTTCTGCCACTGCGCTGCGTTTTGCAGTTAATTCTGCAGTCAGTTTAATATAATGCACACAGGCACCCGTAGCCAAAGCACAAACCAAAGAAAGAAATACCATATATCCCCGTCCCATATTTGTACTTTTTACCCGATTCTTTCGTGCAGTCCTGCTTAGTTTCTTCTTTGGCTGACTAGGTACCTCATCTAAACGGCGGGCTGCATTTCCATCTTCAAAATAAACTCCACGCCTTTGCACTTTTCTGTTGTTATATTCATTTCGGTTCCTTGTACTTGCCATGAAACTCTCCCCTTATCAGGTCTTTTTACTTACTGCTTCACTCTTTCAAACACTCTCAGCTTAGCGCTTTTTGAGCGTTTATTCATTTCTAATTCTTCTTCACTTGGAAGAATTGGTTTCCTTGTAATCACTTTCCCTTTTGATTGATTTCCGCATACACATACTGGAAATCCCGGAGGGCATGTACAAGGATTTTCGTTTCTTTTAAAAATCGTTTTTACAATACGGTCTTCTAAAGAATGGAAGGTAATAATACAAATTCTTCCTTCGTCATTTAACAGTTCAATCATATCATCCAGTGAATTTCTCAGTACATCCAATTCCTGATTTAATTCAATTCGAATTGCCTGAAAAGTTTTCTTTGCCGGATGACCACCTACTGCTCTCATTTTCATAGGAATTGCACGTTTGATAATTTCAATCAATTCCCCTGTAGTTTCTATTTCTTTTTCCTGTCTTGCCATACATATATGTTTTGCAATATTCTTGGCAAATTTATCCTCACCATAGTCACGAATAATGCGATAAAGCTCATTTTCACTGTATTCATTTACAATATTCTTGGCCGTACGAGGATTTCTCTGGTCCATACGCATATCAAGAGGGACATCTTCTCTGTAAGTAAAGCCTCGTTCGCTGTTGTCTAACTGATAAGAAGATACCCCTAAATCTAAAACAATTCCATCAACTGATGTAATTCCTATCTTTTGTAATTCTTTTTTCATATTGCAATAATTGCTGCGGATAATAGTCACCTGTTCTTTGAACTCCTGCAACCGCTTTCCCGCAGCATTTATTGCCGCTTCATCTTG
>CAJKQE010000130.1 GCA_905201915.1 uncultured Lachnospiraceae bacterium
CTTTAATTCCTACTACTTCAGGATGGTTGGGATCTCCTACAATCACAATGTGTTTTCCCTGTTCACTCTCTCTTTCTACAATCCTATGTATTTTCAAAACAAAAGGACAGGTAACATCTACATAAGAAATATTTCTTTCTTCCAAAAGCTCATAAATATATTTTGGAACACCATGAGAACGGATAATCACAGTTCCCTTCGTAAGATTTTTCAATTCTTCCTCTGTTTCCAAAACTTTTACACCTTTTTTTTCTAAATCTGATACCACTTCTTCATTATGGATAATCGGGCCATAAGTATACACAGCCCCTTGGGTTACTTCCGCAACCCTATAGACTTCTTCTACAGCTCTCTTTACTCCAAAACAAAAGCCAGCTGTTTTTGCCACCTTTACATCCATGATTTTCTCCTGTTCTCTATGCTGTTGCCTCTTTGTACAAACGAATAATTGAATCTTTCACTTCAATAATATTCATATTGGAGGAATCCAGTAAAATTGCATCTTCTGCCTGTTTTAACGGAGAAATATCTCTGTGCATATCTCTGTAATCTCTATCATTAATATCTGCTTCAACTTCTTCCAATACACAATCAATTCCCTTTTCTTCCAGCTCTTTGCATCTTCTCAATGCTCTTGTATGTGCACTGGCAGTTAAATAAACTTTTACATCTGCATGAGGCAATACACAAGTTCCAATGTCTCTTCCATCCATAACTACATTTTCTTTGGATGCAAGTACTCTTTGAAGCTGCACCAGCTTCTCTCTGATTTTAGGATTTGCAGAACTTACAGATGCCATATTACCTACTTCTTCTTGTCTCAAGTATTCTGTGACATTTTCCCCATCTAAAATCACCTGCTGCGCTCCATTTTCATATACAATGGAAATTTCAGCATTTTCACAGGCTTCTTCCATTCGTTCTTTTTCTTCCGGCAAAATTCCTTTTCTAATCAAATATAATGCCATTGCACGATACATAGCTCCCGTATCTACATATATAAATTCCAGTTCTTTTGCCACTGCCTTTGCTATAGTACTTTTTCCCGCTCCTGCAGGTCCATCAATTGCTATGTTTATTGCCATTTCTTTCTCTCCCTTTATTCTTCTATAAATTCTGCTGCTGCCTTGGCAGTAGACCAGGCAATCTGCAGATTAAATCCACCTGTAACTGCATCTAAATCAAGAACTTCCCCAATAAAGTACAGACCTTTTACCAACTTAGACTCCATGGTTTTTGGATTAATTTCTTTCACCTTTACACCACCTTGAGTAATAATTGCCTCTCGGAATGGTCTAAGTTCCATAAGTGTCAATGGAAAATGCTTTATAAGATAAATAAAATCCTGTCGTTCTTTTCTGGTTATTTCATTCACTTTTTTTTCAGGTAAAATACCTCCCAGTTCCAAAATAACCGGATACAACTTTGCAGGAAACATACCTGTAATTACATTTTTAAACTGTCGATTTATCCCAGCTTCAAATTCTCTTAAAAGTCTGGCATCCAACTGCTCCTCTGTCAATGCGGCTTTTAAATCAATATATCCCTGAAGTTCCTTTTTTTCCAGCTTTTTCCCAATATAAGAACTGGCTGTCAAAACCAGTGGGCCTGAAATTCCAAAATGAGTAAATAACAACTCTCCAAAGTCGTCATACAAAATCTTTTTGCCGTCTTTTACCGTAAACCGGATGTTTTTCAAAGCAAGTCCCTGCATTTGCGTTACATATTCTTCTTTTGTTACAATAGGAACAAGTGCCGGACGCAATTGTGTAACTGTATGTCCTGTTTCTTTAGCAAAAGTATAACCATCCCCCGTAGATCCTGTTGCTTGATAGGAAAACCCTCCTGTGGCAATAATTACCTTATCTCCAAAAATCTCAGCACCATTTTTAAGACGTATGCCTTTGATTTTATGTCCTCCTGCCTCATCTTCTTCTGTAAGAACTGCTTCCGCTTCACTTTTTAAATGTATTTTTACATCAAACTCTTTCATACGTTTTTCCAAAACACGAATTACATCGGAAGAGTGATCTGAAACAGGGAAAATTCTCCCACCACGTTCTTCTTTTACCGCCAGTCCCAGACTTTCAAAAAAAGAAACCACATCTTGATTGCTATACCCATAAAAAGCGCTATATAAAAATTTTGAGTTTGTCACTACTGATTTAAAAAATGTTTCATCATCACAGGTATTAGTAATGTTGCAGCGTCCTTTTCCGGTAATAAACAGTTTCTTCCCAAGTTTTTCATTTTTCTCAAAAAGATGTACTTCGTGATTTTTCTCACCCAGAAAAACTGCTGCTGCCATACCGGCTGCGCCGCCGCCAATAATTAATATCTTTGCCATAAAAAGCTCCTTTAATTCTCAATTTTTGATGTATTGGAATCTGTCAATCCAATTTCATGGTTATCTGCCAGATTGATTTCATCATTATTATAAACCTGATATTCATCCCATATTTTCTCCAATGCCTCTAAAGTTGCCACCACGGTTTTCTGTTTACGCATACTAAGTGCCACAACCAATGCATTAATCACACTAAGAGGTGCTACAAGAGAATCTACAATAGATGCCATATCACTTCTGGCAATTAAATTGCAGGAGGAATATAAATTCATAGGAGAGTGAATGCTGTCCGTAAGAGTAATTACTTTAGCATTACGATTATTTGCAAATTCCAAAGTTTTTAAAGTACGCATGGAATAACGCGGAAAACTAATTCCAATAATCACATCATTTTCTCCAATGCGAATCATCTGTTCAAAAAGTTCACTGGCACTATTCGTATTTAAAAGTCTTACTCCATCAAAAATCAAATTCAAATAAAAAGCAAGAAACTCCGCCAAAGGAGCACAACTTCGAATACCTACCACGTATATATTTTTTGCACTTAAAATAGTTTCTACTGCGAGATTAAATGCTTCATGATCAACTGCTTCCAACGTCATTTTTATTTTATCAATATCCGAATGCAGCACCGTATCTAAAATTTCCGACTGCGGCACTTTTCCATAAGTCACTTCCATACGCTGAATAGAATTCAGTTTATTTCGCACAAGCTCCTCCAGCTCTCTTTGAAACTCAGGATATCCCTTATATCCCAAATGTGTAGCAAAGCGAACAACCGTAGACTCACTGACTCCCACAGTTTCTCCCAGCTTTGCAGCAGTCAAAAACGCTGCTTTATCATAATTTTCTTTTATATAAGCTGCTAGCTTTTTCTGACCTTTACTAAAACTTTGATACTGCACATTTATTTTACTAAGCAGGTGCTCTGTATTGCTCATGAACCTTCCCCTCTTTACTTTTTCTTTCATACTTCCTCTATGATAGCACAGAAACAGAAAAGTTTCAGCAAAAACTTTACATCATTGACTTTTTCCATCAACTTTCCTATACTACTTAATAAATAATCACACCAAAGAGGAGAAATTATATGAATCCACTGAAGCTTATGCAGTTGCATCGCTTTAAACAAGCTTTTGAAAAAAATCATCCCCGCTTTTTTCCTTTTCTGCATGCCGCGTCAAAAGAGGCTCTACAAGAACATACTGTTATAGATATACAAGTTACAGTTCCATCAGGGAAGACCTACAAAACTAATTTGAAGCTTACTGCTGATGATATTGAAATGTTAAAAGAATTAAAAAAAGAAGCTCAGCCACCCCATACAGGGCGCTGAGCCTCTTTTTTTGTTTTATACCGGATATGCTCCGTTTTCTGTATCAGCTTCCTTTGGATCTACCTTAGTTTGCTGCGCTTCTCTGTATTTGAAGAAATCAGTTGCTACCTGTGGGAACAATGCATAAGACAATACATCTTCCTCCTGTTCAGACCACTGTGCCATTTCTCCTCTCAATGTATCAAGTTCAGGTTCCAGTAAATCAGCCGGACGGCATGTAATTACTTCTGTATCTCCAATACATTTCTTCTGTACGTCTTTATCAAACGGTTTTACAGTTGCACCGTATTTTCCGCTTAATACATCTTTTGTTTCTTTTGTAACCATTTTGTAACGTTCACCCATGATTACGTTAAATACAGCCTGTGTACCAACAATCTGAGAAGATGGTGTTACAAGAGGTGGTTCACCAAGATCTTTACGTACTCTTGGAACTTCTTCCAGAACATCATAGAATTTATCTTCTGCATGCTGTTCTTTTAACTGAGATGTCAGGTTGGATAACATACCACCTGGTACCTGATACAGTAATGTTTTAATATTTACACCTAAGTTCTTTGGATTTAACAGACCGCTGTCTAAAGCTTCGTCACGAATTGGACGGAAGTAATCAGCGATTTCAGCCAATAACTGCTGGTCAAAACCTGTATCATAAGGTGTTCCCTTAAATGTTTCAACCATAACTTCTGTTGCTGGCTGAGATGTTCCCAATGCAAATGGTGACATTGCTGTATCGATAACATCTACACCTGCTTCTACTGCTTTTAAGTAAGTCATGGAAGCAACACCGGAAGTATAGTGTGTATGAAGCTGAATTGGAATATCAACTGCTTCTTTTAATGCTGTTACAAGCTCTGTTGCTTTGTATGGAAGCAATAAACCAGCCATATCTTTGATACAAATAGAATTTGCACCCATGTCTTCAACTTTTTTCGCCATATCTACCCAGTAATCTAATGTATAAGCATCACCTAAAGTATAAGATAATGCAACCTGAGCATGACCTTTTTCTTTGTTCGCAGCTTTTACTGCTGTCTGTAAGTTACGAAGGTCATTTAAACAGTCGAAAATACGGATAATATCAATACCGTTTGCAATAGACTTCTGAACGAAATATTCTACTACATCGTCTGCATAAGGACGATATC
>CAJKQE010000131.1 GCA_905201915.1 uncultured Lachnospiraceae bacterium
TTAAAATTCCCCACATCTTTATTTTCCTCCATTGCTTTCTCTACCATATTTTTACCGGTATTTCTTTTTTTATTCATTTCTTTCCATTGCATAACAATGTATATTTATACTATTTTATAAGTTTTTTTCTATTTTTTCAAAAAAACTATTGCATAATTATTTATTTAGGTGTATATTACATGCATACAAAATAAATCTTTGGAGGATTTTATCATGAAAGAAAAAGTCATTTTAGCATATTCCGGTGGTTTAGATACAACTGCTCTTATTCCATGGTTAAAGGAAAATTTTGATTACGAAGTTATCTGTTGCTGCATCAACTGCGGTCAAGGTTCCGAGTTAGATGGTTTAGAAGAACGTGCAGCTTTATCAGGTGCTTCAAAACTGTATATCGAAGATATTGTAGATGAGTTTTGTGACGATTATATTGTTCCTTGCGTTCAGGCAGGAGCTGTTTATGAAAACAAATACCTGTTAGGTACTTCTATGGCTCGTCCGCCTATTGCAAAAAAATTAGTAGAAATTGCAAGAAAAGAAGGCGCTGTAGCCATCTGTCATGGCGCTACAGGAAAAGGAAATGACCAGATTCGTTTTGAATTAGGTATCAAAGCTCTTGCTCCAGATCTGAAAATTATTGCTCCATGGCGTATGACAGATGTATGGACCATGCAGTCCCGTGAAGATGAAATGGAATACTGTAAGGCACACGGTATTGACCTCCCATTTAACATGAGCAACAGCTACAGCCGTGACAGAAACTTATGGCACATCAGCCATGAAGGTCTGGAACTGGAAGATCCTGCTGCTGAACCAGACTATGAACATTTACTGGTTCTTGGAGTAACTCCTCAGAAAGCACCTGATAAAGAAACTGAAATTTCTCTTACTTTTGAAAAAGGTATTCCTACTGCATTAAATGGAAAAGCAATGAAAGTATCCGAAATTATTACAGAATTAAACGAATTAGGTGGTGCCAATGGTATTGGAATTATCGATATTGTAGAAAATCGTGTCGTTGGCATGAAATCCCGCGGTGTATATGAAACTCCAGGCGGTACAATCCTTATGGAAGCTCACGCACAGCTGGAAGAATTAATTTTAGACCGTGATACAATGGAAATGAAAAAGAAATTAGGAAGTCAATTTGCTCAAATCGTTTACGAAGGAAAATGGTTCACCCCTCTGCGTGAAGCAATTCAGGCATTTGTAGAAAGCACACAGGAGTATGTAACCGGAGAAGTAAAATTAAAGCTCTACAAAGGTAACATTATTAAAGCAGGTACTGTTTCTCCTTATAGCTTGTATAATGAGTCTCTTGCATCCTTTACAACAGGTGATTTATATGATCACCATGACGCAGATGGATTTATCACTTTATTCGGTCTGCCATTAAAAGTTCGTGCTATGAAAATGGCAGAGGCTGCAAAAGAAAATAAATAATATATAAGAGTAAACTGTCATATTTATACATTTTTGATATGCACCTAATATGACAGTTTACTCTTTTTATCTTCCGCCTATTTTTCCATATATATTCTGAGGAACTCTTGCTTTTATTTCAATTCCTTTATCTGTATATTCTTCTGAAATCAGCTGTCCATATTTCCGAATAAGCTGTATCTGCCCTGCTTCCTGATAATCCAAAATTCTTTCCAGATATATCTGATTTTCTGTCAGTATTTTTTCCAGAACTTCTTTTAATTCTTCTAATCCCTGTCCAGTTTTTATGGCTGTTTTCACAATATAATCTGCTTTAAAATCTCTTATGGTTTCCTCATCCTGAAGTTTATCCTGTTTATTAAACAAAGTAACTACTTTTTTATCTTCCACACCTAGCTCCTGAAGTGTCTCATACACTACAAACATCTGCTTTTCTCTTTGAGGATTGGAAACATCTACCACATGAATAATAAAATCTGCATATTTCGCTTCTTCTAGTGTACTTTTAAAAGCCTCAATCAAATGATGAGGAAGCTTTCTAATAAATCCTACCGTATCTGTAAGATAAAGTTTCTGTTTTCCAGGTAATTCCAAAATTCTGGTAGTTGGGTCTAAAGTAGCAAAAAGCTTATCTTCTTCCAAAACTTTTGCATCTGTTAATGTGTTCAAAAGAGTGGATTTTCCTGCATTTGTATAACCTACAATCGCTGCCGTCATAATGTTTTCTCTGCTTCTTCCCTCACGTAAAACCTGTCTATGGCGTTTTACCTGCTCCAGTTCTTTTTTTAACTGGGAAATTCGAAGCTTGATCAGACGTCTATCCATCTCCAGTTTTTTCTCTCCCGGACCTCTTGTTCCAATTCCACCTCCCAGTCTCGACATGGAATTTCCAAGCCCTGTTAAACGTGCTGCTCTATATCTAAGCTGTGCCAACTCTACCTGTATTTTTCCTTCACTGGTATTTGCCCTTGCCGCAAAAATATCTAAAATTACCATAGTTCTATCCATGATTTTACATTGTAATTCTCTTTCCAGATTATTAATCTGTGATGGAGATAATTCATCATCACAAACAATTCCTGTAGCTCCGTATCCATCAATCATCATCCGGATTTCATCCAGCTTTCCTGTTCCTACATAATACCCCGGATGAACAGCTTCTCTTGCCTGTATTACAGTTTCTAAAACTTCTGCACCGGCTGTTTTTACCAGCTCTTTTAATTCCTCTAAAGAATCTTCTGTATCATCATTTTCTCTAGTCTGCACACCGACTAAAATTACCTTTTCCTGTTCTTCTTTTAACTCATATAATTCCATAAATCTCTCCTATCTGTTCTTCAAAACAAATTCCTGAAAATATTTCATACTCTTTGTCAGAAATTTACTCTTATGATATACAAAATAATATTCCCTCATAATATTTTCATCTACAATTTCAATTTCTCTTAAATGATGACTTTTCATATAAGGTTCTAATACTGATTTTGTAAGAAGCAAAACTCCCATTCCCTGACTGCATGCCTCAATCAAACTTCGGATACTGATACTTTCCATCACAATTTCCGGCTTCTTTTTATACTTACTTAAAATTCCTTCTACTATACTCCTAGATCCGCTTCCCAGTTCTCTTAAAAGCAATGGCATTGTAATTAGTTCTTCCATTTTTACAGAATCTTGACATAAATAATCAGAAGAACTCACTGCTATCATTTTATCTGTTCCCACCGGTACACTAATAAAAAATTGTGGATTGGAAGGATAATCTGTTATTCCAAAATCCAAATCATTTCTCATTAATTTCTCCTCAATTTGTCTGGAATTATCTACTAATGTATATACAGGAATTTCTTTATATTGTTTTTTAAAACCTGCAATCAACTTCGGAAGGCTGCTAATTCCATACGAGGCATTTGTCCCTACCCGTACTTTTGTTACTGTTTGAATATCTCGCAAAACATCTCTTGCTTCATCAAATTGAGCTAGAATAGAGTCTGCATAAATTAAAAGTTGTTCTCCTGCTTCTGTAATATATAATCGTCTATTCATTCTCTCAAATAACTTTGTCTCGTAATACCCCTCTAATTCCCGAATCGCATAACTTACTGCCGGCTGAGCCATATTCATTTCTTCAGCAGCAAGTGTAATGCTTTCCAAACGACAAACCTCAGAAAATATTTTTAAATGTCGTAATGTCATACCTCTCCTTTTAAATTCATATATTTTTTATTATACATACTATAATAACATAATAATTGCTATACAGCTACAAAAAGACTAAAATAGAATAGAATAAAAAAATGTGAGGTATTATTATGTTATTAGTAATTTTCTGTCTAATCTGTTTCTTTGCCTCCATCATAGGGGCAATTTGCGGTATCGGGGGCGGTGTTATTATAAAACCTGTTCTTGACGCATTTGGCATTATGGATGTTGCCACCATAAGTTTCTTATCCGGCTGCACTGTTCTTTCTATGACTACATATTCTGTAATCAAAAGCAAACTAAGCGGTAATTCACACATTGAACAAAAAACAGGCTTGCCATTGGCACTGGGAGCTGCAGTGGGTGGACTTTTAGGAAAATGGATATTTTCATTTGTATCTTCATTAAGTCCGGATAAAAATAAAGTAGGTGCTGTTCAGGCTACCTGCCTTATGCTGGTAACAATCGGTACTTTAGTTTATACGCTCTACAAAGAACATATTAGAACTTATCAGGTAACAAACTTAATTGCTTGCGTAGCTATTGGTATTTTTCTGGGAATTCTCTCCTCCTTCCTGGGTATTGGAGGCGGTCCTATCAATCTTGTTGTTTTGTTTTTCTTCTTCTCAATGACAACAAAAATTGCGGCTGAAAATTCACTTTACATTATTTTCTTTTCCCAGATAGCCAGCTTATTCTCCTCTATTGTAACAAAAAGTGTTCCTGATTTTGAAATTGCAACCCTTATCTTTATGGTTGTAGGTGGAATTGCCGGTGGAATTGCCGGAAGATCTCTTAATAAAAAAATCCAAGAGAAAACTGTAGATAAACTCTTTATCGGTTTAATGGTAGTTATTATTTTAATCAATATTTACAACATTTATCAGTTTATCAAATAACAAAAACTGCTGAGGAAATATTTTACCTCAGCAGTTTTATTTTGAATTTTGATATATTAAGAAATAAAAAAAGAAACGTCTATAATCAGCGTTTCTTTCCAACTAATGCCGCAGACCGGAATCGAACCGGTACGGGAGTATAAGTCCCGCAGGATTTTAAGTCCTGTGCGTCTGCCTGTTCCGCCACTGCGGCATTTTCGAAATGCTACTGCATTTCAAACGACCCAGAAGAGACTCGAACTCTCGACCTCCGCCGTGACAGGGCGGCGC
>CAJKQE010000132.1 GCA_905201915.1 uncultured Lachnospiraceae bacterium
TAATATGATTATATTTCCGCTATTTATGGATGCACAGAGTTTTTCAATGCAGGAAATAATATCTTTGGCTTCTCTTTTTCCTACATTAACATTATTGTGTACGATGTTATTGCGTATTTTTCTATACTTCTTTACTTTGTAAAGAGCTTCTTCATCTTCAGCATTATTCGTGTTTAACAAATTTAGGGATTCCATCAGAGAGATCCTTACAAAGTCGTACTTTCTGGATAAAGTTATTTCTAAAAACCTAAATGCCGCAATAACGGCAGCATTGTATTCACCCTTGTCAAACAGCCTCAAATAATCCTTTTCGGCTTCCGGTTCGTTTTTCTTGCCGTTATTGTGCGCTTGTAAAAAATCATTTAATGTGTCCACAAAATGCTTGTTATCACCATATAAATTATATTTGAAAAGATGTAGACTTTGTAAATCAAATGGCAAACTATCCGATTGATCTTCATCTACAATCAATATAGATAGCTTGTTCTTGCTCATTATGTTTCCTAATTCCCACATAATATTTGCGTTGTTACCAGAGAGATCAACAATGGTCATTGAAGCTTTTGAAATCAGAGCGTCAGTCTTTCGTGTTATAATTTCGCCTGGCATTATAGTTTCGTCTAATGATATGGGAGAAATACCGTTATTGTATAATACAGGATATAGCAAATCTTTAAGAAATGATAATCTTTGATATGGTGCTGAAATATAACAAAGTCTATTATCCGTCTCTGGCATTTTTAATTCTTCGGAAGCCTTCTCGTTTGTGAACACCATTTGTTCGGGGAGCTTTTCATCAATAACTTGCTTAATCTCAGAAAAAAACTCATCCAAAATATCAGGATAGTCGGCTTTATCACCCGGAAGATTTATAACTTTAATATTTCTTCTCTCAAAACGTGCTATTTCTATGGGGCTGGCATCTACTAAAACTACATAAGCAGGAGTGCTTAGTTTCCCGAGGCGGGAACCAATAATTTGCCACAGTGTTCTAATATCGCTGTCGTCAAAACTATATCCTATAAGTAATAGCGTTTTAGTAATAAATAGGTTGGATATGTATGTTGATAAAATTTTGTTTTTATCAACATATATATCATAATCGTATTCGGTTATTACCATTCTTTCAGGATGATTAAAATCTCCATGCAGTTTAATAAGTTTAGTTCTTTCATGTGTGCTTATTGGAAGGCGCTCCTCTGAAACTACCATCGAAAAAGGAATGTGTTTCTCATTTAATGTCTGTTCAATGAGGAAATCAAAATTTGTCGTGCAAATAGTATCAAAATAAAGATCGCAAAATGTCCGATGTGTTTTTCCCGGCTTTAGATCATTAACATAGAGTTCTCTTGCCAAAAGTTCAATGAGCTTAGTCCTTGAAAACTCACTTTCAAACAACGATAATGCGTCAATGGCATTCGTATAAGTGTAATTGGGAATGTATGTTGCCACTTTTTTCCCGAGCCCTTCCCAATCTAAAATGCTCGCACCCTCTGGGGCAATAGCATTTTTTGAAAAGCCTGCCCCAACAAACGGAATAACTCTATTATCAATAAAATCTTCTTGTAATGTCTTAGGAATGTATTTCAAATATTTTCCGCTCATTGGTATTCCTCCGTTGCCCGCTTTTTAATAATTCTATCTCTTGCGTGCCTGTTCGTCAACTAAAGACTGGGTGTAGTAATACACTGGGGACAGGATTCACTAATCTTTTGCGACATTTATGTCCCCAGGCAGGCATGGTAAAATAGAGATAGAAAGAATAAAGGAGGTTTTGATGATGAAGATACTGCTGAAAATATTGGTTGCGCCCTTCGTTCTGGCGCTGTCCCTTCTGGCGGTTCTGGTGGTGTTTCTGTTTGATATTCGTGCCTTCCTGTTGACGATTGCCTCCGTGATTCTGGCGGTGCTGGGTATCGCCCTCTTTTTCACGCCGACACCCATCGGCGGGATTGTATTTCTGTTCCTCGCCTTCCTCCTTTCGCCGTATGGGCTGCAAGCGGCGGCGTGCTCTCTGCTTTGGGCACTGGACGGAGGAAAATTCGCTCTGTATCGGTTTCTGACAAGTTAACTTCGGGTCAGCATGGCCCGAAGCAGGAAAGGGTGGCTTGAGGCCACCCTTTCCTGCTTTATTCTATATCTACATACGAAAAAGATTGCGGGGCAAGTGTGATATTGTAATCTAATAAATCTCGTGGAGGATCAAATATTTCCACTTTTCCTAATTCATAGGCGTATGCTGTTTTGCACCCATGAAAATATTCCCGATATTTTTTTCTGCTAATGCCCGCGTTACTTTTAGTCTGTTCCCATAAGGTGGAGGGAGCTGCACAAATAGTCCCCAGTATTTCAACTTTTGCCACTACTTTCATTACCGGAGATGTGCTATATACAAGTAGAACAGAACTGTTACTGCGTGCTAGCCGTTTACGATATTCATATTTTTTTGTACCAGCCAATATCCTATCAACATATTCTGGTTTTATTGATAATAGAATCGCCTTCAAAATTAAATCCTCATCATTCTACATACTTAATTTCCGTCTCAGAATCGTGCATAATCTGATTATATTGTTCATCACTCAATTTCATAAACGATCTAGGCCCCCTTGGAGCACACACAATGTCATGGTCCCAAAGGTAGCCCAATGTTAATCTTTTGCTCAGGCTTTTGACAAATATAAATTTTAAAACTTTTAAATTACGCCTATGATCACGCCAAAAGCCTTTCAATTCTTCGGTAGAAAAGACACTTCGATTCTGACAGATACTAAGCAGTTCCTCCTGAGAATGAATATTGCTAATAATTTCATCCACCATAGCGACTGTTGTAACAACCGAAGTATATTTTTTATTTGAACCTTCGGGGCCTGTTCGATAAAACAGAATTAGATCACCGGGCTTTACACCATTTCCGGGAGCCCACGAGATATAGACCTTTTGTAATGCATACCTATGAGGTTCTCTTCCGAGAAAATCAATTTTATTCTCGTTGTTCAGTTTGGAATCCGGGAGTAGTGTGGTGTGATATTGTGGGAAAATCGGCAAAATATACTTATTGCAATCATACTGAATGTTGGGAAAGTTTTTGCGAAAAGAAATATTATGATCAAAATCTTTCATCCTTTTTACTAAAACTTGTTCTTCTTTCCCGTTTCCAATTTTTACTCCATATTCAGTGAAGCCCCACCTTTTCAGTAATGCAGCCAAAGCGGACAGTTCTTCTCTATCTGTATAGAGTGTTACATAAATTTCGTCAACATTGCGTTGTAAGGCATTGTCAAAAATAATTTTAACAAAACGCTCACCCAACCTAAATCCGGTAGATTCAACTTTAAATGTTCCTACTTTTAATCTGCGCATCGGTTTAAAGGGCGGAACAATATCTGAGTAATTCTCATCGACACCTTCTGTTTTTAAGTAGAGGAATCCCAGTACTTTTCCGGCATCCGTATTACATATGTAAGCTTCTTCATCGCACTTGCGAGCAAACCACTTATCAAATCCTGGATAAGCGATACGGAAACTGTCAAAGAAAGAATCGGTTAAATCAACATTTCCGAAATAGGTTTTTTCAACGGCAAGCATTTTATATTCAATGAGACTTGGGTTTTCAGCCGTCGCTGCACTGATAAATGCATTTATTGAAAAAACTCTATCACTTAAACCTAGCTTTATAGCTTTATTTCTTAGTCTCCGATCCTCCGTGATTAGTATGTCAACTCTGTTTGAATATACTTCAAACAATAGGCAATCATCAATCATGTCATTTTGCGATTTTTCCGGAATTCCGATCAATTCTAAAAAAGAATCGTCTGGTTCCTTAATGGTTTTGATTACCTCATATGATTCCAGCTTTACCGAAATAGCCTCTTGCGTTTCTGGATCTCGATATTTTTTTATTTCGGATATAGAGTATGGATGGATTACTTTATCATATTTTAACTTATCCAACCATCGAAAAAGGTGTCCAATACTATAATTGGAAACACGCTTGTTTTCTCTATGGATGATTATATTTGTGTCAAGCAAAGCTCTCATGATTTGGGGCCCCTTTCTATATAAGATAAGCAACTCGTAATATCAGTTTCATCAAAAAGCATATGATGAACATACAGATTACAATTTATGCTTGTAGCAATCTCATGTGCCTTTTCGTGTTCTGCTTTTTGTAAAAGTAAAATTTGACTTTCGGAATACTCTTTTTTGTCTCGCATGGACAAATTTTTTATAATTTGTAAGGACGAGGCCTCTAGCAAAAGTATGGTTTCTATTTCCAGATCATAGAACACCCTACTCGGCAAAGTATCAACATTACCATTTATATCAAATATGCAAAAATGTCCGGCAAGAATAATACTAGGGGTCGATTTCAGAAGTTGCTTGACTTGTGAGGCCAAAATATTCTGATTAGCATCTTTGTCTCTAACCACTTTATTTGCTCCATAAGTTTCACCGTTGACTGCACTAATGAGATCACCGGCAGAAAAATCTGGGATTTTTAATGCAGTTGACAATTTATTACATAATGTGCTTTTCCCTACACCGTAAGTCCCGGCAACAAATATCGTCCCCATATGTATAACCCCCGTTTAACAATCCTTTATTATATATATTTTACATCAAAATCAAGTTGGAGTCTATCGTGTTTTTGGCAAATATCTTATGTTCGGGCCATACTGACCCGAAGTCGGGGCGGTCTGAATGGGCCGCCCCTTTCTCATGGAAAGGAGGAATGATTTTTGGCTACCACAACTTTGTTGCAGCGCCATGCGGGCGAAGGCGAAACGATTGCTGAGGCTATCC
>CAJKQE010000133.1 GCA_905201915.1 uncultured Lachnospiraceae bacterium
GGGAATTTCATTGGTAGATAAAAGTCTTGCACAGTTATCGGTTACTACCAGGAAGCTGCTTCCTAATAAGAAGGAAACAGGGAAAAGCCTGCGATAATCGTTTCCTACTAAAATTCTTCCAAGATGTGGAATAATCAGTCCAATCCAACCAATCATTCCGCTTACAGACACTGCTGCAGCGGTAATCAGTGTAGCACAAAAGATAACGAGAAATCGAACTTTTTGAACGGGAATTCCCATACATTTTGCCTCATCATCACCTAATGTCGCAATGTTCATCTGCCATCGAAAAAGATAAAGGGGAATAAGCCCCAGTATAATCAAAGGCGCTGCAAAGAGAACATCATCTGTGCGAATAGACGCAAGGCTTCCCATAAGCCAGTAAGTAATTACAGGCAGAACATTATCTGTATCGGCTACCAGTTTTACCAAAGAAATAGAAGAGGAAAACAGGGAGCTGATTAAGATACCTGCCAACACCAGAGCAAGAGTGGGATTGCTCTTTACCTTTCGGCTAATTAGATAAACAACAAAAACAGCCAGAAGTCCAAAGAAAAGAGCGCTGGCTGAAACTGCCTGATAGCTAAATCCTAATAAAAGCCCTAAAGCAGCACCAAATCCTGTTCCGGAAGAAACTCCAAGTACGTCAGGAGAAACCAAAGGATTTTGAAAAATGCCTTGGTATACAGCACCGGCACAGGACAATCCTCCACCTATTAGTGTTGCCATAAATACTCTGGGAAGTCGTATCTGAAAAAGAACAGTCTCCAATTGAGAATCCCATGTGGGGGAAATCGGAAGAATCTTGGAAAATAAAATTTTTACCAATTCCACAGGGGAAATGGGATATCGTCCCAGAAGAAAAGAAGAAAAAAAGCAGACAAAAAATAATAGAATAAACCATTGAATCCAATGCTTTTGTTTTTTCTTTTTCATGTGTAAACCTCAGTTTCTAAAAAGTTTTTTAAGGCAAGTTTCACTTCCTTCTGATTAAATGCGGTCAATTCTACAATAGAACTGTGGAATTGTTCTATCATATCTTTATGAAGTTTATGAAGTTTTATTGCTTCCTGTTTCTTCATCTCCACTCGTGTCATCATGGAAGTCAAATTTTGTGGGCTCTTTATTACACCTACACAGCAGACATCACTTTTCAATAAAGAATAGAGCGCATTGGAAAATTCTGGAACAAGAAGTTCTGTTCCTCCAATCTCATCCAGGCATTTTAAAGGTGTATCTTCGTGTAACAATGTAATTGCAGTAGTTTGAAAAATACTTAAATCTTTTTTCCAGCCTGTATCAGATTTTTTAATGAATAGATCTGTTTCCTCTGCTTTGTAAGGGGCAGTAAGAGAAACACTGCTGCTCCAGGGAAGAAGACGAAAGCCTCCGGTAGTATGATCAGGAAGAATCTGCCTTTGAGTAAAGAATCCGGATATAGGTACCTTGATATCCTTTAACACTTCCTTAAGAAGAGTAGACTTTCCAATACCGGAAGCTCCTGTGAGAAAAAAATGCCCCATGTTAAATACCTGCCTTTATCATTTTGCTTATTTTAAATAAGTAACCCTGGAAGGGTCAAAAAATCCGCGTGCGTCAGGATTTTGATCGGGTTTTCCTACGGCAACTACAGCCAGAGGAATACTGGAAACCTGAAGCAGCTTTTGCAGTTCTTCCACTCGATCCATAACCGGATAAAAACCGCACCAGCAAGTACCATATCCTAAATCAGTTGCCTGAAGAAGAAGATTTTCAATGGCAGCTCCACAATCCTGTGGCCAAAAAGCGCTGCATATTGTTTCCTGCAAATCCGGTCTGCCGCATACTACAATGGCAAGGCTGGCAGTGTGTAACATAGAAGTATGAGGACTGATTTTAATAATCTGTTCTTTTATTGTTGGATTTTCCACAACAACAAATTCCCATGGTCTTGTGTTGCAGGCACTAGGCGCCATCATGGCAGCCTCCAACATGGTTTCAATGTCTTTTTGAGGAATAACAAAATTTTCTTTATACTTTCGAATGCTTCTTCGTGCACGAATAACTTCTGATGTATTCATAATTTAAAACTCCTTTCTTTTTTTCTATCCTATTATAAAGCTTTTTGGAAAGGAAATAAATCTATTTTAGAAATTTATTACTAATTTACTACCATGGCAAGAAGAACGGTAAGGTAAAGATGAAAAAATATTCTGACAGATGACAGAAAAATAATGACATTAAGTCTTTGAAATGATATAATTTTAGAAAAATCAATAAAAAATTTGGAGTGATAGCAATGGGATTTATAGAAATATTTATACAGATTATGCCGTATTTAGCTGTGTCTTTTATCTTAGGATATATCGCAAAACGTCAACAAAAAAGAGCGAAAGAGCGTGAGGAAGAACAGAAAAAGGGAATAATTAGGAAACATTATGTAATAAAAACCGAAAAAGTACTTACTATATTTTTTGCTGTGGGAGGGTTTCTTTTTGCGGGAGCTACGGTGGCAAGCGCTGTTCAACAGGATGATTTATTCCCGCCACTCGTTTTTAGCATTTTTTTTATAGTTTCTCTCATTGGCTCAGTAAATATGATAATGTGGAAGCTTGAAGTAAACGGAGATGAAATTACATGGCGTTCAACTTTTGGGAGAAAGAGAATTTTTCACTTTGAGGATATTACGAAATGCGAGATGAAGGGGAACTCCATTCGTGTTTATGTCGATGGTAAAAAACTATTTACCCTTGACAGTGGCATTGATGACAGCGAATTTATGGAAGATATAGAAAGACGGAAAATACCGGTAAGGTCATACTGGGGAAAAAGCTCGAGTAAAAAAAGAAAACGATGGCTTAATCCTAAATAGGTATTAAACTTTGAAAGGGAAAAGAGAGTGTAATAACAGCAGTATGGTACTATATATTAGATATAGTTCTTTGTGTAGCAACATTTTCTATTATACGAAAACTATATAAAAAATCCCCCATAATTAACTGGGAAAAAACATTAAGAACGATTACTTCAAAGAAGATAAGAAAATATATTGAGGTAGGATATTTGCTTATTTTAATTGTATTTTTTATACTTTGCGTAGGTGAAATTGTAATTCCCTCTATTAAAGATTTACCTCTTATAGTTAGTGGAGAATATGCGGAAAATACAGGCACAATTTCTCGAATTGTTAAGGACACAGTGTATATCACAGATAATAAAGGTCAAGATATGGAAATAGTGATAGGTAAAATAAGAACAAAAGGATTTAAAGAAGGTGATAATGTTCTTGTATATTACTATCCGAATATGAAACGTGGATTTTTATATCATATAGAGGAATAAGAGTGTCAGGAGAAAAGAAAGAGGCGACACATGATGAAAAAAGAACAGAAACAAATAATGAGTATTTGTGCATTTTTGATTATTGGTTGTGTACTTGGTTATTTTGTAGCAGCTAATCAAATAAACCAGCTTAGCAATCCTGAATACATTGCATTTTGGACGAATAATAATATGCCTGTTCCAGAACCATTGGGATATACAAAAAGTATTATTTCATTTGCATTACTGTTTTCCGGAATACCTACGGGTTTGATTTTTTATAATGGTATATCAAAAAAATGGATGACTCCGCTTGCACCTAAAAAAATCATTGGAATTATTACTTTTCCTATTTATACATGTATTGGAATAGTTGGTTCAATCCCTTTTATTATTTACAAAGGAATACGTATAATAAAAGTAATGCGAAGAGTATAGAGATATGGAGCAGACAAAAAATAGTGAAAATGAAAATTTGAGGGAAAATTTATGGATATGTTTTATCGGATATATATCCCGTATTCTAAAGAATTTGTATTAACAACTATAAAGCAAACAACTCAACCACTAAATATAGCTAATCAAGCATACAGAAAAATGTTTCTTTCTTCATACAATGAGGAAAGTGAAGAATTATATATTTCTTATGCAGGAGGTAGCATGAATGGCGGATGGGAAATGTTAAAGGTAAAAGTGAAAAGTATAAATAATACAGTTGTTTTAGAGGGAGAATTTATACCTTTAGCTCATATAAAGAGAGGAGCTCAAATTTTTTTAGTTGTGATAATGTTATTTGCATTACTCTTTTCTGGCGGAGAATTGCTAATATTTTTAGAAACAGTATGTATATTTATTTTACCATTGTTTTTATTATATAAGCATATTCCACAAATAGTGAAATGTGATGAAGGACGTCAATTAGTTTTAGATTATCTTAAAAATAATTTAAAGGCTGAAATAAAAATAATAGAGTGTGATTGCTAAAAATTTTTTAGATAAAATAAGTTTTTTGGATATTTTGTTTGTAATAAGGAGGAGTTTTATGTTTGGCTTTGGAAAGAAACAGAATAAATCTTTACTGATAATGGGAACAGATGTTGTAGAAATTATCAAGTCTGATTATGAAAATGATATGGCTTTTACGCTTATTGAATTTTTATACGATGGAAAACAATATATAATGGGTTCTTGTGTTTTACCTGCGAATGCTGAGGAATGTAAAGAAAACATATCTTTTATATTTCAAGATAAAATATTTAAAAACTTTGAAGAATTTCAATCGAACATCAATATAGATGATAAAAATATTTTTCAGTTAGATAAACCTCTTGAAATTATCAGAGCAGGAATTATTGACAATGAAGCTCTATTAAAAACACCATGGGGGGATAAAAGATTAGCTGA
>CAJKQE010000134.1 GCA_905201915.1 uncultured Lachnospiraceae bacterium
GAAAAAGCAACTGTCACAGTTACGAGGACTATTTAAAGGCAAAGAGCGAAAATCTCTGGAAGGGCGAATTGAACTGTTAGAGGATTTGGAAAAGCGTCTGCACAGGAGTATGGAGCAGATCGTAAAACGTGAAGGGTATCCAAATGTGCAATCCTTTCAGAAGGTCTATAACAAGGCAGAAAAACTGATTATAGAATACAATGAAGAACTGCGAGCATGGAAAAATCAGATGGAGCAGAAGAAAGAAAATCAGTTAGAACAGCCGAAAAAAGCAAGTGTACTAGAAAAACTGCACCGCTATCAGCAGGAAGGCAGACAGCAGCCGAAACGGTCAGTTAAAAAGAAAACTATGGATAGAGAACGATAAGAAAGGTGGAAACGATGATGAAGAAAACAATTTTTGAGGAAATGGGCGGCACTTATATTAGACACGGGGATTATCTTATCCCCTGTCTTACCTTGCCGGAGGAAGAGCAAAGATTTATCGGTGTATGGGGACAAAGACATAAATGCTATCTGAAAGAACATAAGAGAGCATTTTATATTACTCTGCTTACAAGTGGCAGGCTGAATAGTTATCTTGCAGATATAGAAGAACAGGCACAGGAACGCTTTGAAAGGATTGTAGAACAGATGAAACAGGTACAGGGGATTACAGAACAGTTAAAGGCAGAAAATCAGTTAGAATGGGTAGGAAGAATGAATAATGTGCAAGCGTGTGCGAGGGAGATTGTGGATAAAGAGGTTATTTACCAATAGAAGGTTATATGCAAAGGGCAAGTCTAAGAACGGCTTGCTTTTTGCTTTACAATAGATTATGTAAGTGTATAATATAAAATAGAGTTAAATTAACTCGTTGTGCTAGATAAAATAAATATAAAGAAACTTCAACAAAATGTGCTATCCTATTTGTAGGGAATACAACGAAAGGAGGCATCATTATGTTGAAGTTCCAAGATAATAATACCACTGTTATTGCAACTTTTGAAGACTTTATTTTAACCACTTACGTTATTATTGACGAATTGTATCATCAGTTTGCACCTCCAGAAGTTACCAGCCGACGGCATATCCTGGATGCAAAATTGTCTGACTCAGAAATCATTACTATCAGTCTCTGTGGAGAATTGGCAGGTGTTGATTCTGAGAATGCCTGGTTTTCTTTTGTGAAACGAAACTACAGGCATCTTTTTCCACAGCTTTGCAGCAGAAGCCGTTTTAACAGAACAAGACGCGCTCTGATGCAGACAACAGAATTGTTACGACAACAAATGATTTCCGTATTCCCAATTCCAGTCAGTTCTTATTACATCATCGATAGCTTTCCTCTTGCAGTCTGTAAATTTGGGCGTGCACGATATTGTAAAGCATTTCGTGGTCATGGTGCTGATTATGGAAAATGTCCTTCCCAAAAAGAAACTTATTACGGATATAAAGTACATGCTTTAATCACATTGGAAGGATACATTGCATCATTTGAGATCACACCGGCATCTACAGATGATCGCGAAGGATTACGTGATCTGACAGCTCATTGGTCTAATGTTACAATCTTAGCGGATAAAGGCTACGTTGGAAAAAACATGGGACAGGAAATGCAGGAAAAGAATATCTGTCTTTTTGCTCTGAAACGTTCCAACAGTAAGGAAAACTGGCCAAAATCCGTACGTCAGTTAATATTCAAACTGAGAAGACGGGTAGAAACCGTATTCTCTCAATTGAGTGGTCAGTTAAATGCAGAAAGAGTGTTAGCCAAAAGCTTTCAGGGGTTATGTACCCGTTTGGTTAATAAAGTGCTGGCATACAATCTCTGCGTTGCATTGAACAGTATTTTCGGTGAAACCTGTGAGATTGGAAAAATCAAGAAATTGATATTTTAAAAATTTTATTCTTTCAATAACTACAGGGATTCTTTGCGGTTTCACAGGTTTTCACATAATTTATTTGAAGTAGCACAATAGGTTAAGGTAATATAAATGTATTTAGGATTGGATAGTTAAACAAATACCGTAATAACTGCATCAAAAAAGGAATGCATATCATATCTGATGCCCGGGCGGTTGATCAAAATGATCAGCTTCCCGGGCTGTCTTTGTTTAAAGGTTTTAATCGTCAGGGAATAGTTCATCAACAAGATTTTGGAATTCTTTGATTAGTTGATACTTGTGAAAGTGGCGTTGAATATTTTTCGATTCTTGCTTTTCATATCCTTGATCAATGGCTTTTCTGAACATAAATACATCATTTAACTCTGCTGCTGATGGATCAGGACCCTCATATAAAGGATCTAGCTTAGAATCCCATTTGATGGCAGCCTTGAGTCTTTCTGCTCCTATTTCTTTTTCGAGATCTGAAAGCGGTGTGTGCTCAGAAGGTTTCCAGCAATCAGCTATTTCGTTTAGTGAATGGATGAACATAGCGAATTCCTTGGAGAGTAGAAGAGAGTTAAGTATTTCTCTAGCTTCACCAGCGCTGATTCGAAGCGTGCGAAATGCAAATCGATCATCTGTCATTTTTAAGAAAGTTGAAATAGCTTCTTCTTTTAATCCAGTGCGATTGCAAAGATCTATTGTGCAAAGATCTTTAGATTTGGCTATCGTATTTCCTAGTATATAGTCAACAGAACATTCTAATACTTCAGCATAGGCAAGAACATGCTTGGCAGATAATGTATCTGGCAAAGAGTTTGCTCCGCATGGGTCAGAGAGGTGTTTCTGGATTGTTTTTTCAATGGTGCTTGCTTTTAGTGGAATAGTACCGGAAGGACGTATTTTAGTGACAATTCCAGTATCTACGATTTTTTCGGCAAGTGATAATAGTGTTGGGATATTTAAATCCTGCATTCGTGTAAGTATTCTATTTCGAAAATAAGACAAATCTTCAATATCTTTTTCTTTAATATATGCCATATTATCTCCTTTTAGAGCGAATTGCTCTATTTATTATCGCTATCTCCAATATACAATGAAAAATAGAATTTGTAAACAAGTAAAAAGTATTGAACACTCTTTTCTTGTGGTGTATGATACAGACATAAAATGAAACGAACGGAGGATAAGCAAATGACCAGCCAAGAATATATTAAGAACATGATTTGTTGTAATGAGAGAATTTATATTGATACAGCAACTCTAATGGAAGTGGAGTGGTTAAAGCTGTTTGTGGATAACTGTAGAGAAATTCTTATTGAAGAGGATAAGAAGATTATTGTTCCTAAGGCAGTATGTTTTGAATTAGCAAGGCACATGGGATCTGGAAATGAGAGGAAATATCAAGCTGCATTTGCTGCAATTGGAATTATCACACAATTTGCTGACATTTTCGATGTGCAGAGTGAAACAATAGACGATGATGAAATTGCAAGAGCCTTCGCTGATTGCCAGTTGTTGTCAGAGCTTACATTAAATAAGAATGATGGAGGTCAGCTTCTAATTACGAATGACAGAAAACTTAGTCGTGACGCATTTAATTTGAATAGTCAGGAGTCTTGTAAGGGCTTTCGCATAATGGTGTGCTATCTGAATCGATTTGGCGAATTACATATGTGTCAGTGTGTGAAGGAGTCTTTAGTTCAGAATGAAGAAAAGGAATTTGTAGAATCAAGTCCAAAAGAAACTGCAAATCAGGAAACTGTTATTAAGCCAGGAGAGAAAAATAATTATATATGGGCTAGTGTAGCCATAGCTGTTACATCCTTCATAACAGGGATGGCAGTAAATGACTTTATGAAATCAAGGAGGTATTTATAATGGAACAGGAAAAGAAGAAGTATGAAAGCATCAATGATTTGATGAGTGGATTTCCTGATATAATTGAGTCAGCTTATGATATATCTGATGATGTTGACGGAATAAATGATATGATAGAGAGTGATCTGTATAACACATGGATCAATGCAGTTGATAAGGATGACACACTTTCTTTAGATGAAAAAGCAACTCATTGGGAAAGGATAGCTAAATCTTACAGAGAAGACAGATTGAGTTGTGAATCCATTGTTTGTAACGAGCGTAAAGAGCGAACTGATAATATGACAAAGATATTTCAAAAAGTGATTTTCCCGTCAATTATCGTTTTGTCCTTGGTTGCTGGTACAAATGGAATTATAAAGCTTCCACAATTTCAAAAAGAATAGTTTCTCAAATTGCCCGAGAGGTTGATCAAATGATCAGTTTCCCGGGCTTTCTTTATGTCCCAAAGGCAGTCAAAAACACATTTCAAAGATTTTTTCAACTTTTTTTCATTTTTGGAAACGCAGTCGAAAAAGCGTGACCACAGGAATTATAGAGGGGCAAACGAAAGACCTCTCGATCGAACCTTGAAAACTGAATATAAAATCCAAACTATGAGGTGTGCTGAGGAGCAATGAGAAGTTCTGCGTTTGTAACGTGTTTGCAACACCCCATTTCAAGAACCCAATAAAATCAAGCCTTCCAAGTTACCTAAACGATAATTTCAGTTACGCAAGAGATAATCTTCGGAACTCGGATTTACGT
>CAJKQE010000135.1 GCA_905201915.1 uncultured Lachnospiraceae bacterium
TCTTATATCCCTCTTTTTGCAAAATTTCTGCCAGATAGACCTGACGTTTATCTCCTCCGATTATTGCTGCTTTATTTAAATAGATTTTCAATCTAATTCCAAAACCTTTTTTCTTTTATGGTATGCCGAAAAATACGATTGGTTATTATATAATTTTATTGACAAAAAAGGGGAAAAAATGTAGAATGAACATTGTTCAACACAAAAGAAAGGATTGTAAATTTATGAAACGATATTTGAATTTTGCGTTTTATTATTTTCTTTTTGCCATGGCAGGAGGTGTCTTTTATCGAGAATTTACAAAGTTCTTAGATTTTTCCGGAAAAACCTCCTTATCTCTGGTGCATGTACATCTTATGGTCTTAGGTACTTTTTTATTTCTGCTTCTTGCATTATTTACAAATCATCTGAAGCTTGAGGAAGAACGTTCTTTTCGCAGATTTCTCACGCTTTACTCCATTGCACTGCCTTTTATGGTTATCATGATGCTGGTTCGCGGTGTTTTGCAGGTTTTAGGGACTTCCCTCTCCTCCGGAGCTAATGCTGCGATTTCCGGAATTGCAGGAATTTCCCATATTCTTATGCTTATTTCTTTCCTGCTTCTGTTTCATACATTCAGAAAGTGCAGTAAATAACCATCTTAAGCAAGATGGGAACAGCGGGTTGCTTTAGCAACCTGTTGTTCCCATAAAAATTTCTGTCATTTCTTTTTTTAAATAATTTTCCATATCTTGCTTCTTTTTCTTTGAAAATTCATTTATATTCGTATTAAATACATAATCTTCCAAATCAATTTTCTTCCTCATCATTTTCGTATGGAATAAATTCGCTTCAGGCATATTCATATCTGCAACCTTATATTTCTTTAAAGTTCCTTCGTCTATATACTCCTGAATAGAAGAAATTTCATGATCTATAAATAGTTTTTTCCCGTTTAGATTTCTTGTAAAACCTCTTACGCGATAATCCATAGTAATAACATCTGAGTCAAATTCTGCAATAAGATAATCCAGCGTAGACAGTGGTGTAATCTTTCCACAGGTAGACACATCAATATCTGTCCGAAAAGTTGCCACACAGGTCTCTGGATGGTATTCTGGATAAGTATGTACTGTTACATGGCTCTTATCCAAATGCGCTACATGGGTTTTTCTCATAGAAGCCAAAGTTTTTTCTGCTATTAACATAGTCACAGATGCACCTTGAGGTTCATAATCCTGCTGGGAAATATTCAATATCTGTGCACCTATCATCTGCGTTAAATTTGTTAAAATATTAATCAATCTATGAGAATTATAGATATTATCAAGGTATTCAATATATTCTTTCTGCTCTTTCTGCGTTTCTGCATAGCAAATATCAAAAATATTAAAGCTCAGGGATTTCGTCAAATTATTAAATCCATACAGCTTCAGTTTTTCACTCATAATTCCGGTTCCTTTCATAGTTTCTATGCAATAAAACGCCACAGGTACTGTATTTCTACACATCACCTGTGGCTATATTCCGCAAAATATTTTACTTTTACTATTTTATTGATTTTTTACAAGTTGATGTATACTCTTTATGCCTAATTATTAAATGCAGACAATAATTCCTCCGTCATTTGCATACATACTGCTGACTCCTGCAGTATCTAAAACAACTACATCCTTTACTTCAATTCTCTTTAAAATTTCTTCTTTTACGATTTCTGCACGAGAAGCACAGTTGCAGTGGGTAATAGCCAAAACTTTATTCGCACTGTCCTTGGCATTTTCTACAACATAATCTACCATTTTTACAAGAGCCTTATTAATTCCTCTTGCCTGATCTAACTGTACAATAGTACCTTCCGGTGTTCCGTTCATAACCGGTTTGATTTTTAACGCACTTGCTACAAAAGCTTTGATATTACTCAGTCTTCCGTTTTTTCTCAGTGTCTCCAGATTTTCCAGTACAAAATAAATGTTTTGTGACTGAATATATTCTTCAACAGTTTCTACTATCTGCTCAAATTCCATTCCGGCTTCTTCGCATTCTTCAATCTTCATAGCAATTAAAGTTTCCCCTGCTGATGCAGAACAAGAATTAAAAACGTGTACTTTCTTCTCTGGTTTATCTTCTAAAAGAAGATTTCTTCCTAAAACTGCACTGTTGTAAGAACCGCTTAAATTAGCTGAGAGTGTTATTGCGTAAACATGTTCCGCATCACAGTCAAATGCCTGACGATATTTTTCCGGTGATGGACAAGAGGATTTCGGACATTCCGGGCACTGTGCCACCTTCTCTAAAAATTCTGCCTGATTAAAGCTCTCATCATCTACGATATCTTCGTTCCCCACTGTTAAAGTCAAAGGAACACTTTCAAATTTTTCATCTGTTTTCCATCTGTCTAATAATTCGCCGCAGCTATCTATTACAATTTTATATTTCATTTTCCATAACCTCTTTATGTAGTTTTTAATACCATTTCTTATATTACCACAAAACCACTTATTTGAAAAGGTTTTTTCCTAAAACACTGGGATTTTTTTTCATTTTCGTTTATACTGTTTTTTATATTTCATCCACACGAAAAATTTTATAGAAATGAGGGATTTTCTTTATGATTGCATTACAGGTGCAGGATATAAAAAATTTTATGTCAAAACTGTTAATTGGTACTGATTTTGATGCCTTCTGGCTTTCAGAAGCTAATATCACTACTTCCGTTACATATACCATAGACGGACTTCTTCATCCTGATTTTTTCGATACACAGGAAACTGAACTACTGGAAGCAGAAAATCGCAAATACACTCTTTGGAAAGAAATCAAACCCTTTTGTTTTTCCATCATGAAAGGAAAAAAAACACCTCTTCACTTTAAGATTGTATTCATGCTTTCGGAAAAAAATACAGAAAAACTTTTATTAGGAAATCGTGTCCCTCTCACTCCCGATGATATTTTCGGTCTTTTTGTAAATTTCCAATATGATGGGACACATTTAATCTGTACGACAGGAACTTCTATAAAAACTTTTACTCTTGATAAAACATTAGATCACGTATGGGATGAACTGGTTCAAAAATTTTTTAATCAGAAGCACATTCCTTATGAAATTTTATAAAATTAAGGAGACTGACCTATGATACAAGATCTTGGAACACATTGCTATCACAACGAATACTTACCTGTTTCTCCAAAAGAACACGATTTTATTTTATGCTATAATGAAAAAACAATTTTAATTAAAAAAACAGAAAACAGCTTTTTACTGCCACGTTTCTGTGATATTCCAAATTGGGAAAAAGAACCCTACATTTATTTATTTTCTATTGATGATCAGCATTTTTATATTCTTCCAGAACTGGACCATTCTCTTTTATCGGATTTTACTTTTGAAGATTTAGTAATCTTCCGCAGTGAAGAACCAAAAGAGCTGTGCTTTGCACTGATTACAGGTTTTCATCTGTTTAGCTGGTATGAAAACCGCAAGTTCTGCGGAAAATGCGGAGAAAAGCTGCTTCCGGATACAAAAGAACGTATGATGTACTGTCCACACTGTCATAACACAGAGTATCCTAAAATTTCCCCTGCTGTCATTGTGGCTATTCGAAATAAAAATAAATTATTGCTTTCAAAATATGCCGGAAGAAATACCACACGTTACGCATTGATTGCAGGATTTACAGAAATCGGTGAAACATTGGAAGACACAGTAAAAAGAGAAGTAATGGAAGAAGTTGGACTTAAAGTAAAAAATATTCAATATTATAAAAGCCAGCCCTGGGGACTTTCCGGCTCTGTTTTATCAGGATTTTACTGTGATTTAGATGGTGATGATACCATCACTTTAGACCGTGAAGAATTATCTACTGCTCAGTGGTTTGAGAGAGAAAAAATTCCTTATAATGACTATGACGTAAGCCTTACAAGGGAAATGATGATACAATTTAAAAAGGGACTATACTAAAAAATAGCAAAAAGAGACTATCTTTTAAATATCATCCAGAAATATTTATACACTTTTAGCGAATTTGTCGAGCACGCTTTGAGATTACAAGCTCAAAGTGAGCGCAGACTGAGCGTGAAATGTATAAATATTCCGGATGAGCATTTAATATAGCAGTCTCTTTTATATAATCATTCTTTTATTTCGCCAGAAGCAGCATAATTTCATTGCTTCTTGCCACAAATTTTGTCATTTCTTCCGGTGTCAGCTGTCTGTGGCTGATTAACGCCAAATCATATAACTGTTCGCACAGAATATCCACGTTTTCATTTTCTTTATTTTCCAGAACATACTGTACCAGTTTATTATTTGCATTTAACACCAATGTCTCCTGTCCGCCAAACATGGATGGATCCATACCGTACATATTGTACATTTTCATCATTTCCTGCATACGGCGGTTTTCTTCTGAA
>CAJKQE010000136.1 GCA_905201915.1 uncultured Lachnospiraceae bacterium
AGCACCTCTTATTCACGATTTCTGTCTTATTAGTTTAAGTGATTTATTGACACCTTGGGAAAAGATTGAAGCAAGACTTTTAAATGCAGCAAAGGCCGATTTTGTCATTTGTTTATACAATCCATCCAGTAAAAAGAGACATGATTATCTGGAAAAAGCCTGTGATTTGATGCTTCAGCATCAGTCACCGGAAACAGTATGCGGAATAGTAGGAAATATTGGTAGAGATGGGGAACACATGCAGGTAATGACCTTGAAAGAACTCCGTGATACAAAAGTAGATATGTTTACTACGGTTTTCATTGGAAATTCACAGACCATGAATATTCAGGGAAAAATGGTAACTCCAAGAGGCTATAAAAATGTGTAAAGTAATTGTTTTTGCAGGAACTACAGAGGGCAGACAGATTGCAGAGTTTTTAGAGAAAAGACAAGTTTCTGCCCATATCTGTGTGGCTACGGAATATGGGGAACAGCTTTTAGGTGATAATAAACATCTGGAAATTTCTCATGAACGGTTCAATCAGGGACAGATGGAAGAACTGATTTTGAAAAATCACAAACCTCTTGTTATTGATGCCACACATCCTTATGCAGCAGAAGTAACAAAAAATATTCAATCTGCATGTGAAAATACAGGGGTGGAATATCTGCGTGTTCTTCGAGAAAATCAGGACAGTTCTGATTTAGGAGACTGTGTTTATGTGGAAACAGTGGAAGCAGCAGTTGATTATCTTCAGGAAACAAAAGGAAATATTCTGGCAACGACAGGAAGCAAAGAAGCTGTTAAATATACGGCTCTTTCTGATTTTGAAAATCGTGTTTTTTTGCGGGTTCTTTCTCTGCCAAGTGTAGTGGAAGAATGTGCCCGTCTGGGATTTCAGGGAAGAAATTTGCTTTGTATGCAGGGACCTTTTTCAAAGGATTTTAATATTGCTTTGCTTCGCCAGTTGGACTGTAAATATATGGTGACAAAAATGTCCGGTAAAAGCGGCGGTTTTTTGGAAAAATTGGAAGCTGCCAGAGCTTGTGGCTGTACTCTTGTTGTGGTAGGACGTCCTTTAAAAGAAACAGGAATTTCCTTGCAGGAATGTAAAAGAATTTTATGCAAAAAATTTTCTTTACCATCACAGGCAGAAATTTCTCTTGTTGGAATTGGAATGGGAAATGCAGACAGTCTTACAAAAGAGGCAGAAAAGACGATACAGGAAGCAGATTTGCTCATTGGTGCTTCCAGAATGATTGAGGCTTGTGAGAAAAAAGAACAGGATGTTTATGTAGAATACAACAGTGAAAAAATTGCGGCATACATACAGGAGCATCCGGAATATGAAAAAATTGCCGTAGTTTTATCAGGAGATGTGGGATTTCACAGTGGAGCAAAAAAGCTTTTTGAAGTTTTGGGACATCAGGTAAAAGTAGTCTGTGGGATTTCTTCTGTGGCATATTTTATGAGTCGTATTCAGAAATCCTGGGATGATACAGTTTTGACCAGTAATCATGGAGAAGAAACGAATTTGATTTCACTTATACGAAATCACGAAAAAGTTTTTTCTATTCTGGGAAAGACAGACAGTGTTTCTAATCTGGCAAAAAAACTGTTGTCTTATGGTATGAATGAGGTGGTTCTGTATGTGGGAGAACGTTTATCTTATGCAGATGAAAAAATTCAGAAGGGGACACCGGAAAATTTTGTGGATTATAAAGGTGACAGTTTAAGTGTTTTATATGCAGAAAATAAAAACTGCAGGCAGCAGCGTGCCACTCATGGAATACAAGATGAGGAATTTTTAAGAGATAAAGTTCCTATGACAAAAGAAGAAGTTCGCACAGTATCTCTTTCGAAACTTAGACTTTCCGAAAATTCTATCTGTTATGACGTAGGCGCAGGTACAGGTTCTGTGGCCATAGAAATGGCACTTAGAGCTTATAAAGGAAAGGTCTATGCTATTGAAAAAAAAGAGCTGGCAGTTGAACTTTTAAAGAAAAATAAAGAGAGGTTTCAGGCAGATAATCTGGAGATTGTAGAAGGATTAGCACCGGAAGCAATGGAGGATTTAGAAGCGCCGACACATGCATTTATTGGAGGCTCTTCCGGAAATATGAAGAAAATTATGGAATTGCTTTTAAAGAAAAATCCAGAAATTCGCATGGTTATCAACTGTATTGCGCTGGAAAGCGTGTCAGAAGCTTTGGAATGCCTGAAAACTTTGTCGGTATCAGATACAGAAATTTTACAGATGACAGTGGGAAAATCAAAAGAAGTAGGCAGATATCATATAATGATGGGGGAAAATCCCATTTATATTATTTCCTGCACAGGAAATTGTCAGTAGAGAGGATAGGACTATGGGGACAGCTCGTTTTCTTTTAACAGCCGGTGCAAGCGGCAGCGGAAAAACATTGATTACTTGTGGAATTTTACAGGCACTAAAGAACAGAGGACTTCAAACGGCCTCTTTTAAATGCGGGCCGGATTATATTGATCCTATGTTTCATACAAAGGTAATCGGAACAAAATCCCGAAATTTAGATACTTTTTTTACTACTCCGGACAGAACCAGATATTTGTTAAAACGAAATCTGGAAGACTGTGACATTGCGGTAATGGAAGGTGTTATGGGATATTATGACGGGGTGGGCGGCACTACCACAAAGGCCAGCGCTTATGATTTGGCAAAGGTGACACAGACACCGGCAGTATTGATTGTAAATTGTAAAGGAATGAGCGTTTCTATTCTCCCTTTTATTCAGGGATTTGTAAATTTTATGGAGGACAGCAACATAAAAGGGGTGTTGTTAAACCAGATTTCTCCTATGCTGTATCCCAGAGTAAAGGAAATGATTGAAACAAAGCTTGGAATATCCGTATATGGATATGTTCCTGTTGTGACAGATTGTGTGATTGAAAGCCGGCATTTGGGGCTTGTAATGCCGGGAGAGATACAGGATTTTAAAGAAAAGCTTATGAAACTTGCGAAACGTATGGAAGAAACTGTAGATTTAGATGGCCTTATTGCTCTTGGGAAAACTGCCCCTTCTCTTTTTATTGAGAAAGAAACAGAGGAATATTTTCAAGGTTTGAAAAATAAAGGGGAGAAAGTAAAAATCGGATTAGCAAAGGATGAAGCATTTTGTTTTTTCTATGAAGATAATTTAAAACTTTTAGAGGAAATGGGTGCAGAGCTGGTTCCTTTTTCTCCGATTCATGATAAAGAGTTGCCATCTGGCATTCATGGACTTTTATTGTATGGTGGTTATCCGGAGCTGTATGGAAAAGAGCTGGAAGAAAATTTCTCTATGAGGAGTCAGATAAAAGAAGTTCTTTTGGAGGGAATGCCGGTTCTGGCAGAATGCGGAGGATTTATTTATCTTCATGATACTTTTGAGGATGAAACCGGTATTTTTCGTCAGGGAGTAGGACGAATTGAGGGAAAAGTCTTTAATACAGGAAAGCTATCTCGCTTTGGGTATATTGAAGCGTCGTGTAAAAAGCCGGTGTTTGGAACTCTTATTGGAACGTGTCCGGCTCATGAATTTCATTATTTTGACTCTACAAACTGTGGCGCTGATTTTTATGCGAAAAAGCCAGCCAGCCAGAGAGGATGGGATTGTATTCATAGCACCTCTGCTATGGTAGCAGGTTTTCCTCACTTCTATTATTATGGAAATCCAGAATTACCTAAGGCATTTATGAATTGTTGCCGGAAGTTTAAAACAAGACAGTCAGGAGGATTTGGAGAATGAATTTGCAGGAAGTTTTAGAGAACATACAGCCGTTAAACGAAGAGGCAATGAAAAGAAGTCAAGAATACTGGGATAGTATTGCACATCCTTTGCACAGTCTTGGAAGGCTGGAGGATATGATTGTTCAAATTGCGGGAATTACAGGGACTCCAAAGGTATGTGTTGAAAAAAGAGTTTTAATTCCTATGTGTGCAGATAATGGCGTGGTGGAAGAAGGTGTCACACAGACAGGCCAGGAAATTACGGCTTTGGTGGCAGAAAATTTTTTGCAGGAAAAAGCAGCATCCAGCATTATGTGTAAAAGTGTGGGATGTGATATCTTCCCTATTGACGTAGGAGTTGCCAGAGATGTGAGCATTTTTAATCGCAAAATTGCTTATGGAACAAAAAATATGACAAAAGAACCGGCAATGACAAGAGAGCAGGCAATCCATGCCATTGAAATTGGGATCGAAGCAGCTCAGATGATGAAAGAAAAGGGCTATCACATAATTGCGACCGGTGAGATGGGAATTGGAAATACAACCACCAGCAGCGCTGTGGCTTCTGTGCTTTTAGACATTCCTGTGGAAAAAATGACAGGCAGAGGGGCAGGACTTTCTACCGAAGGCTTAAATCGCAAGATTATGGCAATT
>CAJKQE010000137.1 GCA_905201915.1 uncultured Lachnospiraceae bacterium
AACAGGAATTGAAATTCATCCAGGAGCTCAAATTGGAAAAGGGTTATTCATTGATCATGGTGCCGGGGTAATTATTGGAGAAACAACCATTATCGGTGATAACGTAACTCTATATCAGGGGGTTACTTTAGGAGGTACCGGAAAAGAAACAGGGAAACGTCATCCAACTTTAAGGGACAATGTTATGGTAAGCGCAGGTGCAAAAATTTTAGGTTCTTTTACCATTGGAGAAAACTCGAAAATCGGTGCGGGAAGTGTGGTTTTGGAAGAAGTACCTCCAAATTGTACTGTAGTAGGAGTACCAGGGCGCGTGGTGAAAAAAGGAAATCAGAAAGTGCCAAGAAGTGACATGGATCAAATCCACCTTCCGGACCCTACTTTAGAAGATATTCATAAGCTGCAGCAGGAAAATGACAGACTGCGTTCTGAATTACAGCGTATGGGTTATGAATTAAATGATATGAAAGAAAGAGAAGCACAATGTCGCCGGGCAAGAGCTTTAGAGGCAAAAGAAAGAAGACAGGAGGAAAAAAGAGAATATGAGAATTTATAACACATTGACAAAAAAGAAAGAAGAATTTATTCCTTTAGAAGAGGGAAAAGTAAAGATGTATGTCTGTGGACCTACGGTTTATAATTTTATTCATATCGGAAATGCAAGACCGATGATCGTATTTGATACAGTACGCCGCTATATGGAATACAAAGGATATGAAGTGAATTATGTATCTAACTTTACAGACGTAGATGATAAAATCATTGCAAAAGCTGTAGAAGAGGGTGTAAGCGCCGATGAAATTTCCGGTCGTTACATTAAAGAATGCAAGAAAGATATGGCTGATATGAATGTAAAACCGGCAACGACTCATCCTCTGGCAACACAGGAAATTGATGGAATGATTGAAATGATTCAGACTTTAATGGATAAGGGATTTGCTTATGAAGTAAATGGTACTGTATATTTCCGTGTGAAAAATTTTAAAGAATATGGAAAACTGTCTCATAAAAATCTGGAAGATTTACAGTCCGGCTTTCGTTCCTTACAGGTTTCAGGAGAAAATCAGAAAGAAGATCCATTAGATTTTGTGCTTTGGAAACCGAAAAAAGAAGGAGAACCTTTCTGGGTATCACCATGGAGTGAAGGTCGTCCGGGTTGGCATATCGAATGTTCTGTTATGTCTAAAAAATATCTGGGTGAAGAAATTGATATCCATGCAGGTGGTGAGGATCTTGTTTTCCCGCATCACGAAAATGAAATTGCTCAGTCTGAATGTTGCAATGGTAAACAGTTTGCAAGATATTGGATGCATAATGCATTTTTAAATATTGATAATCGTAAAATGTCAAAATCTTTGGGTAACTTTTTTACTGTAAGAGAAATTGGAGAAAAATATGACTTGCAGGTGCTTCGTTTCTTTATGTTAAATGCACATTACAGAAGTCCGTTGAATTTCAGCGCAGAATTAATGGAAGCTTCTAAAAATTCTCTGGAAAGAATTGTTACTTGTGTAGAGCAGTTAAAACACCTGTTAGAAACAGCACAAAAAGCAGAAATGACAGAAACAGAAAAAGCATTAGAAGTAGAAGTATTGGAATATGTAAAAAAATACGAAAATTCTATGGAAGATGATTTTAATACTGCAGATGCCATCGCAGCTATTTTTGAGCTGGTAAAATTCGCAAATACAAAAGCCAACGAGAATAGTACATCTGCTTTTGTGCAGTATCTTTTTGATACTATTGTACATTTAAGTGATGTATTAGGTCTGATTGTGAATAAAGAGGCAGAAATTTTAGATGAAGAAATTGAAAAGCTCATTGAAGAACGACAGACAGCAAGAAAAGAGAAAAACTTTAAAAGAGCAGATGAAATCAGAGATGAACTGGCTGCTATGGGAATTATCTTAAAAGACACAAGAGAGGGTGTACAATGGAAGCGAGCTTAAAGAATTTCAAGGAGCTGTTTGAACTGGAGAATACGGATATCAGAACCTATTCTCCTCTAACCCTTGCTTATATTGGCGATGCTATTTACGAGCTGGTTATCCGTACCATTTTAGTGGAAAAAGGAAATACGCAGGTGAATAAACTGCATCAAAGAGCCAGCAAATTAGTAAAAGCATCTGCTCAGTCAGCGATTATTGAAAAATTGAAACCATATCTTACAGACGAGGAAATGGGTGTTTTTAAAAGAGGAAGAAATGCAAAATCTTTTACAATGGCAAAAAATGCCAGTATGTCGGATTATAGAAGAGCTACGGGATTTGAAGCTTTGATGGGATATTTGTATTTGACAGAACAGTGGGACAGAATGTTGGAATTGATAAAAATAGGAATTACAGAAGGAGAAGAGGATGGAGAATAAATTCCAGGAAACGAAGATAGAGGGAAGAAATGCGGTTTTGGAGGCATTTCGTTCCGGAAAATCTGTGGATAAATTATTTGTACTGGAAAAATGCGAGGATGGTCCTGTACGAACCATTTTGCGCGAGGCAAAGAAGCATGATACCATGATTAAATATGTGAAAAAAGAAAAACTGGATCAATTGTCTGAGACAGGTAAACATCAAGGTGTCATAGCTATGACTGCAGCGTATAATTATGCAGAAGTAGAAGATATTCTGGAAGCGGCAAGAGAAAAGGGAGAACCGCCTTTTTTGGTATTGCTGGATAATATTGAAGATCCCCACAATTTGGGAGCAATTATTCGTACAGCTAATCTGGCGGGAGCTCATGGCGTGATTATTCCAAAGAACAGAGCTGTGGGATTGACTGCAACGGTTGCAAGAACTTCTGCAGGAGCGTTAAACTATACACCTGTTGCAAAAGTCACAAATCTTGCAAGAACTATTGAAAACCTGAAAAAAGAAGGAATTTGGTTTGTGTGTGCAGATATGGGCGGCACACAGATGTATGACCTTGATTTAAAAGGTGCGGTTGGATTGGTTATTGGCAATGAGGGCAATGGTGTGTCAAAATTAGTGCGGGAAAAATGTGATTTCATTGCATCTATACCCATGCAGGGAAATATTGATTCTTTGAATGCGTCTGTAGCAGCAGGAGTATTGGCTTATGAAATTGTAAGACAGAGAATGGGAAAATAATACAGGAATTCATTTATGAAGGAATATGAAAATTTAAAAGATGAGGAACTTTTTGAACTTTTATGGCAAGGACAGGAAGGTTTGGAAGATTATCTCATTAACAAATATAAGGGAATGGTATTAAAGAAAGCACATGCTATGTTTCTTATAGGAGGAGAACAGGAGGACTTAATTCAGGAGGGTATGATTGGACTGTTTAAAGCAGTTCGGGGATACCATCCTGATAAAAATGCTTCTTTTTCTACATTTGCCAATCTGTGTATAGAAAGGCAAATGTATAAAGCTATTGAAATTTCAGGAAGGCAGAAGCATAAGCCTTTGAACTCCTATATTTCTCTGAGTGAAATGGAAGGACCGCTGTATAATGCAGAAGATGTGAAGCAGCAAAATCCGGAAGAAATTGTAATTGGAAAAGAAAATGTCAATATCATGATGGAGGATATTAAAAAGCGTTTAAGTCCTTTTGAAAATCAAGTATTGGATGCTTATTTAGATGGGGCAGATTATATTCAGATTGCAGAAATGACAGGAAGACAGCCAAAATCGATTGACAATGCATTACAGAGAATACGAAATAAAATTCATGGAATGAAATGGTGAAAATAAAAAACTGTTGTATGAAAGATGTTAAATTTAATATGTTTCATACGACAGTTTTTTGTTTTACAGAAAAGTGTATTCAATGAAATAAAATATTTATACAAGAAATGGTGTATTTAGACGAATAATATTGAAAAAAACAACAGTTATTAAACGAAATACATATAATAAAAAGAGAATAATGGTTAAAATGCACAAAAAAAGTAAAAAAGTATAAAAAAACTGGTTGAAAATGCAAATCATTCAAAGGCGAGCGGATATATACTTAAAAAACAATTACTTTATTAAATTACCAGAAAGGAGAAAGGTATGAAGAAAAACATTTTTAAAAAAGCTTTTGCAGGATTGTGTGCGGTTACATTAACGGTATCTTCTGTTCCGGTATCTGTACAGGCAGAGAAGGCAGAAACCTCACAAAGTGAAAGCGGATTGCGCCTTTGGTATGATGAACCTGCTTCAAAAGGGAGAAATATTTTAAATGGCGGCAGTTTTGGAACGACAGAGGAAGATAACACATGGCAACAGCAGACGCTTCCTATCGGCAATAGTTTTATGGGGGCAAATGTTTATGGAGAGGTTGGACAGGAAAGACTGACATTTAATCAGAAGACACTCTGGAATGGCGGGCCAAGTAAAAATCGTCCGGATTATGATGGAGGGAATAAAGAAA
>CAJKQE010000138.1 GCA_905201915.1 uncultured Lachnospiraceae bacterium
AACCTTTAACTAATCAAGAATAGCAAGAATAGCAAGCACTGCCTGTGTCATGACACAGGCGAAATTCCCCACACTTTCCTATCGTATATGCGTGTGAATTTCCATAGGGAAGTATCCCTAACCCTCTTTCGATTTTTCTTCGGCTATTCTTCGGTTTACCATCGAAATACATTGACCTTTCCTGCCGTTTTTGCTACAATTTGCTATGGGTAATTACACCCAAAATTGAATAAAATACGAAACAGACTGTTGTAAAAATCGAACATTTTACAGCAGTTTTTTTGTACCCAAATTTAGAAAGGACGTGGCACAATGGCAAACCGAAACCGCACCAATCCGGTGCAATTTTATCTCAGTGATGATGAGCAGTACATTCTCACTACCAAATTCAAAGCATCCGGTATGAAAAGCATGGCAGCCTTTTTACGCAAACTGATTTTATATGGATATGTGTATGATGTCGATTACAGTTATCTGCGAAATTATAATACAGAGCTTGGACGAATCAGCTCAAGTCTGAATCAGATTGCAAAGCGGGTAAACAGTACCGGAAACATCTATCAGGACGATATGAATGAAGTAAAGGAGTTGATAAATAAAGTATGGCATACACAAAAATCCATGCTATCAAAGCAACCGTTGATAAAGCAATAGATTACATCTGCAATCCCGACAAAACAGATGAGCAAATCTATGTTTCATCTTATGCGTGTGCGCCGGAAACAGCAGCGATTGACTTTAAGTACACCCTTGACCATTGCAGGGAGAACAGTCCTAACAAAGCCTATCATCTGATACAGGCTTTTGCTCCGGGAGAAGTCAGTTATGAGGAAGCTCACCGCATTGGAAAAGAACTTGCTGACAGGGTTTTAGAAGGGAAATATTCGTATGTTCTCACCACACACATTGATAAAGGACATATTCATAATCACATCATATTTTGTGCTGCTGATAACATCGAGCATAACAAATATCACGACTGCAAACAGTCGTATTACCACATCCGGAAACTAAGTGATGAACTATGCAAAGCGCATAACCTTTCCATCATCATTCCGGGTGGTGAACGTGGTAAAAAATACAAAGAAAGGCAGTCTGATCAGAATGGCTCTACTTGGAAAACCCAGCTTAGAAGGGACATCAATTTTTGTATCAAGTCAGCTTCCACATACGAAGATTTTTTACTTTTAATGAAAGCCAAAGGATATGAAATTAAAGGGGAATCTTTTGAAGAAGATGCTGCCAAATACATCTCTTTCCGTCCTCTGGATAAAGAACGTTTTGTCCGTGGCAGTACGAAATCGCTTGGTAAGGAATACACAAAGGAACGTATCCGGGAACGCATCGAAATAAAGCGTGAGCGAAAATCTGTTATTCCAAAAAAAGACTACTCTACCCGCAGGCTCATTGATACCTCGGATGAAAAATTCCAAAACAGTCCCGGACTCCAACAATGGGCAACTATCGAGAATTTGAAAATTGCTGCACAAAGCTATAATGAAGTTGGTTCTCTCTCCGATCTGAAGCATCAGATTACTGTGAAAACCGAAGCCGGAAAATCTGCCAAACAGAGCGCTGTGAAACTGGAACATCGCATGAAAGACCTTGCAGAAATCATCAAATATGCCGAGCAGTACAAAACCAACCGCTCCTATCACATTGCCTATAAAAAGTCAAAGAACCCAGACGCATATTTCCGCCGATACGAAAGCCAGCTCATTCTATATGGCGGTGCAAAGCGTGTACTTGAGCAGGCAGGGATAAACTTAAAGGGATTGAATGTTGATAAGCTAAAAGCAGAATATCAGGAACTGATGAAACAGAAAAATGAACTGACTTCCTCCTACAAGAAATGTGAAAAAGAGGTTCAATCATTAAACCGAAAACTGGAAAATCTGAATCAATACCTCGGTCAGACACAGCCCGATTTTACCTCCGAGCAGTCCAGAAAAAAGAATAATCCCATCTTGTAGCTTGTTAATGTTAAACCCATGTATTATACTTAACTTATTATTACAAATGTTTAGGAGAGTCTATGGCAAATACAGATTATAAATCACCCGATGCTTTAATGTGGCATCTTAGGGATAATGGAATTTCCATCTCAGGGAGTTCACAAAAGCAACAACTAATCAATACCGGATATTTTCACGGATATAAAGGATACCGTTTTTTTGTATCTTCCTCTAACAGACTTCCATTCACTTCATATAATGAGATTAACGCAACCATACAATATGATACAAAATTAAAATCTCTTTTATATGGGAAAATGATGTTTATAGAAACTGCGCTTAAAAATATTGCTTTGAACACCATTATGTCAGAAATTGATTCCAGCAGTATCTATGATATGTACGATAAAGCAATCAGCAGCTACAAAAATGCACCAACCGGAACCCGTGAAGATATAAAAAAGAAATACCAGAACAACAAACTAAATCTTCAAGGCTCCATACAAAATGCCATTGCTGCTGCATACCGAAAAGAAAATCCGAAAATCACTCATTTTTACAATAATGTCAATTACAATGAAGTTCCTTTATGGGCAATATTTGAAATTCTCACTATGGGCGATTTTGGATATTTGCTTTCATGCCTGACCATTGATATGCGTGAAAAAGTATCCCGTGCAATCGGCATCAATCTATCAAGTGATACTTACCGGGAATTACTTTATAAATATGTATATGCCTTAAAAGATTTAAGAAATGCCATTGCTCACAACGATGTGGTATATGATACCCGTTTCAAAAAAATGGACCCTTCAAGACCAATGAAACAATGCCTGATTTTAGAAATGGGGATGCCGTACATAAATTTCAAAACAATCGGCGATTACATCATCCTTATCTGTTACTACTTAAAATTACTGAAAGTCTCTAAAACAGAGATCAAATCATTCATCCGTGAATTTGAAAAGATTACAAGAGAATACGAATCTTCTGTAAACCCGAATGTTTCAGCTATCACGATTCATCCTGATTTGTTCTCTCGCTTAAACATCTTAAAAAATTCCATATAATGCTTGCATATTTTACCTGCCTATAGTATATTATAGATAGCAATTGGGGTATGTGTTTGCGGACACATACTTGGAGGAGTCGGAATGATCCGGCTCCTCTTTAATTTTTAATAAAAAAACGGTAGTCAAAAGGGGCACCTAATGACTACCATATTTTTATTCTGCCGCTTCCAACACTAATCTGGCATATTCTTCATCACTTATGCTTTCCAGTTTTCCTGCCACACGCAACGACAATTCCACAAGCTCATCATCGTCGATATGCTTCATAGCCTTATGAATATCCTCTATAACCTTTGTCCTGCTGTCACTCTGAAGAATACATATCAAATTTGTTTCTTCTACCGTAAATAGATTATTCATATTCCTATATCTCCTCTCTGTTCGTTTTTTTCGCCTTATCCTGTTCTTTGGAATCTTTCTTGCCCTGTGCCACTTCCGTCTGCTTGGCTGCCAGACGCTCCTTTAAGGAAGAACGAGCCTGCGGCTTTTCCTGCTGTTCTTTTTTTCTTCCTCACGATTGAATTTCTCCACGCCATTGTTGAGCCTGTCATCAATCATGTTGTAATTCTGTTCCTCAATCTCCTCGATTTTGGCAAGTGGCTTATATTCTGCTCTTTTGTCTCCATATCAATCACATCTTTCTCCGGATATGCCGCAATCAGCTTTTTAATTGCGTCTTGCACCTTTGGTGTGTCACGAAGATCCGGTGTGTAATTCAGGAAATCAACATCAATACACTTTCCACTCAAAATGTCCGCCTGCTCATCTTCCCATTGTCTCATTTTCCTTTGCCGCAGGCTCACCCTGCATTTCCTCTGCTGTCATTGTTACATTTGTTTCTTCCATGTGTTTTCCTCCATTTTTTGATAAAAAATTAGAGCGTACAGGTTTTCCCATACGCTCTGACGCTGTGTTGTTATTAAGTTTTGTGTGGTATTAGTGTTTCTCCGACAAATTTGAAGTTAGCGATTTCTTTTTCCGGTATTCTCTGTCCCACGGATTTCCTCATGA
>CAJKQE010000139.1 GCA_905201915.1 uncultured Lachnospiraceae bacterium
TATTTTCAATCCCAGAGAGCTGATTATGGTAGAGTGCAGTCCCAAGAAAAATTCTGAAAAGTAGACTTTTTTGTGAAAATAGTGTAGAATGACTGAGGAAAGAAAGGCAGAAAGAGGTAGAAGACATGGGGATTCCCGTAAAGCTTCAGGTGTTTGAAGGTCCGTTGGATTTGCTCCTGCATCTGATTGAGAAAAATAAAGTAAATATTTATGATATTCCCATTGTAGAGATTACAGAGCAGTACATGGACTACATTCGTGCAATGGAGAGAGAAGATTTAAACATTATGAGTGAGTTCATGGTTATGGCTGCAACTTTGATTTCCATTAAATGCAGAATGCTTCTGCCAAGAGAAGTGAATGAGGAAGGGGAGGAAGAAGACCCCAGAGAAGAATTGGTGCGCCAGCTGTTGGAATATAAGATGTATAAATATATGTCTTATGAGCTTCGAGACCGTATGGCAGCCGCATCAAAAAAGGTATACAAGCTTCCTACTATCCCAAAAGAAGTGCTGTCTTACCGTGAGCCGGTAGATACCGGTCAGTTATTGGACGGACTTACCTTGGAAAAACTCAATGAAATTTTTCAGAGTGTCATCCGCCGTCAGGAGGATAAGGTTGACCCAATCCGAAGCAAATTCGGTAAAATTGAGAAAGAAGAAGTAAGTCTGCCTGAGAAAATGGAAGAAATCGAAGAATATGCCAGAACACATTCCAGATTTAATTTTCGTGATTTGTTGGAAGGACAGGCAAGTAAAGTACAGATTATCGTATCGTTTCTGGCAATTCTGGAGTTGATGAAAATGGGAAAGATTTCCATTTATCAGGAGCATATTTTTGCAGAGATAGAGATTAAATCCTGTTTGGAGAGAGAAAAAAATGGAACTGAATAAAATAGAAGGCGCAATAGAAGCGCTGTTGTTTGCTATGGGTGAGTCAGTAGAATTAAGTACACTGGCAAAAACCATTGGGCATGATATCGAAACTACAAGAAAAATTGTCAGAAATATGATGCTGAAATATCAGGCAGAAGATCGTGGAATTAAAATTATTGAGTTGGAAAATGCATATCAGATGTGTACAAAGGAAGAGTATTATGATTATCTGGTAAAGATGGCTTTGCAGCCGAAAAAGGCTGTGCTTTCCGATGTTATGCTGGAAACTCTTTCCATCATTGCTTATAAACAGCCTGTTACAAAGCTGGAAATAGAAAAAATCAGGGGTGTAAAATGCGACCATGCCATAGCAAAGCTTATGGAATATGGACTGGTGCAGGAGGTAGGGCGCTTGGATGCTCCGGGAAGACCGATTTTACTGGGAACTACGGAAGAATTTCTCCGTAATTTTGATGTACAGGGATTGGATGAACTACCGGAGATTGATCCTGTTCAAATGGAAGATTTTAAAGCAGAGGCAGAAGAAGAAATTCAATTACAGCTTAATTTATAGAGATACCTTTATGGTATCTTTTTTTTATATCTACATATATTGTAAAAAGGAGAAAATAGAATGAAGAAAAATAAATTTAAAAAAATCTTATCCTTTTTTCTTGCTTTTTGCATGAGCATAGTTGCATTTCCTGTTTTAGCAGCAGAAAAAGGAGACGAGCCGGGAAATTTATATGCTCTTTCGGCGGTTTTGATTGACGGAGAGTCAGGACGAATTCTTTACGAAAAAAATGGAGAAGAAAAACGTCCTATGGCAAGTACAACAAAGATTATGACTTGTATCTTGACTTTAGAAAATGGGTGTCTGGAAGAAATTGCAGAAACTTCAGAAAAGGCGGCAAAGATGCCAAAGGTACATTTAGGGGCTTTGGCTGGAGAGAGATTTTATGTGAAAGACTTACTGTATTCACTCATGTTGGAAAGCCATAATGACTCTGCGGTAATTCTGGCAGAGCATGTGGGAGGAAGTGTGGAAGCTTTTGCAGATAAGATGAATGAGAAAGCAAAGGAAATAGGTTGTGAAGACACCTGGTTTATTACACCAAATGGACTGGATGCAAAGGAAGAAAGAGGGGGAGAAGAAAAGGTACATGAAACAACTGCCAGAGATTTGGCACAGATTATGAGGTATTGTATTTGCCTGTCTCCTGCAAAGGAACAGTTTCTGGAAATTACGCAGACACATTCTCATCGTTTTTTTGATGTAGATGGGAAACGAGAATTTTCCTGTCAAAATCATAATGCTTTTTTATCTATGATGGAAGGAGCAATAAGCGGTAAGACAGGATTTACGGCACAGGCGGGATATTGTTATGTGGGGGCAGTGCAAAAGGACGGAAAAACATTGATTGCAGCACTTTTAGGTTGTGGCTGGCCAAATAATAAAGGGTATAAGTGGTCAGATACCAGAAAATTGATGGAATATGGCTTACAGGAATATTCTTTCCACTCTTTTCATGAAATTGAATTTTCCCAATGTCCCAAAGAAATTTCTGTGGAAAATGCCTGCAACAAAAGACTTAGTAAAAATACCAAGATTTCTCTCTTTAAGAAAAAGGGGGAAGAGAAAAAAATTTTGTTAAAAGAAGGAGAAGAGATAGAAGTCAGCTACCATGGGAAAAAGAAATTATCGGCTCCTGTGACAAGAGGGGAGAAAGTAGGGGAACTGCATTATAAAGTAGATGGAAAAGTCTGGTATAAGGAAGATATTTTAGCGGCAGAAACAAAGAAAAAAATTGATTTTCCATGGTGTCTGAAACAGGTTGTAAAAAGATACGGAAACGTTGAAAAAAATTAGAAACGTGTTAGAATGAAACCATGAAATACGGTAATGGGATAAAGAGGTGCTTATGAATACGAAGACAGTGATTATGGATTTTTCCGGTGTTTATAAAGAAGAAAAGTTTTATGAGGGAAAAGATGTCAGATGGATGGATTTTACAAAGACCACAGGAGTAAACTGCTATTGTACAGAGGAAGCAGAAGAGGAAATTAAAGAAAGAATAAAAGAACTTGATTTTTCAGGCATTCATTTTTTGGATTCGGGGAATTATCATTATCTGAGTAAATTTTGGACGGAAAAGATAGAAAAGCCATTTTCTCTTGTAGTATTTGATAACCACACAGATATGCAGGAGGCGTCTTTTTGGGGATTGCTTTCCTGCGGAAGCTGGGTGAGGGATTGTATTCTTTCTAATAAATATGTGAAAGAAGTTTGTGTAATCGGACCGTCTGAAAAAGCTTTTTTGGAGTGTGAGAAGGAAATTTTAGAAAAGGTTACCTCTATCAGCAGGGAAGAAATGAAGCAGGGAAAATCCGAATGGTATGAGTTTTTAAAGAGAAATCAGGGAATTCCTGTTTATGTATCTCTTGATAAAGATATTTTAACTGTAGAGGAAGCAAGAACAAATTGGGATCAGGGAGATGTAAGCTTTGAGGAAATAAAAGAATGGTTGTATGAAATATTTTCTCAGTGTTTTGTATTAGGCGCTGATGTGTGTGGAGAACATACGCCAGATACAACATCTATTACCCACCAAGAAGATATAGATAAAAATAATATTATAAATAGAAAATTATGGGAATTGCTGGATAAAAAATTTACAGGACAAGAAGAAAACCAAATGGATAAAATGTTTTTGGAAACAAAACAGGCAGATAAGAAATTGAATATTGCTCTTTTGCGATATTTTGATTTAGAGTCGGAAGATAAAAAGAAGAATATATATGGGGAATATTTGAAGCTGCGTTTTC
>CAJKQE010000140.1 GCA_905201915.1 uncultured Lachnospiraceae bacterium
TTTTCAGCATTATATTATATTTTAACATTTTCTATATGGAAGCACAATAGAAAAAAATTTGTATAAAACAAGAATTTGCGGATACACTAAATAAGGATAAAGGAGGCTTCATTTATGAATAGCAGAGCTTTAGACTATACAGCATTAGTAATTGCTTTAATCGGTGCAGTGAATTGGGGACTTATAGGATTTTTCCAGTTCAATCTGGTAACCTTCTTATTCGGAGATATGGTATGGGTGATCAGAATTATTTATGCATTGGTTGGGATTTGTGGATTGTATCTTTTTACCTTATTTGGAAGAATTCAGGCTTTGGGTGAAAAGATGTAGTACCACCAAAAAGCCACCACGCAAAAACAAGCTTGTGTGATGGCTTTTTGTATGTTTCACTTTTGAACTTTTGTAGAATTGTATAATAGGAAAATCGCTTATTACATAGATACGAGAATCATCTCTTTTGCACATTCAGGTAACTGACTTGCATCTTTGGATACGCTGAGTACAAAAGAAACCTGATATTTCTCACCCATTGTCTGCAGGCGTTTTAATACATCTGCAAGTTCTTCATCTGTTACTTTTGAGATTTTAAGAAAGCTGTCTAAGAAAATTCTTTCCAAATCATTATCCTGTGAAAGAATACCGGAAAGAAATCCTATAAATTCACTGCTGTTTTGAACATCAAACTCAGATAAATCAATCAGACGTACTTTGTTGTTTAACTCATACATGTGTTTTTTACTTTTATCAAGATAAACAAATGTACCTGTTGCTTCTTTAATCTCCTTATTTACTTTGTCTAAAAGTATTTTTGTTTTTCCTTTTCCTTTTTCGCCTACAATTAACTGAACCATCGCAATTTCCTCCTTAGCCGCACGTAATATGTATATTTACCAAAAACGTGGTTATCGTTAAAATAATTATAGTGCATATTGTTTGAAAATTCAATGGTAAAATGAAAAAATATAGTAATTTTTTATCTATTTGTCTGAGTCAGCATTTCAGACATTCTTTCCAGTAGTGCACTTTCTGTTTCAGCGTGAAATACAATAGAAATATAAAATTCACCATATTTATTTTGTGTTAATAAAGCTGCATAATTGGTAGATTTTGCAACGAAAGTCTTGCCGCCTAATACAGTAACATCTTTAGGCACAGTTACTTTTCCGGAAGTAAATAGATTGTCACTATCCAGCCAACGCTGCTTTAATTCACCTTTTCCTGTGGTGTAATTCATTGTATAGTCAGGTAAAGAAAGAGCATTTAACAGATCAGGATATTTTAAAAACTCATTGAGTAATAAATAAATATCATAGACTGTAGTATATTGCTCATCCGAAGCATACCCGGTAGAATTTACATAATGGGTATTAGTCATGCCAAGCTCTGTGGCTTTTTCATTCATTAAGGTAACAAAACTTTCCTGTGAACCACTGACAAGTCGAGCAAGAGCCTGACAGGCATCCTCAGAAGAAGAAACAAGAACGGCATTTAACAATTGCTTCATAACAATGCGATCGCCCTCCTGTAAACCACAGCTTCGAGCATTTTTTCCATAGACTCTGTCTTCCCCTTCAATGATTGTTTCTTCTTCTAAATTTAAGTGTTCCGCTGCAAGTAAAGCTGTTAGAAGCTGTGTTACTTTTCCAGGCTCTATCTTTTCATATAGATGATTGGAAAAAGGAATTGTACCCTCTTCAAGCGAAAAAAATCCAGCCATTTCTTGAGAAATACTTTGAATACCTTCCAATGGAGTAAAATCTTCTCCTACACAGAGATTACTGGAAAGTCCGGGAGCTACCAAAGTATCTTCTCTTGCAGAAGTTCTAAAAGCCTGTATGCTTTTATTATAGGGATATTCTTCTTTAAAATTTTTACTATTGAAAAATAAAATAATCCCTAAAACTACAAGAAGAAATAAAATCACAGCTGCCAGCTTAAAAAAAAGTGCTTTTTTTCTTTTTTTATTTATACATTTCACGCCAATCCAATTCTCCTCTTCCTAAGGAACGAATCATCATTTCCGCAGTTGCCAGATTTGTTGCCATAGGAATATTATGGGTGTCACATAACATAAAAATACGCTTTACATCTGGGTCCTGTTTTTGTGGAGCGAGAGGCTCACGTAAATAGATGATTAAATCCATTTCATTTTGTTCAATCATAGCACCTAATTGCTGTTCTCCACCCAAATGTCCTGCAAGAAATTTGTGAACAGTGAGATTGGAAGCTTCTTCAATCAGCCTTCCTGTAGTGCCGGTGGCATATAATGTATTTTTGGACAAAATATTTCTGTATGCGATGCAAAAGTTTTGCATCAGTTTTTTCTTTGAGTTATGTGCAATTAATCCGATGTTCATGATTTTTCAACCTCCCTATAAGTTCTATATTTTTGTAATCCCACATTTAATACAAGTCCCATTCCTATATAAAGGCTGACAATGGAGGTCAGTCCATAACTGACAAAAGGAAGGGGTGTTCCGGTGTTTGGCAGAATTTTTGTTACTACGGCAATATTGATGAACGTCTGTATTCCGACTAAAGATGCAACACCACAACAAATAAGTTTGCCTGAGGTATCTTTTGCCCGAAGACTGACACGAATACATTCCAAAATTACTAAAAGCAGCATAAGTAAAATCGCAGTACAACCAATAAATCCCAGCTCCTCTCCTGCCACAGAAAAAATAAAGTCTGTCTGATTTTCAGAAACAAAATTTCCTTTGTTTGCAGAAGCTACTTCATTATTGTTCAATCCCTTTCCTGTAAGTTGTCCGGAACCAATGGCTGTCACAGAGTTTTCCTGTTGTAAAACGTCATCGGAATAAGCATCATCTTCTGAGTTTAAAAAAGCCATAATTCTATCACGTTGATAATCTTTAATTAACTTTTGATCAGGCTGTACAACAATAAACAGAAAAACAATTGCCATGGGAACAGCAATTAAAAGAATGCTGCCGATAATTTTATAACTCAATCCTGCGATATAAATCATGATACAAAAAAGTATAGCAACCGTAATGGTATTTTTCAAGTCCGGCTGAGATAAAATTAAGGACAGTGGAATGGCAATTAAAACAACTGCTTTTGTTAAAGTGCGAAGGGTATTTAAATCTTCTTCATGATCCATAAAAAACTTGGCGAAGAATAAGATTAAAATAATTTTAGCCAACTCGGTAGGCTGGAACTGAAAGCCACCGACATTTAACCAGCGCTGAGCTCCATTTGCATCTGTACCCATTACTTTTACTAAAAGCAGTAAAAGAATGTTTCCTCCATACATAATCCAACTGAAATTTAAAATCCAGCTAAAATCAATGAGGGATACAATGATCATAACGATAATTCCCAAAATCATTCCTAAAAACTGTTTTTTCTGTAAACTTGGATCTGCGCTTCCTACCAGCAGGACACCCATTGAGGTCAATGCTATAAGAACAATTACCAATCTGAAATTGTAGTCTTGTAATTTGTATTGTCTAATCATGAAAACACCTATTTTTCTTCTGATCTTTAAAGTTTCTTTTTATCATCTCTGAAACAGCATACCCGGAGATGAATTTTTAATATCTGTCTGTAAAGGAATATATGCTGTTACCGTGGCTGTATCTTTTCGATAACGAATTTCTACTTTTTGCTCGTGTACAGCAAAATACTTATTTACAGCACGAATTAAGTCGTTTTGCAGCATGGTCAT
>CAJKQE010000141.1 GCA_905201915.1 uncultured Lachnospiraceae bacterium
TTATTCTGGTACACTATTCCTTCTGACAATGCAATCCCTCCTTTGATATATTATAACAGTTTCCAACGGGTTCAGTCAAATACAATGAGCTGATTAACCATTGGATTGTCGGCATTGTAATTCTTGGGAATGGAGATGTCAATATCGTCTTTTAGGGCATGTTTCTGTGTAGGTTACATGGTAGGGACAAGACTGATAATCATAAACCTGTCCTCAAAGAAAATACTAAAAAGAAACGCAAAGAATGTATCGTGAAGAAGTTTTTCCGCAAACTGCTTCGTTGCAGAGAATAAGGCTTATGACACTAGCCAGTGCTTATGCACTTGGCTGGTGTCTTGACTACCCCCTCCATTATTTGGTAATAGAATAGCAAAACTGTATACCTTTAAGCATATTAAGGGAAAGATACCACATCTCTTATTTTGAGGGGCTATTAGTATATAAATGGGTGTTTTTTATGGATGTTAGTGTGTCTTTGAATGACAAAAAAATAGAAATCGGCTACAATTTCATCTGTAAAACCGATTTCTACTCTACTTTTTATAAAATACAGGATACCTTACTTTCCCACAAATCCAGTAAAATCAAGGGATTTAGGCATCTTTTTCTAAGCCACTTAAGCGTATCGCTTGGTCTGCCGCAATCAGGTTATCAATAACCTCCTGAATATCTCCATTCATAATACTGTCCAGTTTATGAAGTGTGAGCTTAATTCTATGGTCTGTCACACGTCCCTGTGGGAAGTTATATGTTCTGATTTTTTCAGAACGATCCCCTGTTCCTACCTGACTTCTTCTTGCTTCTGCTTCTGCATCATGACGTTTCTGAAGTTCCATATCGTACAGACGGGAACGCAATACCTTTAAAGCTTTATCCTTATTCTTTAACTGTGATTTCTCATCCTGACAGGAAATTACAATACCTGTAGGAATATGTGTCAGACGCACTGCAGAGTCTGTTGTATTTACACACTGCCCACCATTTCCGGATGCCCTGAAAACATCAAACTTACAATCATTTAAGTCCAGTTCAAAGTCAATTTCCTCTGCTTCCGGCATAATCGCAACAGTAATGGTTGAAGTATGAATACGTCCGCCGCTTTCTGTCTCTGGTACACGCTGTACACGATGTACTCCACTTTCATATTTCAGCTTGGAATAAGCTCCCTGTCCGTTAATCATAAATGTAACTTCCTTGAAACCGCCAATTCCGTTTTCATTTAAGCTTAACATTTCAGTTCTCCAGTTCTGAGACTCTGCGTATTTTACATACATTCTGTAAATCTCAGCCGCAAACAAAGCAGCCTCATCACCGCCGGCACCTGCACGAATTTCCACGATAACATTTTTGTCATCATTAGGGTCTTTCGGTAAAAGAAGAATTTTCAATTCCTGCTCTAATTCTTCAATACGCTTTTTCGCACCAGAAAGCTCCTCTTTTAACATTTCACGCATTTCTTCATCAGACTCTTCATCCAGCATCATCAAGCTGTCCTCTACTGTCTCCTTGCAGCTTTTATATTCTGTATACGCATCTGCAATAGGCTGAAGCTCGCTCTGCTCTTTCATAAGCTTCTGAAATCTCGCGGTATCATTTGCCACTGTAGGCTCATTTAACTCATTTAAAATTTCTTCAAGGCGGACTAAAATGTCCTCTAATTTATCAAACATGTTGTTCCTCCTTCTCAATTCTTCCTGTAACTACTCTGTCAAGTCCTGCCAAATCCTGCAAAACCTGAACTTCCTTATATCCATTCTCTTTCATAAATTCCGATACTGCTTTTCCCTGATTATAGCCGATTTCAAAAGCCAGTATCCCATTATTTTTTAGATATTTTCCTGCCTGCATTGTAATTTCCCTGTAAAAAAACAGTCCATCTTCTGTTCCATCCAATGCCATGCGAGGTTCATACAATTTCACTTCATCCATCAGACCTTCAATGACCGAAGTTTCAATATACGGCGGATTTGAAACGATTATATCATAACTCCCCGACACTTTGTCAAACAAATCACTCTGCACCCAAGAAACTTCTATTCCCAATTCTTTACCGTTTCTCTGTGCTACTTCAAGGGCTTTTTCAGATAAATCTACACCTGTTCCTGATGCCTGCTTTAAATTCGCCAGCAATGCTAATAAAATACAACCGCTTCCTGTACACATATCCAGAAGCTTTAGATTTTCTTTTCCTTTTGACAAACTTAAAACCTGTTCTACCAGTACTTCTGTATCCTGTCTGGGAATTAATACATTTTCATTTACAAAAAATTTCATTCCGTAGAAATAAGCTTCCTTTGTAAGCTGCTGTAACGGAATATGCTTTCCTCTCTGTTCAATCAGCATTTGATATTCCTCTATATCATTCTCACTGATTTCTTCATCCTCATGTACAAAATACCAACTTCTGGATATCCCTGATACATATTCTAAAAGAAGCCATGCATCAAGATTGGCATCTTCTATTTCACATTCCAAAAGCCTTTGTTTCCCATACTCTAAAGCATCCTTGTATGTCTTCATCAGCACTCCTCGTCTATCTTCACATCTGGAAAATTCTCTTTTAGATAAGCTTTCCAGTCAAACACCGCTTCCACTGCCTTAATTGCTACTTCTGCCATATCCGGTGTCGGTTCTTTTGTTGTAAGCTTCTGAAGTGCCATACCCGGTTTTGAGAAAAATGCTACTACCGGATTATCACTGTTTCCTGCCAGACGGATAACTTCATAAGATATCCCTGCAATTATCGGAACCAATAAAATACGAACCAGTACACGAAGCCACATTGTCTTAATAGGAACAATTGCAAAAAAGCCCAAAAAGAAAATAATACTGATAATAATAACAAAAAACAAAAAACTGGTTCCGCATCTTTTATGAAATCTGGAGCTTTTCATAACATTTTCTACATTCAACGGAAGACCATGTTCCACACAATTAATGCATTTATGTTCTGCTCCATGATACATAAAAACTCTCTGGATATCCTGCATTTTAGAAATTAGCAACATATAGGATAAAAACAAAATAATTCGTACTCCTGCTTCTGCCAGTGTTATCCCGGTTTCAGAAACTCCTACTTTTTGCAAAAGACTTGCAAGCAAATACGGCAAAACCATAAACAATCCCACAGACAACACAACCGATAAAATAACCGTTCCTGTCATCATTGCCTTATCTGCTTTCTCCTTTTTTGCCAATTCCTTTTCCTTTTCTTCGCCTTCTAATTGCTCTCGTTTTTTTAACTCTTCCTCATCTTCAAAAAAAGTGGCAGAATACATCAGGCATTTTGTTCCTACCACCAGCGAATCAATAAAGTTAAAGACACCACGCAAAATAGGAATTTTCTGAATGTTTTTACATTTTACAATACTTTTATAATCTTCAACTTTTACCTCTATTTCTTTGTCTGGCTTTCTGACTGCAACCGAATATACATCCTTATGACGCATCATAATCCCTTCCATTACAGCCTGCCCGCCAATATTTGATGATTTCATGTTTTCCTCCAAACACAATAAGAGGCTGAAGTTTTAAAACCTCAGCCTCTCCTACCTCTTATTTATTCATGCCGTATTTCTTATTAAATTTATCAATACGTCCACGAGCCTGTGCAGCTTTCTGCTGTCCTGTATAGAAAGGAT
>CAJKQE010000142.1 GCA_905201915.1 uncultured Lachnospiraceae bacterium
AGGTGATACATGGTACTACATGAATACAGATGGAGCTATGGAAACAGGCTGGGTACTTGTAGGTGATACATGGTACTACATGAATACAGATGGAGCTATGGAAACAGGCTGGGTATCCGTAGGCGGACACTGGTATTATCTGAATGCAGATGGAGCTATGGAAACAGGCTGGGTATCCGTAGGCGGACACTGGTATTATCTGAATGCAGATGGAACTATGGAAACAGGCTGGGTATCCGTAGGCGGACACTGGTATTACCTGAATGCAGATGGAACTATGGAAACAGGCTGGGTATCTGTAGATGGTTATTGGTACTATCTGAACACAGATGGAGCCATGGCAAGTAATCAATGGATTGATGGTTATTATGTAGATGAATCTGGAAAGATGGCATAAAAACTGGAAAATTTAAAAGATATTAAGCTTTAGCTGAAAGGAGCATACCGGATGAAAAATTCATTTGGTATGCTCCTTCTTTTTAAAGAGGGTTATAAATTTTTTATTTTATGAAAAGCATCCTGTGCAGCAATTGCCCCGTCATTCACTGCGGTTACAACTTGTCGTAAATGCTTTTGTCTTACATCGCCGGCACCATACAAAAGAGGGATTTTTGTTTCCATGGTGTCGTTTACGATTATATAACCATGCTCATCCAGTACATTGAGAGGTTTTAAAAAGTCTGTTACAGGATCAGCACCGATATAAGGGAAAATACCGGAAAGGCTGAGGGTGCGTTCTTCTTTTGTAACCACATCCGATATTTTCAGACCTGTTACCTGAGTAGTATCATCTAAAATTTCTATAGGAACAGCTTGTTGTATGATTTCAATTTTAGGATTAGATATTGCTGCATCTACAGCAATTTTATCAGCCCGAAATACATTACGGCGCATAATAATATAAACTTTGCTGGCAAACTGTGTAAGATATACTGCTTCTTCTAAAGCAGAATTACCTGCACCGATAACAGCAATTTCTTTATCCCGATAAAAAGCTCCGTCACAGACAGCACAATAAGAAATACCTTTGCCAATATTTTTTTCTTCACCTGGAATATGCATCAGGCGTTCTTTTGTTCCGGTAGCTATGAGAACAGCAGGGGCTTCAAAAACAGTACCGTCTGCACAGATAACCTGTTTTTTTTCACCATCAATAATTTCTGTTACTATTCCATACTCATAAACTGCCCCAAAACTGGTAGAATGTTCAAACATATCAAAGGCAAGCTGAGAGCCAGGCTCAGATTTTATGCCGGGCCAATTGCTGATTTCATTTGTTTTCAACAGTTTCCCACCAGGAGCGCCGCCTTCAATCAGTGCTGTTTTAAGCCCTGCTCTGGAGGCATAGATGGCGGCTGTCATACCAGCGGGACCTGCTCCGATAATAATAAAATCGTATTCTTTTTTCATCTCCATGCCACCTTTCTGTTAATTAAAGTGTTTTCATTTTTTGTTCAATTACCGGTTTAGGAAGGAAACCAATGGCGGAGTCTTTTACCTGTCCGTCTTTGATAAAGAAAATAGATGGTACAGTTGTGACGTTCCATTGTCTTGTTAATTCTGGATTTTCATCAATATCTACTTTTACAATTTTAAAATCTTGTGTTTCAGCATCTAACTGTTCTAATACTTGTCCCAGCATTTTGCAAGGTCCACACCATGTTGCGAAAAAGTCTAAAAGAACAGGTTTGGAGGATTCTAATACCTCATTGTCAAAGTTTTTTTCATTTATGTGTAAGATTGCCATAGTAATTTTCTCCTTTGCTTTGTTATTTTTCATTTGATATCTGTATTATAACGATTGTATAAAGTATAGTCTGTGACAAGGTCACATATTTATACGGAAAATGGAAAAAATCTTAAAAAGTAGGGTAAAAACGTTTACGAATACTATTTAAGTTGTTATAATAAAGCGTAAATAGTAAGGGATTTAGTTTGGCAAAAGAAGGAGAGTATATGAAAGGAATTGAAGAACTGTCAGAGCTTTTAAAAAGTGATGAAATCAACAGTTTAGGTAAAGACCTTGGAAAGAGAATACAGGATAAATTAGAAAGAAGCGGCATCTACTTTCATATCTTTGCCAGAGTGAAAGAGGCAGGTTCAATCTGGCATAAGCTGGAATGGAAGAAAGAAGAATATCTTCAAAAGAATAAAAAAATGCAGGACATTGTAGGAATACGAATTGTACTATATTATATGGATGATATTGCAATTTGCAAAGAAATGCTGAAAAATACCTATTTTATTATTGAAAAGGACTCCCATGAAGATAAACCGAAAGTAAATGAATTTAACCCACTTCGAATGAACTATGTTTGTCGTATTCCGGAAGAATTTATTGAGAGATTTCCTGCAAAACTGTGGGAAGATTATCGAATTGATAAAACCTTTGAGGTACAGATAAGAACAACTTTTTCAGAAGGATGGCATGAAGTGGACCATGAAGTCCGCTATAAGCATAAAGAAGCATGGGAGCAGCATTATGAGTTTTCAAGGGAACTCAATGGGATTTATGCAACTTTGGAAGTTTGTGACAGAAGTATGGTAAATCTGCTGGAAAGACTGGCTTACAGAAATTATAAAAATATGGAAATTGAGGCTATGGTTCGTCATAAATTTCGGTTGCGGTTTGAAAATCCTAGGATATCAGTGCCACTGAAAGAATTTTTGGAGAAGGATACGGATTTGGTAAAGAAAATTTATCGAAGTGAAAGAGAAGAAACTATCCGTTTTTTCGCCAGTGAGTTATCAGATGGAATTGCGTTGACTGTGGATAATTTGATTTTTGTATGTAATGAAGTATGCTTGGGACGGAAAGATCTCGAAGACCGTACGCCAATGCTTATTCGTGAAAGAACAAAACAATGGCAGGAAAGGCAAAAAAATTCCATTAATATGGAGAAATCTGTTGACACAGAGTTTTACTTATAATATAATATGACAGTATGACGTAGTTTGAATATGCTTAACCAAAAGCCCCGGTATAGCAGGTTCAAGTACGCTATTTAAAATTTTTGATAAAATATTCTATATTGTTGATAATAGGAGGTAAAACCATGAATACTTATATGGCTAATCCAGATAAGATTGAAAGAAAATGGTATGTTGTAGACGCTGAAGGACAGACATTAGGACGTCTTTCATCTGAAATTGCTAAGGTTTTAAGAGGAAAAAATAAACCTGTTTTCACACCACATATTGATACAGGTGATTATGTAATCGTAGTAAACGCTGAAAAAATCAAAGTTACAGGTAAAAAAATGGATCAGAAAATCTATTACAACCACTCTGATTATGTTGGCGGAATGAAAGAAACAACATTAAAAGAAATGATGGACAAAAAACCTGAAAGAGTTATTGAGCTTGCTGTTAAAGGTATGCTTCCAAAAGGACCTTTAGGAAGATCCATGATTAAAAAATTACATGTATACGCTGGACCAGAGCACAATCATGCAGCTCAGAAACCAGAAGTATTAACATTTTAATAGGAGGTAATGAACAGTGGCTAGTACAAAATTCTATGGAACAGGAAGAAGA
>CAJKQE010000143.1 GCA_905201915.1 uncultured Lachnospiraceae bacterium
TAATGATGCACAAGCCAATGAACTTGCAAAAAAACTTACAGGGGAAGTCAGTGGATATGGAGCATATCAGTCATGGGGTGATATTTATGTAGATTTCGGTTTTCAGGAAGAAAATGCAGAAAATTATGTTCGTGACTTAAATCTGGAAAATGCAGTGGCATCAGTAGATTTTGATTATCAGGATACTAAGATGCACAGAGAATATTTTATTAGTTATCCAGATAATGTATTAGCTATGAAATTTACAGCACAGGGAAATGAAAAACTGGAATTTGATATTTCTTTCCCTGTAGATAATGCAGAAGGGGTTACAAATAGGAATTTAGGTAAATCTGTAAAAACTACAGTTGAAGATGATATGATTACCGTTTCAGGTGAAATGCAGGACAACCAGTTAAAACTGAACGGAAAATTAAAAGTAGAAACAGAAGACGGAAAAGTGCAGGAGAAGGATGGAGAAAAACTCCATGTGTCCGGTGCATCAGAAGCTGTAGTCTATGTTTCAGCAGATACAGATTATCTGAATAAATATCCTGATTATCGTACAGGAGAAACTGCACAGGAGCTGGATGCAAGTGTAGAAAAAGCTGTAAATCAGGCAAGTAAAAAAGGATATGACAAAGTAAAGAAAGATCATATTGAAGAGTATTCTGAGATTTTTTCACGGGTACAGTTAGATTTAGGACAGAATATCCCAGAGAAAACAACAGACCTTTTACTGAATGATTATAATGCGGGAAAAAATACAGAGGCAGAAAATCGTGCATTAGAAGTATTATTATTCCAGTATGGAAGATATTTAACCATTGCTTCTTCCAGAGCAGGAGATTTGCCTTCGAACTTACAGGGGGTATGGCAAAATCGTGTAGGAGATCACAACAGAATTCCCTGGGCATCAGATTATCACATGAATGTCAATCTGCAGATGAACTACTGGCCGACTTATTCTACTAATATGGCGGAATGTGCTACACCTTTGATTGACTATATCAATTCTCTTGTAGAGCCGGGAAAAGTAACGGCGAAAACTTACTTTGGTGTAGAGAACGGAGGATTTACAGCCCATACGCAGAATACACCATTTGGATGGACTTGCCCGGGTTGGGACTTTAGTTGGGGATGGTCACCTGCAGCACTTCCTTGGATTTTACAGAATTGCTGGGAATATTATGAATATACAGGCGATGTGAAATATATGGAAGAGCATATTTATCCGATGTTAAAGGAGGCAGCTCTTTTATATGATCAGATTTTAATTGAAGATAAAAAGGCAGGCAGACTTGTTTCAGCACCTGCTTATTCACCGGAACATGGACCTGTTACTGCCGGAAATACTTATGAACAGTCCTTAATCTGGCAGTTATATGAAGATGCGGCTACAGCAGCAGAGATATTAGGTAAAGATGAAGATAAAGCAAAAGAATGGCGGCAAAGACAGGCAAAATTAAAACCTATTGAAATTGGCGAAAGTGGTCAGATTAAAGAATGGTATACAGAGACTACTTTGGGAAGCATGGGAGAAAAAGGACATAGACACATGTCTCATTTATTAGGACTGTTTCCGGGAGATCTAATTTCTGTAGATAATGCAGACTATATGGATGCAGCCATTGTATCTCTGAAAGAAAGAGGAGAGAAGAGTACAGGATGGGGAATGGGTCAGAGAATTAATGCCTGGGCGAGAACCGGAGATGGAAATCAGGCACATAAGCTTATCAAAAATCTGTTCCATGACGGTATTTATCCAAACCTTTGGGATACACATACACCATTCCAGATTGATGGAAACTTCGGTATGACATCCGGTGTGTCAGAAATGCTGATGCAGAGCAATATGGGTTATATCAATATGTTGCCTTCTCTGCCGGATGTATGGGCAAATGGAAGTATAAAAGGACTTGTAGCAAGAGGTAACTTTGAAATTAGTATGAAGTGGGCAGATAAAAATCTGACGGAGGCATCTGTTTTGTCAAGAAACGGAGGAACTGCAACAGTTCAGGTGAAAAATGCTTCCCTGGCAACGGTCTTTGATGAAAATGGAAACCCTGTAGAGTTAAATACTCTTACTGCAAATCGTATTTCTTTTGAAACAGAAAAAGGAAAAACTTATACAATTAAAAATATTCCTCAGGGTGTGAAAGTGCCTACCGGTCTTACGGCAGAACGTTTAGATGAGCAGAATGTGGAATTGACATGGGACGAAGCAGAAGCTGACGGAATTTGTTTTAATGTATATCGTAAAGTAGGAAACGGAGATGTGCAGTTAATTGCAAGTAATGTGGAAACAAATTCTTACAAAGATATAACAGCATACGAAAAAATGGGAACCATGAAATATCAGATTGCAGCTGTGATTTCCGGTATGGAGTCTGAAAAAACAGAATTTATTACTATAAAAGATAAAGGTGTATCTGCAGGAATGATAGATGATACAGACAGCCATATCATCTATGAAGGTGCATGGGGTGACTGGAAAGAAGATGTAAATTATAATGGTACAGTTAAGTATTTGAATGTTCCCCAGGGAAATGAAAGTGTTTCTTTAGATTTTACAGGAACAGGTATTGAAGTGATTACCTGTACCAACTATGACAGAGGACTTATGGAAGTCTTGATTGATGGAAAATCTTATGGTGAGATAGATACTTACAGCGCTCAGACAAAACGTCAGCAGAAAGTTTTCGGAAAAGATGATTTATCTTATGGAAAACACACCATCGTTTTAAAAGTATTGAATAAGAGCAGTCAAGGAGCAGGAAGCTCTACAAAAGTAGAATTAGATGCTTTCCGTGTACTGGACAGTACAATGGCAATGCCTTCTTCTGTTCAGGTATCTACAGTATCAGGAATTACCACCATTGGAAAAGCCAACAGCGCTGTTCAGATGAAAGCAGAAATATTACCGGAAGATGTGCAGGATAAGAGTGTAACATGGTCTTCTTCTGACACTTCTATTGCAGAGGTAAATGAAAATGGTCTTGTAACCGTGAAAGAAAAAAATGGTGAAGTAAAAATTATTGCAGTATCTAAAGCAGATACCACAAAGCGTGGTGAAGTAACTTTAAAGGTAGCTTTAAAACAGGAAAATGAAGATACAGTAACAGAAATCGAAGATGCTATACAGGAAAATGGACAGTGGAAACCAAATCCTTTCATAACATGGAGTGAGGGTTGGTCAACCTGGGATGGAGAAGCAGACAGGCATCATGGAGGAACGAAAACAGAAGCAACAGGAGAAGGTAAATTCTTTGAATATACTTTTACAGGAACACAGATTGAAGTATATGTACAGAAACATCAAAATTTTGGGAATTTTGAAATCTATCTGGATGACGAAAAAGTTGGAACTTACTCCTTTGACACAGAAGTTGGAACAGGAGAAGATCAAGCGCTGCTGTTTCAGTCAAAAAAACTGTCTAATGAAAAACATAAGATAAAATGTGTAATTACAGCCAGAGATGGAAAACAGCAGGCTAATCTGGATTATTTAAAAGTATATGCTCCGGCTTCTTCCA
>CAJKQE010000144.1 GCA_905201915.1 uncultured Lachnospiraceae bacterium
CGCACAGAGTCTGCAAAAATGCTGGCAACGTTATTGCACGGAATGCAGGGCACACCGTACATTTACCAGGGCGAAGAACTGGGAATGACAAATGTCCGCTTTGCAGATATCAGCGATTATCAGGATATCGAAATCCGTAATATGTACACAGAGAGACTGGAAGCAGGATATAAAAAGGAAGATATTATGGAATCCATTTATGCCAGAGGGCGGGACAATGCCCGGACTCCGATGCAGTGGAATGCAGAAGCAAACGCAGGATTTACAACAGGAACTCCGTGGATGAAAGTAAATCCGAATTATACCGAGATTAATGCAGAGGCAGAACTGGCTAATGAGAACTCTGTGTTTCATTATTATAAAAAATTAATTCGACTCAGGAAAGAACATCTGGTATTTGTAAATGGAGAGTTTGATTTGCTGATGGAGGAAGACGAGCAGATTTTTGCCTATACCCGTACAAATGCAGATACCAAGATTCTTGTTTGCGTCAACTTCAGCGATAAGACAGCAGACTGTCCGATATTGAAAGACTGGGACGGAGCGGAAACGTTAATTCAGAATTATAAAGATAACTGTTTGAATGAACAGATGCGTCCGTATGAGGCTGTGATAAAAATAAAATAATATAAGTATTAGTCAGAGATAAAGACCAGAAAAAAGAGACTGTCATATTTACGTATATATCAAGAATCTCTCTTTGGAATGAAAAAGGCACAAAATTATTGACGGTTTCACTTTAAAGTGCTATTGTATTAAGAAAATATTTCTTTATATAAAGGGGAGGAGTTAGAAAATGAATTATCGCAAATATAAAAGACAGTATTTTCTTCCACCGGTAAAATGTATGGATTGGACAGAAAAAGATTATGTAGAAAAAGCCCCGGTGTGGTGCAGTGTAGATTTACGTGATGGAAATCAGGCACTTGTAATTCCCATGAATTTACAACAGAAAATAGAATTTTTTAAGCTCCTTACAAAAATAGGATTTAAGGAAATTGAGGTGGGATTTCCGGCAGCTTCAGAGACAGAATATACATTTATCCGTACCTTGATTGAAGAAAACCTGATTCCTGACGATGTTACCATTCAGGTTTTAACACAGGCAAGAGAACATATTATCAAAAAAACCTTTGAGGCTGTAAAGGGTGCAAAAAATGTCATTATTCATGTGTATAATTCCACTTCCTTGGCACAAAGAGAGCAGGTTTTTAAAAAGAGCAAAGAGGAAATTTTAGAAATAGCTGTAAAAGGTGCACAGCTTTTAAAAGATTTAACAGAGCAGGCAGGAGAAAATTATCGTTTTGAATATAGTCCGGAGAGTTTTACAGGTACAGAGCCGGAATATGCTCTGGAAGTGTGCAATGCTGTGTTGGATGTATGGAAACCTCAAAGTGACAGAAAAGCAATTATCAATCTGCCGGTTACGGTTCAGCATTCCATGCCTCATGTCTATGCGAGTCAGGTTGAATATATCTGTAAAAATATAAAATATAGAGAAAACGTTGTGATTTCTCTTCATCCGCACAATGACAGAGGCTGTGGTGTGGCAGATGCGGAAATGGGACTTTTAGCAGGAGCAGATCGTATTGAGGGGACACTTTTTGGAAATGGCGAACGTACAGGAAATGCGGATATTGTTACAATTGCATTGAATATGTATGCACAGGGCGTTTGCCCTGAATTGGATTTTTCAGAAATGACAGAAATCTGTGAAAAATATGAAGGATTTACAGGTATGAAAATTAATGAGAGAAGTCCTTACAGTGGTGAATTAGTTTTTGCAGCATTTTCCGGTTCTCATCAGGATGCTATTGCAAAGGGTATGCACTGGCAGGAGGAAAAGCAGCCTGAACATTGGACAGTGCCGTATCTTCCGATTGATCCTTCTGATTTAGGACGTAATTATGACGCTGACGTCATTCGCATTAACAGCCAGTCAGGAAAGGGTGGCGTAGGTTACATTCTGGAAACAAAATTTGGTTTAAATCTTCCTCCTAAAATGCGAGAAGCAATGGGGTATACGGCAAAGGCAGTGTCTGACCACAGACAAAAAGAACTTCTGCCGGAAGAAATCTTTGAACTGTTTAAAAAGACTTTTGAAAATACAAGTTCTCCGTTAGTTATAGAAGAAACTCATTTTGAAAAATTAGAAAACGGCGTAACAGCAGAAATCAAAACGCGCTTTAACCAAAAGCCTATTACGATAAAAGCATCTGGAAACGGAAGTTTAAATGCGGTAAGCAATGCACTGAAGAAAGCTTATGGTTTCCAGTATGAAGTAGTTACTTATCAGGAGCATGCTTTGGAAAAAAGTTCTCATGCAAGAGCTATTGCTTATGTGGGAATTCAGAAACCGGATGGTACTTTGGCATGGGGAGCAGGTGTACATGAAGATATTATTCATGCGTCCATTGATGCGTTGGTTGCAGCCATAAATAATCGTTAAAATTATGCAATATATATAAAAATAATAGGGGAATATTTTGATAAAATCGTGCAGAACACCTAAAGAAGGTTGGGATAACTTGACTTTCCAGTAAAGTGTCTATTATAATCCATTTTAGTGAGATGTTTATGAGAGAAAAATAAGGACTTACTAAAGGGAAGATTTTATGGATAGAAATGACAGACAGAAAAAGGCAAAATTGGCAGTGGTAGTAATGTTGCTGATGACAATTGTGTTTTCGACTCAACAGGTAAGTGCCAAAGAAGAAATACAGGTACGTGAAGAAAGCTTGAAATCTATTATTCAAGGTGTTGCAATTAGCCAAAATACGCAAAGAGCAGTAAAGAGAATAGGAACTTCTTTTGAGGTGGTTCTGGTAGGTCAGCGAATGGGAAAAAGAGAAATTCATTCCCGGTTGGATTTTGGAAATCAGGGAGCTGAGGAAGTAAAGCGTTTAAAAGAGAAATCTATTGGTTTTACGGAAAATAAGCTGGTTATGTCGGACGAAGACTACAATACACTTCTTAAAATTGTAGAAGCAGAATCCGGAGGAGAGGATATAAAAGGGAAAATTCTGGTAGCAAATGTTATTTTTAACAGAGTAAAAAATCCTAAATTTCCTTCAACAGTTACAGAGGTTGTGTGGGAAAATGTAGCAGGAAGCCCTCAGTTTTCTCCTACGGCAGATGGCAGGATTTATACGGTTACAGTTTCAGAGGATACAAGGGAGGCTGTAAACAGAGCGATTGATGGTGAAGACTATTCTAAAGGTGCATTGTTTTTTATGGAAGAAGCTTATGCAGATAAAAGCAATGTGCAGTGGTTTAAAAAGGATTTGAAATTTTTATTTAAACACGGTGTGCACGATTTTTATACATATCCGTAAGAAAGGAAGGAAAAAATGGGAGTATTATATGGAAGTACCCGAGGAAATGGAGAGAAGATTACGGCTTCTATGGCTATTTTAAAAGGATTGGCAGAAGACGGCGGATTGTT
>CAJKQE010000145.1 GCA_905201915.1 uncultured Lachnospiraceae bacterium
ATTTATCTCTCCAGATAATTCTTCCCTTACTTAAATCATAAGGTGACATTTCAATTGTAACTTTATCTCCCGGAAGAATACGAATAAAATTCATTCTCAATTTTCCACTAATATGAGCTAAAATCACATGTTTATTTTCTAACTCTACTTTAAACATAGCGTTAGGTAATTTTTCTAACACTGTTCCTTCTACTTCAATAACGTCTGCCTTTGACATAAATTAAACCTCCTGTTGATTGCTTTCATAATCTTTAATGGCCTTTTTTATATGCTCGTTCTGCATTTCTTTTCCGTCTTTTATCATTTCCTGAAGAAGCTCGGGAATTTTATAGATAATCTGAATATGCTTTCTTTTCTTCTTTTTCATTTTATCCAAAGTTCGATGTATTCCATCTGTCAGATAAACATATTCTGTATCTGCATACATCACTACATACAGCTTCCCAGTATCATGACCTGCTTTTGATCTGGCAAGCATTCCTTTTACAAATTCTCTCATAAAACCTCCTGTTATTTACTCAGGGTGAGAATTTCCGGCTCGCCGTCTGTAATAAGAATTGTATTCTCATAATGTGCAGATAAAGAACCGTCCTGTGTGACAACAGTCCAGTCATCATCCAACCATTCTACGTCTGCACGTCCCATGTTAATCATAGGCTCAATAGCCAGTGTCATACCGGGAACCAGTCGTATTCCTCTGCGTCTCTGAGGGAAATTAGGAATTTGCGGATCTTCATGCAAATGTGTTCCTATACCGTGTCCTACTAAATCACGTACAACACCATAGCCGAATTTCTGTGCATATCCGCCAATTGCAGCAGAAATATCATGTAAATGATTGCCTGCTTTTGCATATTTTATTCCTTCAAAAAAGCTTTGCTTTGTTACATCAATCAGCTTCTGCGCTTCCGGTGAAATTGTACCAACCGCATAAGTACGTGCTGCATCAGAATGATATCCTTTATAAATCAGACCTGCATCAAGACTGACAATATCACCATCCTGAAGAATTCTGTGTTTATTCGGAATACCATGTACCACTTCATCATTTACAGATACACAAATAGATGCCGGATAACCATTATAGTTTAGAAAATTAGGAATACCTCCAAGACTTCTGATAAGCTTTTCACCTAAGCGGTCTATATCCAGAGTACTAATTCCCGGTTTAATAAATGCTCCAAGCTCATCATGCACTTTTTCCAGAAGTTTTCCTGACTCTCTCATTAGTTCAATTTCTCTGGCAGTTTTAATTGTTACTGACATTTTTACTCTCCTAATACATCTACAATTGCTTGGAAAACATCTTCCAAATCAACTGTACCATCTACTTCTTTCATAACACCTGCTTTTGCATAGTAGTCAATGAGAGGCTGTGTCTGATCATGATAAACACCAAGGCGTTTTAAAACAGTTTCTTCTTTATCATCATCTCTTAATACCAGCTTTTCTCCACATGCATCACATACACCTTCAGTCTTAGGTGCATTAAATTCCACATGATATGTAGCTCCGCAGCCTAAACATGCACGTCTTCCTGACATACGTTTTACAATATTTTCATCCGGAACTTCTACATTAATTGCATAATCAATTTTTTCTCCCATTTTTGAAAGCGCTACATCAAGGCTTTCAGCCTGAGGAATTGTTCTTGGGAAACCATCCAGAATATATCCGTTTTTACAATCTTCTTTTGCAACGCGGTCGATTACCAGGTCAACGGTTAATTCGTCTGGCACTAAAAGTCCCTGATCCATATAAGTTTTTGCTTTTTTTCCAAGTTCTGTACCATTTTTAATGTTTGCTCTGAAAATATCCCCTGTGGAAATATGAGGTATTCCATATTTTTCTGCGATTTTTTTCGCCTGTGTACCTTTTCCTGCTCCAGGTGCACCTAACATGATAATTTTCATATTAATCTTCCCCTTTCTAAATATAAGCAAATGCTTCTTCCATAAATTCATACACATATAATCATACACCATAGAAGAGCTTTCCGCCATATATAAATATATTATTTTAAAAGACCGCCGCAACAACAGAAAACTTCTGCTCTCCCTGCGACGGTCATAAATATACTATCTTCTTTATTCGCTTAAAAATCCTTTATAGTTACGAACTAACATACGGGACTCAATCTGTTTTAATGTTTCCAGTACAACACCTACCACAATGATTAAAGATGTTCCACCAAAAGAAACATTTGCACCGAATACTCCATTAAAGAAGAATGGAATAACAGCTACAATTACCAGACCAGCTGCACCGATGAAAATCAGGTAACTTAAGATTTGTTCAAGGTATTCCTGTGTTGGTTTACCAGGTCTGATACCTGGAATAAATCCACCCTGCTTTTTCATATTATCTGCTACTTCCATAGGATTGAAAGTAATAGATGTATAGAAATATGCAAAGAAAATAACTAACAGAATATAAACTACCAAACCGATAGAATATACTGGTTCGCTTGGATTAAACCAATTGTTGGAAGTGAGGGCTTTTAAAATATGTCCTCCAATACCATTTCCTCCTGTTTTACCTATTAAAGTCATAATAATGACTGGGAAAGACATTAAAGAGGATGCAAAGATAATAGGAATAACACCTGCTGTGTTTACTTTTAAAGGAATGGAACTTGACTGTCCTCCCATAACCTTTCTTCCCACCATCTTCTTAGAATACTGTACCGGAATTTTTCTTACACCACCATTTAAGACTAAAACCAGTACTACTACAACAAGAATTACCGCTACAATAATAAGTGCTGCTAATGCACCTTTTGCAATCGTTTTTCCTTTAACAAACTGTTCAAAAAGAGTTAGCAAATCACTTGGAATTCTGGATACGATATTAATCATCAAAATGATGGAAATACCATTTCCTACACCTTTTTCTGTGATTTGCTCTCCAATCCACATAAGCATTGCTGAACCTGCAGTCAGACAAGATACAACTACAACACCCTTTAAAAAGTTCATGTCTGGAATAAGACCTTTATTACCAAATCCGATTGTCATAGCAACAGACTGGAATAAAGAAAGTCCAATTGTCACATATCGTGTAATTGCAGTTAATTTCTTTCTGCCTTCTTCACCATCTCTCTGCATATCTTCCAGAGTTTTAAACGCAATAGTTAAAAGCTGAATAATAATGGATGAAGTAATATATGGTGTAATGCTCAATGCAAAAATTGACATCTCGGTAAAGGAACCACCAGTGAATGCGTCAAAGAAATTGAACGCATCACTGGACTGGCTCGCAAACCAATTTTTAAAATAATTACTATCTACCCCCGGTATAGGAAGCTGTGAACCGATACGCACAACCACCAGCATCAGAAGCACATAGAATAGACGACGTCTTACATCCTTAATCTTAAAGGCGTTTTTAAGAGTCTTGAGCATTAGATCACCTCTACTGTT
>CAJKQE010000146.1 GCA_905201915.1 uncultured Lachnospiraceae bacterium
TACGCTGTTTAATATTATTAGCTATTTGGTAATTATCCCAATCGGTACGATGATTGCATATCATTGGATTGTAAGGAGATTAAAGCGGAGATAACTTCCAGTAACAAGAAGATTTGAATTTACGGAGATGAGAATATGAAACATTTTGAACGATTATTATTGCTTGTTATTGCACTTGCTATAGGTGGTGGATTAGGTTACAAGTTGTTGCCTGATTTTGAGCCAATAAAAATGATTGTATTTGCAATTGTATGTATTATTTTAGGTGAAGTATTTTATCAAATTGATAAGAGGATATCTAAAAAGTATAATTCCAGCTTGTAGGGGAATTGAAGTGCTTTATGAATGCTATAGTATTTAAGACTATTAGTTGATTTTAATGTATAGCATATTGCTGACAATAAAATGACAATACAATCAGATGAAAACATAGCAAATACATACAAAACAGTTCGAAAATGAACTGCTTCAAAACTAAAATAACTTGAAAGCACTACAAAGCAAATAGAACTTTGCGAGTTTGAGTGATGAAATGGACTTGGAAAAGCCTTTATTTATGAGGGGTGCAAGCAAATTTATTTAAGTGCTGGCAACGATTTGGCAACATTTAGAGTATCACTCACTGAATAATAGAATACTTCAATAACAGAAAACCTTACTGATTTTCAGAAATAAAGCTGAAAGTCGGTAAGGTTTTTGTGCGTTTCGAGGTTGAAAATTAGTCGGATTCGGGTTTCAAGTCCTGTAAGATAAGGTCGCTGAGTTCTTGTGAGGGAATGACCTTTCTCCATTGTTTTGAGGTGTCTAATTCGGGATATTTGTACCGCCACTGGTCGTATTCTTCTTCGGTTATCTCGCCCTGTTCCAGACGGGCAGCCTGTTCCTGCCATGCATGGAACATATCAAACATAGTGGTGTAGGTTGTTCCGGCAGATTTATCTAACCGCAGACACACTTCTCCGTCAATCTCTCCGATTTTTAAGCCATACATATCTTCCAACGCAAAAAGCGTGTGCATAAGTCCGATATAACTGTCTATTTCCGGCACAGTGATTGCACGAGGACTTACATCGAGGAGATGTGCCATTTCTTTTACAAGGTCTTGTTTCGGTGTTCTGGATTCTGATTCGTATTGTGCCATACGGACATCAGAGGTCTTTCCTAGAAAACCGAGGAGTTCGCCTAACTGTTTCTGTGTCATGCCTTTCCGGTTGCGGAAAAAGCGGATTCTTTTGCCGATTGCCATAATAAAACCTCCGATACTAAACATTTCTGTTGAAGTTAGTATAACATGATGAAATAGGAATAGCAAGCGGAACTTAAATAAAAAAAGTTAAGATTTTTCTGCAAACCACTTGACTTAACGGAATTTATTTAGTATCATGAAAACATAACTTAAACAAAAAGAGTTAAAAATTGAATGACCGTCCAAACCGAACAAACGCCATGACCTTTAAAAAAGAAGCGAGCGTCCCTTATGTAGAGGGACTGGCACAGCGCCGAAAAGGGTTGCCTGTCAGAACGGGAAGGAGAGAACGGCAGGAATTTTAGGGAAAGGAGAGGATATAGATGGCAGAAAAATCATTTATGACGGTGGAAGAAGTGGCAACAGAATTAAGGGTATCAAAGTCCAAAGCCTATCAGGTTGTAAGGGAATTGAACACAGAATTGCAGAAACAAGGGTATATGACAGTAGCGGGGCGTGTAAATACTACTTTCTTTCATAAGAAGGTCTGTTACAGCGATTAAGTTGGAAGGAGATGATGGAAATGGCTGTATATAAAGACAATGCTACGGGAACGTGGAGGGTAATTTATCGTTTCACGAATTGGAAAGGGGAACGGAAACAGACACAGAAACGTGGGTTTGCAACAAAAAGAGAAGCACAAGCCTGGGAACATGAGGTTATGCTGAAACAGAACTCCAAACTGGATATGACATTTGCCAGCTTTTTTGAACTTTATGAAGCAGATAAAAAGCAGCGTGTCAAGGAAAGTACATGGGAATCTAAAAGCCATGTAATACGCACAAAGATTTTACCTTATTTTGGAAACCGGAAGATTGCAGAGATTGAAGCAAAAGACATTATTGCATGGCAGAATGAACTCATGGCGTATCAGGATGAGAAAGGTAAGCCCTATTCAGCAGATTATCTGAAGACAATACACGCACAGCTTACAGCAATTTTTAACCATGCTGTAAACTTTTATAATCTGCCTTACAATCCGGCAAGACGGGCTGGCACAATGGGAAATGAAATTCCAAAGGAGATGGACTTCTGGACAAAAGAGGAATATCTGAAATTTTCAGAAGCCATGATGGATAAGCCACGTTCCTTTTATGCTTTTGAAATGCTTTACTGGTGCGGTATCCGTTCCGGTGAGCTGTTGGCTCTTACTGCTGCTGATTTTGATTTCCAGAAGCAGACGGTCACGATCAGCAAGACGTACCACCGTTCCAAAGGGCGTGATATTATTACAAGCCCTAAAACAGCAAAAAGCAACCGTACCGTAAAAATGCCCCCGTTTCTCTGCGAAGAAATGCAGGAGTATATCAAAATGTTCTATGACATCAAGCCAGATGAACGGCTGTTTACGGTTACAAAATCTTATCTCAACCATGAGATGGAGCGAGGTGCAAAACAGGCGGGAGTGAAAAAGATTCGGGTGCATGATATTCGGCATAGCCATGTATCGCTGCTGATAAATATGGGATTTTCAGTGCTGGCGATTGGTGAACGGGTAGGACACGAAGCAGAAAAAATCACTTACAGGTATGCACATTTATTTCCAACTGTTCAGACAGAAATGGCAGAAAAGCTGGAAATGGAGCGAATGGAAAAGGAGAACAGCAATGGAAAGAAGTCTTGATTATAAAGGGCGTTGGAGAAATCATACCGTAGCATTTCGGGTATCGGATGAAGAAGCGAAGCTGCTTAATGATTTGGTAGCATTGTCTGGTTTGACAAAGCAGGAATATATCATAAGACGACTGACGTGCAGGGACGTGGTTGTACAGGGAAATCCGAGAGTTTATAAGGCATTAAAAAATCAGATGGCAGCTATTCATGAGGAGTTAAAGCGTCTGGAAACAGTAAGCCCGGATAATGATGAACTGCTTTATACGTTGCAGGTAATTGCAATTACGTTAGAGGGACTGAAAGGAGAAGATGAATGATGGGAAAAATGAAAACGACTGCTCCCGTATCATCTGTTGGCGCAGATGGGGTGCAGCCGAATGAAAAAAATCACAATGAAATTATAGCAAATCCGCAGAAACAAATCAA
>CAJKQE010000147.1 GCA_905201915.1 uncultured Lachnospiraceae bacterium
CAAACTGATTTGCCTGTTCTTGTAGACCGTTGTCATTCTTCTATATAAATATTAATTGATTTTTCATTTTAAGAACGATTCCTGTTTGACTACATTGGAATTATCCAGAAAATGAAAAGAGCCAGAAGCCTTGAAATTCAAGGTTTCTGACTCTTCAGTCAACAGGGGATGAAGAGAATCGAACTCTTTCCCCAGGGTGCTGTAATCCCCGATTTATGGGGCTATACGGCATTCGTTTGCTGATTACTACTGATTACTAATTTTTAATAACAAAACAACCATGGAAAGGAGGCAGCTTTCCAAATCTCTCTATAAATCCTCAAGATACGAAGTAACAAAATATCTAATCTGCCAATTCCGCACAAAATAATCCGAGGTGCTGAATTTCCAATTGCTTTACGCATTATTTAACTCCTCCAAGAATTCTTTTTCATTATCAAACCGGAAGACTGATATATGATTTCGACCTAAATATTTGATAAATTCTTTCTCTGTCATACCTGCAATCTGAGAGCAGTATCCTATGGATACACCACTCTGTGTATAATATCCGAGAGCCACTGCCTGTCTCGCAAACTGATTCGCCTGCTCTTTGTTCATTTTTGTATCATAAAGCACTTCATCCGGTATGCTTAATACTATCTGACACATAAATCAGCCCTCCTGCTCTATAAAATTTTCTCTTTTAGTTTATCACAGTTTTTTAACAACTAGCAAAAGCTATATTTTATTTTATAATCCATCTGCCAAAACGTTTACCGCCCTCTCTAACAAGAATTCCTTTCTTCTGTAGTTTAGGTAAAATTCTTTTTACTGTTCCTAATGAAATACCTGTCCTTTGTTGAATTTCTTTTTGTGTGATAGATGGATTTTCTTTTATCAATTGAATAATCTCCAACTCCTCTTTTGTTTCAAAGTCGCAATCCAAAGTCTCAATTTTATTTTTTGTTCTTTTTAAGTCGCTCTCTAAAGTTTCAATTTTATCATCCAAAGTTTCACTCACCGATTTATTATTAACTCCAAAGTCAAAAGAATATTCGTCATCCAACGGCACTGTAATCCGGAACACATCTCCTTCAACAAATTCCGGCTCTTTACCTGAATAGAATTTGCAATACTTAAATAGTTTACGTACCCCAGATCCAAGCTGATCAGCATAACCGATATTTCTAAAAAATGCTGCTATAATCGGATTCTTTGGATTGGGTTCCAGATTATCTACTGTTATAAAACCTTCCTTGGTTGCACGGTTTGCATTTTCCACATACATTCGATCTTTTTCAATCACGAATTTTGCTGTATAGCTGCTTGTAAATTCCCGATGCATCAAGGTATTGCTTACCATTTCTCTTACAATCGTGTTTCTAAGGCTCTTATTTACAGCTCCTTCCAAAAAGAACTTGTCTGGCAAATTTTTTCTTCCAAAATCCAAGAGTTGACTATAACTTTCAATTAGATTTGTCTTAATAATTTCCCGATCATCGTAGCGATCTACATTGACCTTCCTTACAAGTGCATCTGTCACATAAGTCGGTGCAACATTTAAAATCACATCATCTTTTCCAAGAAGCATAATTGCTGCAAGATTGAATCCCTCTTCTCCCGTTACAACATCTCTGCCATACAATCCTGCACTTTTCAATAGTTCCTGATCATCCATTGCTGTCCATGGATGTTGTCCACCAGCATGATTCTGAGCCATAACCCTGATTTTAGGCAACAGATCTAATCTCAAGTCTTCCATTTTTGCATAAGGAAATATCTTCTTCTCTGTGAAAATATTCTGCTTACGTATATACATCTGAGCAATCGTACTTGTTGATGTCACTTTTACATCAGCATCATCTACACGATCATAAATTATTTTCTTAAAACTATGAACCTCTGCACTCGGAGGTATATGCACATGAATAATAGTATGATTTTCATCATATTTAACAATTTCTGGAAGTAAATAAACTGTAGGACTGAACATACTTGGATTACTGATTACTTTTATAAAGTTTTTCACCATATCTGAAGCCGCTTTTTCAGGTACACCTAATACAGTTCCATCATCTAATACTCCTAAAAAAAGATCTCCTCCAAATCGATTCAAAAAAGAACATACTGTCTCATAGGTGTCTGATTCTATTCCATTACCACAGCGTTTGAATTCAACTGCCACAGTTTCTCCGATTGTAAATATGGATTGCATTTCATTTAAATCCATCCTCACACCTCCACCATACCTCATCCTATCTTAATTCTTCATGACTAATTTTAACATAACTTTGTCTTATCCTTCAACCTAATTGCAAGCATCGGATTATATAATCTGCACCTTGACAGTTTTGCCCAGTCCTTTAGCAATTTTCTGTAAAATTTTCATGGTAGGGATTCGTTTCCCATTGAGAATTTTACGAAGCTTATATTGTCTAATTCCTGTTATTTTAGCCAACTCTTTCAATGATAAATTTTGTTCGATTTGTGCGTCTATTAAAATCCGTACGCATTCAATTTCCGGCTGATATCTGGCAAATTCTCGTTTGAATTCTGGTCTACATTCTCGTTTTTTAACATACTCTTTCAGAGTCATCCCACATCACTTCTTTCACAATTTCTTTATTTTAATTGCTTTTACTCAAGCAATACTGATAATATAGCAATGATATTTTGCGTATTTCAATGTAATTCCTGTAATCCATTTTTTCCTCGTTCATTTCCCATTTGATATATACTACCATTTTATTACATAAATGTATTCTTGTCATTGAACTAATGGTTTAATTATTTACTAAAACTTCCCACACCGATATGTTGTATTAACCCTTGAAAATTCAATATTTTAACCAATAAAAAAATCATAAACCTGTACCCATCTTTAATTATCATCTATATCTCTTCAGGTTTTAAAAAATGACCTTGACTACACTTCACGCATGGACCATACTTTCCCAGTATTCCTTTCAAGTCACCACCATCATTTTTCTTTTTCTTCAACAAATTCAGCTAATCCTATAGATTTGGGCGAATGTTCCTCTATTACTTTTCAAGCTATTTCCTTTATTTGACAGCGGTCTTTTATTAACTCCAACCTGAATAACCTCCAGCTCTGTTAGTGCCTTAATCATTTCAATTGTATTTTTTCCTTTGATTCTCACCATGACATGTAAAACAGTCTTTAAACATTAATATCTGAAACGTTTTAAACCGTATAACACAAGAAAACTGATTCAATCGCAATGAATCAGTTTTCTTTAAATAATAGC
>CAJKQE010000148.1 GCA_905201915.1 uncultured Lachnospiraceae bacterium
GGCTGAATCCCAATCCAAGAATTACGTCTTATTGATTCAGCAGAAGATTCGGAATATATGGCAAAAAAGGTGAAGGATACAAACGGCTGTTATGTTGTTCCAGCCTTTACAGGATTGGGAGCGCCTTATTGGGATCAATATGCCAGAGGAACCATTGTAGGTCTTACAAGAGGTGTGAATAAATGTCATATTATTCGTGCTTCTTTGGAGTCACTGGCATATCAGGTTCACGATGTAATTGAAGCTATGAGAGCCGATTCCGGTATGGAATTAAATTTTCTAAAAGTAGACGGTGGTGCCAGTGCCAATAATTTCCTTATGCAGACACAGGCAGATATGATACAGGTTCCTGTAAAAAGACCGGTATGTGTAGAGACTACAGCAATGGGTGCTGCGTATCTGGCAGGATTGGCAGTGGGATATTGGAATAGCAAAGAAGAAATTATTGAGAACTGGAGCACAGATCGTGTCTTTTATCCTGAACTTACAAAAGAGGAAAGGGATAAAAAGACAAAAGGTTGGAAAAAAGCAGTAAAATGTGCCTATGGATGGGCAAGAGAAGATTAAGTTTAGAAAGAAGATGTCATAATGTTTGGAGAAAATCATGCACATATTTTCATGAATGGGATAAATTATAAAGCAGCGGTAAATCGTCATAAAAGTGGAGTGGATACAGAAGTTATTCATGAGCATTTTCGCGCTTATCAGGAAAAAGGAATTTTGTTTATACGAGATGGAGGTGACGATTTAGGGGTGTCTGAGAAGGCAAAGGAAATTGCACCGCAATATGGGATTACCTATCGGACACCAATTTTTGCCATTCATAAAAAGGGACATTACGGAGGAATTGTAGGAAAATCTTTTGAAAATATGAGAGAATATACCGAGCTGGTAAAAGAAGTGAAAAGGCGTGGCGGAGATTTCATTAAGATTATGACAACCGGTATTATGAATTTTGACACAGATGGTTCTGTGACAGAAGAAGCTTTAAAGGCAGAAGAAGTAAAAGAAATGGTACATATTGCCCATGAAGAGGGGTTTCATGTTATGGCACATACAAATGGGGCAAGGGCTGTTTTGGAAGCAGCTCTTGCCGGTGTGGACAGTATTGAACATGGGAATTATGTAGATGAAGAAGCTATGTGGGCAATGAAAGAAAATGGAACGGTATGGGTTCCCACTATAACGGTAGTAAAAAATATGATTGGCTGCGGCAGATTTTCAGATGCTGTTTTGGAAAAAATATGGGAAACGGGAAGCTGTAACATACAAAAGGGATATGAGATAGGTGTACAGTTTGCTTTGGGCAGTGATGCCGGAGCTTATCTTGTGCCTCATGGTCAGGGGATTGAAGATGAGTGGGAATGTTTTCAGGAAATTTTGGGAAAGAATAAGGAAATAACAAAAATGCTTCTGGAAGGAGAAAGAAAAATTCAGGAGAAATTTGTAAGGAGGTCATAGACAGTAAATGCAGGAAAAACACAGCTTTGTTTTGAGAGGAAATATTTGTTATAGTGACAGCAATAAAAAGCTTGCTATTTGTCCGAAGAGTTATGTGGTGTGTCAAGAAGGGATTTGCAGAGGTGTATATCAGGAACTTCCAGAGGAATACGAAAGTTATTCAATCAAAGATATGGGCGATGCCCTGATTATACCGGGGTTGGTGGACTTGCATACTCATGCACCTCAGTACGCTTTTCGAGGTTTGGGAATGGATTTGGAATTGCTGGATTGGCTGAATACACATACATTTCCAGAGGAAATGAAATATGCAAATGTAGATTATGCAAAAGAAGCTTATACAATGTTTGTGGAGGATTTAAAGAAAAGTGCTGTTACCAGAGCAGTGATTTTTGCTACCCTGCATGTGGAAGGAACAAAAGTATTGATGGATTTACTGGAAGATTCCGGTTTGGATACTTATGTGGGAAAGGTGAGCATGGATAGAAATGCGCTGGAAGGCTTACAGGAAGAAAGCGCAAAAGAAGCATCAGCAGCTGTAAGGCAGTGGCTGCTGGAAACAGAAGGGCATTATGAGCATACCAAACCTATTTTAACCCCCAGATTTATTCCATCTTGTTCTGATGATTTGATGGAAGAACTTCTGAATATTCAAAAAGAGACCGGACTGCCTTTGCAGTCTCATTTATCGGAAAATCCGGGAGAGATACAGTGGGTACAGGAACTTTGCCCAAATTCTTTCAGTTATAGTGATGCTTATTATCAGGCAGGATTATTCGGTGGGGATTGTCCTACAATTATGGCGCATTGTGTTTGGTTAAAGGATGAGGAGATTTCTCTGATTAAGAAGCAAGGTGTATTTATAGCCCATTGTCCTCAGTCTAATACAAATCTTTCCTCAGGTATTGCACCTGTTCGAAAATTTTTGGATGAAGGGCTTTTGGTTGGACTTGGAAGTGACGTGGCAGGAGGATACAGTACTTCTATTTTAAGAGCCATGGCAGATGCCATTCAGTGTTCAAAACTTCGTTGGCGTTTGGTGGATACAGAGCAGAAACCTATAACACTTGAAGAAGCCTTTTATATGGGAACAGCAGGAGGCGGAGCATTTTTTGGGAAAGTAGGCAGTTTTTTAGATGGATATGAGTTTGATGCGGTTGTTTTCGATGACAGTCAGCTTTTGCATCCGCAGGAATTAAGTGTGAGGGAACGTTTGGAAAGGCTTGTTTATTTGGCAGATGACAGACAGATTAAATGTAAATTTGTTAAGGGGAATTTAATCTACGAAAAAAATTAAAAAAACTCTTGACGAATGGAAAAATGTTTGTTATACTTTCACTTGTCGTTTGAGAGAAACGACAGGTAAGCGGGAGTGCTGGAATTGGCAGACAGGCAAGACTAAGGATCTTGTGTTTGTATAAACGTGTGGGTTCAAGTCCCATCTCCCGCATAAAGAAAGGTCAGTGTTTATCAGGAAACTGATGAATGTTGACCTTGTTTTTGTTTTGAAGGAAAGGGCGTTCTAGCAGGATTCTTTTTTTTGGAATTTTCGAGAAAAAAAGAAAAAATATAAAAATGAAGAAATTTTTCAAAAAAAACTTGCAAAATAAAAAATATGTGGTATTATATATAAGTACTTACGAAACAGGTAAGCAGTAAGCGGGAGTGCTGGAATTGGCAGACAGGCAAGACTAAGGATCTTGTGTCTGTATA
>CAJKQE010000149.1 GCA_905201915.1 uncultured Lachnospiraceae bacterium
GATTTTAACGGTTGGAGCGTGCAGGGAAATGTATGGGAATGGGATTATGAAATACAGGATCAGACTGGAAGGGCGGTAGCCTTGATAAATAAAGAAGTATTTTCTTTAGCAGATACTTATGTCATGGAAATTGACAGACCGGAAAATGCTTTGTATGTATTGATGCTGGTTCTGGCTATTGATGCAGAAAAATGTTCCAGTCAGTCATAAGAGAAGGAAGACAGAATGATGAGATTAGAAAAGTTACAAAACCTTTTAAAAGAAAAAGGATTTCCATTTACCTATTCGGAGGAAGATGGCTGCGGAAGTATTGATTTCGAATATCGTGGAGTTGCTTATCATGTATGGGAATTTTTTGATGATAATATATGGGGAGCAGAAACCAATGTGAAAAACATGGGAAGACATGAAGATTTATTCGAAGATTATGAGAAAGAAATTATAGAGATTGTTCAGACATGGAATTAAAAAATGAAAAAACAGCCTTGACATTGACGTAGCGGAAACTGTTATGGTAATTGTACAGGAAGAAAAGGAGGAAGAAATATGGAGTACAGTATCAGACAGTTGGCAGATATTGCAGGGGTAAGTACCAGAACCCTTCGTTATTATGATGAAAGAGGTCTGTTAAAGCCCAATAGAGTAAATGAGCAGGGCTGTCGTTACTATGAACAGGAGCAGGTGGACCTGCTGCAGCAAATCTTATTTTACCGGGAAAGAAATCTGGGGCTTGATGTAATTAAAGAAATTATAAATAATCCCCGATTTGATGCGGCACAAGCGCTTGAGGAACATTTAATTGCTCTTATAGAACAGGAAAAACATATTTCTACTTTAATTCAGACTGTAAAAAATACTATTGCAGACATGAAAGGAGAAAGAAGTATGAGTGATAAAGAAAAATTTGAAGGTTTTAAGAGAGAGCTGATAGAGAAAAAAGAGAAGCTTTATGGTAAAGAAGCCAGAGAAAAATATGGTGAAGAAGCGGTTGACGAAGCAAATCAAAAAATTATGGGACTGTCCGAAGCAGACTATGAGAGATTTAAAAATCTGGAAAAAGAGGTTTGTCGTCAGCTGGAAGAAGCTGTGAGAAACAAAGAACTGCCGGAAAGTGAAACAGGGCACAGAATTGTGCTTTTGCATAAGGACTGGTTGGGATATACATGGAAGGAATACTCTGCTCAGGCACATAAAGGGCTTGCGTCTATGTATATAGAAGATGAAAGATTTCTCGCATACTATGATAAGAATTTAAAAGGATGCGGTGAGTTTCTTGTAAAAGCTGTGAATTACTGGGCAGGAAAATAAAAGAAACTTTATAAGTGAGGTTTTATAATGGGAGAAAGTACAAAAGATATGACCAGGGGAAATCCCCGACAGATGATTATTTCTTTTGCCATTCCGCTGATGCTGGGAAATGTCTTTCAACAGATGTATACGGTTATGGACAGTGTTATTGTTGGCAGAGGCATAGGAGTAGAAGCGTTGGCAGCTTTGGGGACATCAGACTGGCTTAGCTTTACTGCCATAGGCGGGATTACCGGGATTGCACAGGGGTTTTCTGTTTTAATTGCTCAGCGTTTTGGGGCAAAAGATGAAAAGGGTATGAAAAAGACCGTTGCCATGTCTGTATGGACAGGAGCAGGAGTTACCTTGCTTTTTATGGCATTATTTTTAGGGAATTTGAAAATTCTGTTAAATTTTTTAAGAGTGCCGGAGAATATCTGGCAGTCCGCTTATAACTATTTGTTTATTTTGTTGGTAGGATTAGTTGCGACAGCCTTATATAATATATCTTCGGGAATACTGCGGGCAATGGGTGACAGCAAAACACCTTTGAAAGCCATGGTAACGGCGGCTGTTACAAATATTGTACTGGATTTAATTTTTGTAATGGTTTTTCACTGGGGAGTAGAAGGTGCAGGAATTGCAACAGTTCTGGCTCAATTTTGCTCTGGAGGGATTTGCTGTATTCAGCTTAAAAAATACGGTGTATGGAAGATGAGCAAAGAGGATTGGAAGTATGACTTCTGTGTAGTGAAGAAGCTATTGGGATTAGGACTTCCGGTTGCTTTCCAAAATATTATTATTGGTTTTGGCGGAATTGCTATTCAGTATGTCATTAATGGTTTTGGATTTTTATATGTGGCGGGCTTCACAGCGACTAATAAATTATATGGATTGTTTGAATTGGCAGCAGTTTCCTTGGGATATGCCACATCTTCTTTTGTAGGGCAAAATCTGGGTGCCGGAGAATATCAAAGGATTAAAGACGGAGTAAAAATTTCTGCACAGCTTTCTGTAGTGATTGCTTTAGCAGTCGGTGCAGTATTACTTATTTTCGGACATGAAATCTTGGGGATTTTTATTTCTCCTACAGAGAAACAGGCAGAAGAAGTTTTAAAGATTGCATATAATTATCTGGCTGTTATGGGAGCTACTCTTATAATTTTGTACTTACTTCATATTTATCGTTCTGCTTTGCAGGGAATGGGCGATACCGTTATTCCCATGTTTTCAGGAATTGCAGAAATGATTATGCGTATTTCTATAGCATTTTTCCTTCCTTTCGTAATGGGAAAAGAAGGCATTTACTTTGCAGAGACAGGAGCGTGGCTGGGTGCTATGATTTTGTTGATTGTAGCATATCAGAAGAAAATTAAAAAAATCTGTCCATAAAAATTGGGATATCACAAAGGCATAGAAAAGAATGCTTTGTGATATCCCTTTTTTTAATTTTTTGAAGTAGCAGATATGTTGTGGTTTAAAATAGTTTTAAAGAAAATTACACAAATAATCGCAGACAGCAGAGAACCGGCAGCAGTAGCAAGTCCCATAGGAAACAAAGTTTCAGGGAAAAACAGGGATGTCATATAGACACCGGGAATACGCACCAGTAAAATTGCCAGAATATTATGTATAAAAGAGAGCATGGATTTTCCGCAGGCACAGAAATAACCACTGAAGCTAAAATGTATTCCGGCAAATACGCAGTCCCATACATAACCTCGTAAATATTGTTCTCCCAGACGAATTGTTTTTGCACCATTTGCTGTTGTTACATCTGTAAAAAGAGCTACCACCGGTTCAGCAAAAAATTGCATTACAATGGCAACCATAAGACCAAAGCATACTGTGATTACGGTTGCATAACGAAG